>JAILEM010000178.1 GCA_024687745.1 Lachnospiraceae bacterium
CAATACGATCGAATATAATATCATCAACAGGCCTGAGCCCCTGAGCATATAAGCCAGAGTATCAGATTCATCTTCAGATTTAGTCGCTGATAAAAAGCTCTTTTTGATCCTTTCAAAAAAATCCATGACGAAAAAAACTCCTAAACACCCTTTAAAAAAATCACCCCAATTTATAAAATATTTTAACACCAATTAAGACTTTTGTATAATCTTATTTGAATTTTTTTTTGACATTTGGCGTGCAATGTGACAAAATAGTCTTGAGATATCATAATTTTAATTCTGTAAATAATTAATTTTAACTTATTGATCTTAAATTTATATGAAACAGGAGACAGAACATGAATAATAAAACAATGTACAGGCTTTCATACGGTCTTTTTGTCGTAACGGCATATAACGGAAAGGACAACGGCTGCATCACAAACACGGCCATACAGGTGACAAGTGAGCCAAACCGCATCTCCATAGCTGTAAACAAGGGCAATTATACTCATGATATGATCAAAGAAAGCGGTAATTTCACTGTATCGATCATAAGCGAGGAAGCGGATTTTGAACTCTTTAAGCACTTTGGGTTCCGGTCCGGACGAGATGTCGATAAGTTTGCGGACTTCAAGGACTGCAGAAGGGGTGATCACGGAACGATGATCATCACAAGGGGCACAAACGGATATATATCTGCCAGAGTCGTAAACAGTGTGGATCTGGGTACCCATACCCTCTTTATAGCAGATGTCGTTGACATGGATGTTTTAAGTGACGCCAGATCCGCAACCTATGAGTATTACCAGAACAACATTAAACCAAAGCCCGAAGCAGTCTCAAAGACTCCTGACGGTCAGACTGTATGGCGCTGCACAATCTGCGGATATGAATATGTCGGAGAAGAACTTCCCGAGGATTTCATCTGCCCCGTTTGCAAGCATCCCGCTTCGGATTTTGAAAAGGTTTCCGGATAATATCTGTCCTATAGGGTGGTATCTGTCCTAGACCGCATAGGTTCCGTCACTTATATTTTTGACCATGTTGTCGAATGCCATCGGCTTTCCGAACAGATACCCCTGCATCTTTTCACATCCGATCTCCCTTAGAAAGACCGCCTGTTCCTCGGTCTCAACTCCTTCTGTAAGGGTCGTCATCTCAAGGTCCTCTGCCAGCTTGATTATATTCCTGATGATGATCTTTGCCTTTGGTCTTTCATTGAAATTTGTAAGGAATTTCATATCCAGCTTTACAACGTTAAAGCTGTAATCCTTCAGTACATTAAGCGATGAATAACCCGCTCCGAAGTCATCAAGCCAGAGATTAAAGCCCTTATCACTGAGCCTTAATACCGCATTATCCAAAGACGTAACATCTTCATTTAACGCGCTTTCTGTGATCTCCAAATGAATACACTCCCTTGGGATATTGTGTCTTGATGTCCCCTCTTCGAGCATCTCCACTGTATCCATTAGTTCAAAATCGAGCCTTGAGATATTTATGGAAACCGGTAATACCTTTTTGCCCATCTCCCTGATCCTGTCGATATCATTACAGACTGTTTCAAAAATACATCTGTCAAGCTTGTCTATCTGTCTCATGGATTCAAGTACCGGAATAAAGTCTGCCGGTGAAAGAAAACCGTATTTTGGATCTATCCATCTTGCCAACGCCTCAAATTCGCATACTTTACCGCTCTCTGTCCGGATTATGGGCTGGTAGAACACCCTTATCCATCCCTCATTTACCGCATTATCTATATTATTTACGATATATTGCCTTTTGGTAAAGCTCTCATGCATCTTCTCATCGTATTCAAGATAATCCCTGTCACGCGAACTCTTTATGATACTGCAGGCATATCTTGCTCTGTCACATCCGAGTCTTGGATCCAGCTTCCTTTCCGGTGGTATATATCCTCCGACCTTCAGCCCCTGCTTGATATCCCTCTGATTTTCGGCAATGTGTTTTTTTACCTCTTCTATCCTTCTGAAAACATTTTTCCTGTCCGTAAAAACCATGAAATGATCATCCGACTGCCTCGTAACAAGCGAATCCTCAAATATCTCCTCAAGCTTCAGGGCAAGATCCTTCAGATACTTATTGCCGTTGTGAAATCCGTACTGATTATTGTATGCCTTGAAATTCTCGACATCCATGAAAAGAAAGATCTTATCGGATAGTCTGACCGAAGGATCCGAAAGGATCTTTTCGATATTTTCAAGAAAGTACTTCACGTTCTTGATCCCTGTCAGTTCATCCTCCACAGAGAGCTTCTCGAGCACCTTATTTGCATCTAAAAGCTTTTCGTCCTTAAGAGCCGCACTCCTTCTCTGATGATAGAGACTTACGCTTACCATGAGCATAAACAGCCAGAAAATAAAATAGTTGATCCTGTCCCCTTCCGAAAATTCCTTCCCGGCCGCTTTTTGACAGATAATCCGAAAGACTATAAAGGTGGACGAAGAAAGAACAAAGGATACTATGGGGCGCCAGCTGATAAGAGCGATGATATAGAGCTCCATACCGATAAATGTCAGCACCTGATTCCCGTTGGTATAGTCGACCGAAGCGATATACATCCCAAAGCTTAGACTTATTGCCGCAAATGCCAGAATGACGGCATAAGCATGGACGCCGCTGCTTATCTTCTTTCTGATATAATCCACCGAAACTATCAGAAGGACGATCGCTGCTGTTATAAGAATAAAATACGATGAGAAATGTGTAATGACCCAGTGAAGATCCTTGGATTCATCACCTAAGATCACATATTTGACCAGTGTCCTGAGGATCATAAAGAGCTCCAGCATAATGACAACTACTGCCATATAGATGCTGGCCTTTATATTGGCCTCCTCAAGATAATGTGAAACATATGGTGTATTTTTGTTAATACCAAGCCATTCCTTTATCTTCACTCCCATATGGATACCTCATAAAATCACCCATGTAAAACACAAAAAACCCTACATATCTAAAATATCACATATAAAGGTCAATTACCACAGGGATTTGTATAGAGCAAAGGAGTCAGGATATGATGATCCGGGTATATCAGGACTCGCGTTTGTCATAACCCCCACCTGCGCAGGAACCTGGATGTGGGGGATTTATCCGACTGAGTTCAATAAAAAATTCCCGGGACCTTACGCCCCGGGAATACCCTCTGTCAAAGATCGCTCAGTTATTGTAAAGATACTTCACTAAATCCGGAATATTTACATCTTTGATATAACGCTCAGCTTCTCCTGTATAGGAATAATAATTTTTAAGCTTTTCCCACTCACTCTTACTGAAGGTATGTACTGCACCTGTTTTATCTGTCATTGTAACACTTCCATCATCATTGATGATATTTCCGTAAGGTGTTACTGTTGCTCCTCCGTTTACCTGATTAAGATCATTGTCATTAAGACTTGCTCCCATTTGTTTTCCTCCTTAACTTAAGATTTTGGCAACATCCGTGTTGCTTTTAAACTATTATACGACCAATCTTACCATTGGGTCAAAAATAATTTTATTATTTTAAATTTTTATCAAAGTTAATGGGCTGTAGCATTTGACTTTTTAGCGGGAGAAATATAAGATAGAATATATTAAAATGTCTTACGGTTTTCTGATGACCATCCGGAAGGAGCAAACATGGGTTTTAATCTTTTCAGTTCTTTAAAAGCATCAAGCGATATAAAAAGCCTTATGAACGGCACCAAAAATACCGTAATGCTTTCAGATGCCCAGTTGGTCAACGAAATATTTGATATCGATGTTGCATCCGAAGAACTTAAGAACAGGGAATTTGACGAATTCGAAGAAAAGATGGAATTCTATGAGGGGCGCAGGGAAAAGAAAAAGACATCCCTTGAAGAGCTGTATAACCGTATCTATATGCTCGTCGATGAATTTGAAGAAATAGCTCCCTACCGGAACATGACCGATGACTTAAGCCTTTATAATAAGGCTGTAAAGGCCGTCGGCAGGAAGAAGGGAAACAAAAAAGACGAAACAAGCCTTACCGATTCGCTGGTTGAAGCCGGTATCACTTTTATGAACAGGATACTCTCCCAACAGAACCTTATCTATAATTCTCCCGATGCAGAGCATCTTATCATAAATATTTATGTATATTATAAATTTAATTTGGCTATGCTCGTACTCAATAATATCCTTCCGGAGAAGGAAACAAAGGCCGCCTTTGACAAATTCGAGGATTATCTCATAAGCGCACAGCTAAACGCACTTAGTAATCCCAAGGCCGAGATAAAAGGATCCTTTGGACTTTTGGGAAATATCGCAGCAAAGAAATGTGTCCATGACCTTAACACACTGGATATAAGACTTACCGCTACTCTCTTCTGTGACGTTTTCCTTCATATCCCCATAGATCTGAGTGACCCCGTTAACTTCCGGAACGTACAGTCTGTTGCAGCCTGTGTATTTGATCTGCACAAAGATGCTACCGGCGGAAGGTACTACGAGAGTCTGACCATACGATGACAGAGTTTATCTGAATTTCTGAATTTTTCAATAAAAAAAGATCCGGATTTCCCGGATCCTTAAGCAGGATACGGGAGTCGGACCCGCCTCTCAAGCTTGGGAAGCTTGCATACTACCGATGTACTAATCCTGCATATAACAGTCGAAGCACGAAGCTATGACTCAGTGCTCCGACCGTTTTTTATTTTACAGATCTTTCCTGTTCTTGTCAATGATTTTAAGGTTGCCTCTCACCTTCATCACATGAGGTGTCTCTTACAGACTTGCCTCATCGATCGCCTTTATCTCATCCTCTGAGAACGTGGTATTCTCTATGGCTTTTATATTATCAATTATCTGAGAAGGTCTTGATGAACCGGCAAGGACGCTCGTTACGACACCATCCTTTAATATCCAGGCAAGTGCCATTTCAGCAAGTGTCTGTCCTCTCTTTGAAGCAATATCATTGAGCTTCCTTATTTTTCCGATCGTCTCCTCGGTGATCCCGCTCTCATTAAGGAACCTTCCGTCTGTCCTGACACGGCTGTCCTCGGGGATACCGTTTAGGTATCTGTCGGATAACAGGCCCTGGGCAAGGGGTGAGAAAGCTATTATCCCTCTTTTAAGAACCGCAGATGTCTCCTTCAGGCCATTCTTTTCAATAGTCCTGTCAAAGATATTATATCTGTTCTGGTTGATAATAAAGGGAACCCTTAACTCTTCAAGGATAGCTGTTGCCTTCTTAAGGTTCTCTCCATCGTAATTGCTAAGTCCCACATAAAGAGCCTTTCCGGATCTGACTGCTGTTGCAAGGGCACCCATTGTCTCCTCTAACGGTGTATTGGGATCCATCCTGTGATGATAGAAAATATCAACATAATCAAGTCCCATACGTTTAAGACTCTGATCGAGGCTGGCGATAAGGTATTTACGGCTTCCGAAATCGCCATAAGGTCCCGGCCACATATAGTATCCGGCCTTGGTGCTGATTATCATCTCATCACGATAAGGAAGCATATCCTCCTTTAAGATCCTTCCGAAATTGATCTCTGCCGCTCCCTCCTTGGGGCCGTAATTGTTGGCAAGATCAAAATGGGTGATACCATTATCAAAAGCGGTAAAGCAGATCTCCTTCATCCTCTCGATATTTGCGGTATCTCCGAAATTATGCCATAACCCCAGTGAAATGGCTGGAAGCCTAAGTCCGCTTCTTCCGGTATAATTATACTTCATCTTTTCATATCTTTTTTCTGATGCGATGTACATATTCTCTCCTTCTTACATGAGTTTCTTAAACATCTCTCTGAACTCTTCAAGACTTGCAGGCCTGGGATTACCGGGTGCGCATGCATCTGCGGCTGCGGACTCGCAAAGGAAATCAAGATCCTCTTCCTTTAACTTCTCAAGCTTTGTGGGGATCCCGACATCAACGGAAAGCTGGCGGACAGCATCTACCGCTGCCTTACGATATGCAGCCTGATCCATTCCCTCTGTATCCGTTCCGAGAGCCTCGGCGATATTCTTATACTTATCTCCCGTTGCCTCTGCATTGAACTCCATAACTATGGGAAGCATCATAGCACAGGCTACTCCATGAGGTGTGTCATAGACAGCGCCAAGAGTATGAGCCATTGAATGTGCGATCCCAAGTCCTACATTCGAATATGCCATAGCTGTTACATATTGTGCGAGAGCCATTCCCTCACGTCCGTCGGGATCATTATCTACTGCCTTTCTTAAATTGGCGCCGATCAGCTTTATGGCCTCAAGGTTAAGACAGTCTGAAAGCTCCCATGCAGCAGCTGTTGTATAACCCTCGATAGCATGTGTAAGAGCATCCATACCTGTAGAAGCTGTAAGTCCCTTAGGCATTGAAGACATCATATCGGGATCTACAACTGCGATATCAGGTATATCGTTAGGGTCCACGCAGACAAATTTACGTTTCTTTTCAACGTCTGTGATAACGTAATTTATGGTTGATTCAGCTCCCGTACCGCCTGTTGTGGGAACTGCTATCGTAAATACAGTACGCTTCTTAGTTGGAGCAACACCCTCAAGTGAACGGATATCGGCAAATTCAGGGTTATTGATAACGATACCGATTCCCTTACCTGTATCCATCGAAGAGCCTCCGCCTATCGTGATCATAAAGTCCGCTCCCGATGCCTTGTAAGCCTCTACACCATGCTGAACATTTTCAATGGTGGGATTGGGCTTGATATCGGAATAAAGCTCATAAGCGATACCATTCTTTTCAAGAAGGTCAGTGATCTTTGCTGTTACACCAAACTTTACAAGATCGGGATCCGATGCGACAAAGGCCTTCTTAAAGCCCTTCGAAGCTATGATCCCGGGGATCTCATTGATAGCCCCATGACCATGGTAAGAAATACCATTCAATACAAAACGATTAACTGCCATAAAAATAATTCCTCCTCTTAAATATTTATAAAAACGGCTCAGCCGTCTTCATCATATTTTCCGCTCCTTTATCAGAAACCGAGCTCGTCATTGACCATTATAACATGAATCCTGTCTTTATGTCGTGAAATTCTTGTGATCAAAAACTGGCAGCAGATACTCTCAGGTGACTTACAGTCCATACATGACCCTGTTTTACAGCAGGGGGTATCAAGATCAAATCTCTGGGCATTTATGGGAGCAGCGGTATTTCTCGCTCTTTTCATTGCCGCATCAAGATCCTTTGCAACCTTGTTCATTCCCACTATAAAGATCACCTTCCTCGGACCGTAAGCAATGGCCGATACCCTGTTCGCATTTCCGTCTATGTTTACTATGATACCGTCCTCCGTCATCGCATTGGCACTTGCTATATAAACATCACAATCATAAGCGAACAGCTCAGCCTTTCTCTTATCCTCTTCCTTATGTCTGTCCATATAATGATAATCCCCTGAGCTTATGACCTCTTCAAGGCCTATTTCCTCTGCCGATGCGCATCCTCCATGGGTGATTGTACATCCCTTTGGGATAAGTGAAAGTGCGATCTCAAGCGCCTTCTCCTTACTCTCTGCATAATAACCGGTCATATTCCTTGAATTGATCCCGGCTATCACCTTCTTTGCCAGAAGTTCGTTTCTTTTGTAAATATTCTGATTCATCTTTCCCTCCTTAATACACACAGAACACTAATGTTAATTTTGTATCACGCACAACCCTCTGCCCTGACCGCCTCTTATCAATATTACATGGCGACGGGTTTTCTTGAAGCCCATTTTCCCCTGACATAGACAGTAAAGAATACGATGCTTCTGAATATCCAGTCGATATACATTCCCATCCAGACTCCGAACACGCCCAGGTTGAATACCTTGGCAAGTATGATGGCACTCCCTATCCTGAATATCCACATCGAAGCCGTGCTGACTATCATGGTGAAGTTGGCGGCACCGGCTGCACGGAGCATATTGGGAGTTGCAAAGCTTTCAGCCCAGAAGAACATCGCAAATACCGCAGCTGACAAAAGCAGCCTGTCGGTTTCCCGATAGGTGGCAGGCGAAAGATTATATGCATTTAAGATCGGATGCCTCAAAAGGATCTGGCATATTTCCGAAGCAAAGACAGCACAAATCGCTATCCTGTGAAGTATCCTTCCGTATCTTCTTGTCTGCTCCTCATCCCCATACCCTATGGACTGTCCTATAACGGTGAGCATAGCCTGTCCCATGGCAGAACCCGGCACATTGAACACGCCGGCGACATTCCCCGCAACCGCGTTTGCGGTTATCGCTACCGTTCCAAACCCCGAGATCATACTCGAAAGCATGAGCTTTCCTATCTGAAACATTCCGTTTTCCACTCCGCTCGGAATACCGATATAAAGTATTCTTTTTATCATCTTCTTATCTACCGTAAAGAAGGTCTTTGAGGTGAGCGAAAGCATGGGATTCTTCTTCTGCAGAAGGATGAAAACGGAAAGCGCCGCAATGACTCTTGATAAAAGAGTTGCTATAGCCGCTCCGGCCACTCCCATCTTAAAGACAAAGATAAGAAGGGCGTTGCCCGTAATATTGCATATATTCATTATGAAGCTGGCAAGAAGGCTTATCCTGCTGTTGCCCTGACTCCTGAAGAGAGCCGCAACTGCATTATAAAGTCCGAGGAAAGGATATGACAGAGCAGATATCCAGAAATATGTCATGGCACTTTCCATAACATCTGCTTCGATCGATCCGAAGATAAGCCTCAGTAAAGATCGATAAGAAAACAAGACCAATATCATCAAAGATACCGATCCTGCCATTAGTACCAGCATCAGCTGACCTGCGGCCCTTTTTGCGTGCGTATGATGCCGCTGTCCGATGTACTGGCTGCATATTACCGCGCCTCCCGTTGCAAGTGCGGAAAGCACCTGTATTATAAGTACCGAGACCGAATCAACGAGTGAAACTCCCGATACCGCAGCTTCTCCGCAGGATGATACCATAACAGAATCAAACAGTCCGAGGCTTATATTTAAAAACTGTTCTCCAAGGAGCGGAACAATGAGTAAGACCAGGGATCTTCTGTCAAATAAAACCCTGTTTTTTGACTGACTGCTTTCAGTTGTTGTATTTTCTTTCATGATGCATGTCTTTTTGGGCGCTTACCAGCATTTTCTCAATGCTCTTTGTTCCCGAATATGACGAAAACCCGATCGAAACACCCGGACAGTAAGAATGATCCTCGTAGATATGGACCGATGTGAGAAGTGATCTTACCTTCTCTTCAATGGTCCATGCGGAATCACTAAGGGATGCTATATCATCATCCGGAACCTGATGAAGTATCACAAACTCCGAGCCTCCAAAGCTGAATATAAGTGAATCATTCCCAAGCATATTCTGAAGCTCTTCGGAAACTGATCTCAGCATCCTGTGACCGAATTCCCGGCCGAAATCATCCACCGCATTATCCATATTATCTATATTGATATAGAGCATTACAAAATCAGTTTCATACTTGTCAAAAGAACTGACATATTTCTGTACTTCATCGTAAAACGCATTTCGGTTGGGGATCCCGGTAAGCTCATCGGTATACGAAACAGTCCTGAACCTTTCTATTTCCATGTCATTATCGGTAATATCCATAAAATAACCGACCAGACCCACAATATTATTATCGTCATCATATATTGGCATCTTGGTCGCTTCTATTATTCTGAGCTCTCCCCGGATTATACAGGTTCCCCTGCTCTGGCTTATTACCTTGCCTTCATGAAGGACCCTGTTCTCATCATTTCTGTATGGAACGGGATCCACATGCCATCCCATGTTTTCATCCGTCTTCCCAAGAATGACATTCTCCGATGCAAAGCCATAATAATCCAAAAAACTTTTATTTGCGCCAACAAATCTCCTCTCCCTGTCCTTCCAGAACACCTTAAGGTTTTCTGCGGACAATAATGCCTTCAAAAGATTTGCTTCGTTATAACCTTCCTTGCCCATCTAAAACTCCTGCTGATATTTATTATCGATCAAAACAGTTTCTTAAATCAAACGATCCTATAACATCAAAAACGTTCGTTTTTGTATCTCTCCCACATATCCGGACGTCTTTCCCTCGTCCTTATCACTGACTGCTCTCTCCTCCACTTTTCCACATTTTCATGGTGTCCCGATAACAGGACCTCGGGAACCTCCTTTTCGTGCCATATCTCGGGTCTTGAATACTGCGGATATTCTAACAGCCCGTCATAAAAAGATTCATATTCACAGGAATCCTCATTATTCAGCACACCCGGAACAAGTCTCGAAATTGCGTCAACCAGTATCATCGCAGGCAGCTCTCCACCTGTCAGTACATAATCGCCTATCGAGATATTATCGGTAACTATCTCTTCAAGTACCCTTTCATCGATACCCTCATAATGACCGCATAAAAGGATGAGTTCTTCCTCCTTTGACAGCTCCCTTGCAAGCTCTTCATTAAATACTCTCCCCTGTGGAGTGAGGTATATACACCTTGCTTTTTTTCTGTTTAAGCTGTCTTTTTCCTGTCCGTTCAGTGTATTACTTTCATTATAGTTTAAACAATTTCCTTTATCAAGAGCTGCTTGTATTTTCTCGGAAATTGCTTTGTAGGTCTGGTACACGGGCTCTGCCTGCATAAGCATTCCGGCGCCGCCGCCGTAGGTATAATCATCGACCTTGTTGTGTTTGTTAAAAGCATAATCTCTTATATTGACCGTATCTATTCCTATAAGGCCTTTTTGCACCGCTCTTCCTATTATGCTCGTATTAAGGGCTGCATCCACCATCTCGGGAAAAAGTGTCATTATATGAAAATTCATTCCTCAAGTCCCTCCGGGATCTTAACCTGCATTCTCATGCTCCTTACATCGATCGAGAGAATACATTCCTTTATGGCCGGAAGTAAGATTTCCTTCCCGTCTTTTTTTCTTACGACATAGACATCATTTGCACCCGTTGACAGTACATCGTAAAGCTCTCCGATCTCCTTATCATGATCGTCATATACATTCATCCCGATAAGATCTGCTATAAAATATTCATCCTCTTCAAGCTCCACTGCATTTTCCCTGTCAACAAGAAGGCTTATTCCTCTTAATCTGTCTGCGGCATCTCTGTCATTTATATCCTTAAACTTAAGGATGACCATCTGCTTAAAAAACTTAACGGATTCTATCTCCCTCTTCTTCATGCCATCCTTAAAATCGGCCAGCACATACTTAAGCTTCTTAAATCTTCCCTTATCATCTGTTGTAGGAAACACCTTTACCTCACCCTTCACTCCGTGAGAGGATGAAATGACACCGACCTGTAATAAATCTTCCATAAACTGTAATTTTCCTTTTTACGCATATAGGACACCCCTAAGGTGCCCTATAATAAGATCAAAATTAACTTACTAAATGATTCCAAAATGATCAAAAACAAAATAACTGCTTATCCTAAAATTGCAAAACCAGTTAAACCACAGATCAATCCTGTACTATATCCACAATGACCTTTCTGCTTTCCTTTGAAGAGGCTGCTTTTACAACGGAACGTATAGCCTTTGCTATCCTTCCCTGTTTACCTATGACCTTGCCCATATCGGACTGCGCGACTCTGAGTTCTACGATGATAGTTCTTGAATCCTCTTTTTCGGTCACATTAACTTCTTCAGGATGATCAACCAGAGATTTTGCTATTACCTCTACCAGTTCCTTCATCTCTGCCCTCCGTCCTCTTATTTTTCAATACCTGCCTGTTTAAAAAGCTTAGCTACGATATCTGTCGGCTTTGCTCCTGAACAAAGCCACTTCTTTGCAAGCTCTTCATCGATCTTAACAGTAGCAGGCTCTGTTCTGGGATCGTAAGTTCCGATCTCCTCTATGCATCTTCCATCACGGGGTGATCTTGCATCTGCAACGATAACCCTGTAGAAAGGTGACTTTTTCTTACCCATTCTTCTTAATCTGATCTTTACCATTAATGATTACCTCCAAATAATAATTGTTTGATTTGATCTATATGTTAAAAAGGCAATTTAAACCTACCCTTTTTACCACCGAAACCTCCCATCATTCCCGGGAGCTGCTTCATCATCTTCTTTGACTGTTCAAACTGCTTGATAAATCTGTTGACCTCTGCGATATCGACTCCTGCTCCCTTTGCTATCCTGTGCTTTCTTGAAGGATTAAGGAGCGAAGGATCATGTCTCTCTTCCTTAGTCATCGAAAGGATGATAGCCTCTACTCTTGAGAGCTTCTTATCATCGATCTGGGATTCTATATCTCCTGCCTTAAGACCTCCCATACCCATCCCCGGCATCATACCGAGTATGCTTGAAAGCCCTCCCATCTTTTTCATCTGGTTCATGCTCTCTAAGTAGTCCTCAAAATCGAACTTACCCTTTTTAAGCTTTCTTAAGGTCTCCTTATCCCTGTCCTCGTCGATATCAAGGTTTTCCTGGGCCTTCTCTATAAGGGTAAGGACATCTCCCATACCGAGTATCCTGTTTGCCATCCTGTCGGGATGGAACTGCTCAAGATCCGAAAGCTTCTCACCCATGCCCACATAGATTATGGGCTTATCGGTAACTGCCTTTATGGAAAGAGCTGCACCGCCTCTTGCGTCACCATCCATCTTTGATAGGATGACCCCGTCGATCCCAACCTTTTTGTTAAAGGTGTCGGCTACATTAACAGCCTCCTGACCGGTCATTGCATCAACCACAAGAAGTGTCTGGTGAACATTCACTCTTTCCTTGATATCTGTAAGCTCCTTCATCATATCATCATCTATCTGCAGACGTCCCGCAGTATCGATTATGACGATGTTGTGCCCGTTCTTTTCGGCGTGAGCCATTGCCGCTGCCGCTATATCCGAAGCCTTATGGGAATCCCCCATGGAAAACATATCAACTTCCTGCTTACTCGCGTTTATCTCTAACTGCTTAATTGCAGCCGGTCTGTATATATCACAACCCACAAGGAGACATTTCTTACCCTTGAGTTTAAGCTTTCCCGCTATCTTTGCGGCGGTAGTTGTCTTACCTGCACCCTGAAGTCCGCACATCATGATAACCGTGATCGCCTTGCCGGGCTGGAATTCAAGCTCACAGGTCTCAGATCCCATGAGGTTTATCATTTCCTCGTTTACGATCTTAATAACCATCTGTCCCGGATTAAGACCGTTCATCACATCCTGGCCAACGGCTCTCTCCTCAACGGATCTTATAAACTGCTTTACAACCTTAAAATTCACATCTGCTTCAAGGAGCGCAAGCTTCACCTCCTTAAGCGCGGTCTTTACATCTGCTTCCGTAAGCCTGCCCTTGCTTTTCAGGCTTTTAAATACATTCTGAAGTTTCTCTGTAAGACTCTCAAATGCCATCTGAAGTTCTCCGTATCGCAGAATATTCAATACCTTGATCAGCCTATCAGATCAAGTATCTCCTCTGCGAGTTTACTTATCTTATCATTATTCAGGGAAGCCTTTGCACCGTCTGCCGATGCTGCCTTAAGTATATCCTCTGCCTTCTCCCTGATCGCCTCTGTCTTCTCAAGGAGCTTAAGCTTATCCTCATAGAGCTCAAGTGCCTTATCGCACCTTTTTATGATATCGTGGGCTCCCTGTCTTGTTATATTATAGTTTTCCGAAAGCTCCGAAAGAGACATGTCGTTAAAAACCGCATCCTCGTATATCTTTCTCTGATGTTTTGTCAGAAGCTCACCGTAAAAATCATATAAAAGACTCTGTTTTACTATCTTTTCCATAGCCTATTACCCCACAGACACGAACAATACTATAACTCATAAAAATAAGGGTGTCAAGTAAAAAATCTTGACACCCCTTAAATCTCCTGATCAGTCAGATCGAAGTCCTTACGATCTTAGGCCTGTAGCCGCCCTTTTCAAGCGCCTGCATGATAAGATTCTTATGCTCAGTTCCAAAGGCTTCAAGGGTGATCCTTAACTCAACAGCGGCATTTCTGTTAGTTGATACAAACTGGTTATGCTCAAGCTTTATGACATTTCCGTCCTGCTTTGCTATAGTATCCGCCACAGCCGAAAGCTCACCCGGCTTATCGGGAAGAAGAACCGAAACTGTAAATATCCTGTCTCTCATTATAAGTCCCTGCTGGACTACTGAAGACATTGTTATGACATCCATGTTTCCTCCGCTTAGGATAGCAACTATCTTTTTATCCTTTACATCGAGCTGCTTTATCGCCGCAACGGTAAGAAGTCCGGAATTCTCGACTATCATCTTGTGATTTTCCACCATGTCGAGGAAGGAAACTATGATATCCTCATCGGGAACGGTGATTATCGCATCTATATTGTCCTTGATATACGGAAATATCTTCTTTCCGGGTGTCTTCACCGCAGTTCCGTCTGCTATGGTGTTCACACTCTTTAAGGTAATGACCTTTCCGGCCTTTAGGGATTCGCTCATACATGCTGCCCCTACAGGTTCAACACCTATGACCTTTATCTTGGGGTTCAAAAGCTTTGCAAGTGTAGATACTCCTGTTGCGAGTCCGCCTCCCCCTATCGGGACTAAGATATAGTCAACAAGCGGAAGCTCCTTAAATATCTCCATCGCTATGGTTCCCTGTCCGGTAGCCACAGCCTCATCATCAAAGGGATGGATAAAGGTATATCCCTCCTGCTCAGCAAGCTCTACAGCCTTATTATAGGCATCGTCATATACATCTCCGTACAAAACGACCTCCGCCCCATAGCTCTTGGTGCGGTTGACCTTTATGAGCGGTGTGGTAGTCGGCATGACTATGACGGCCTTCATATTGAATTCCCTGGCAGCATAGGCAACGCCCTGGGCATGGTTTCCCGCAGATGCCGTGATAACACCCGCAGCTCTCTCCTCCTCGGTAAGGGTACTTGCCTTGTAATATGCTCCCCTTAGCTTATAAGCCCCTGTCATCTGCATATTTTCGGGTTTTAAATATACTCTGTTTCCCGTCTGTTCACTCAGATATGCACTGTATATGAGCTTGGTCTCGAGAGTCACCTTTTTTACTATTTCACTTGCTTCTTCAAAGCTGTCAAGCGTTAACATCTTCTTCCTCCGTTGATTTATCAAATAATGCGTCCACAAAATCCTTGGCGTCAAATTTCTGCAGGTCATCTATCGCTTCCCCGACACCTATGTATTTAACAGGTATCGAGAGCGAATTCTGTATGGCAAAAGCGATCCCGCCCTTGGCCGTTCCGTCAAGCTTTGTGATAACAACACCCGTAACCTTTGAGGCATTTAAGAATTCCCTGGCCTGGGAGATCGCGTTTTGCCCGGTCGCTCCGTCAAGCACTAAAAGAGTCTCCACATAGGCATCCGGATGCTCCCTGTTTATTATCCTCGTTATCTTTTCAAGCTCGTTCATGAGATTCTTCTTATTATGAAGCCTTCCCGCAGTATCGCAGATCACAGCATCCGTATTCCTTGCCTTTGCGGCCTGCATCGCGTCATAGACAACGCTTGCCGGATCCTGGCCTTCATTACACTTTATAAAATCGACCCCGGCTCTGTCCGCCCATACATTAAGCTGCTCCACGGCCGCCGCCCTGAAGGTATCGGCCGCAACTATCATGGTCTTTTTTCCCTGATCCTTAAGCTTAAGGGCCAGCTTTCCGACTGTCGTAGTCTTGCCTGCTCCGTTGACACCTACGACGAGAATGACCGATCTCTTTTCCTCATAGGGATAATCGGGAGGGTTCTTCATAAGGCTCTCTGTCATGACTTCCTTTAAAAGCTCACGGCACTCATCCGTCTTTTTGACGTGTCTTTGCTTAACCCTTTCCTTTAATTCCTCTATTATCTCCTCTGAGGCTTCCATTCCCGCATCGCTCATTATAAGGATCTCTTCTATCTCATCATAAAAATCCTCATCTATCTCGGATGCGGTAAAAAGGTCCTCAAATCCGCCGACTATCGAATCCCTTGTCTTAGTAAGGCCCTTTACAAGGCGTCTGAAAAAACCGCCTTTCTTCTCCTCTTTGATATCTTCCTCTTTTATTTCTTCCTCTTTTACCTCTTCCTCAGTTATCTCTTCCTCGTTTATCTCTTCATTGATCAGATTTTCTTCCATTTTTAATCCTCAGTCATAAATTCTTCTTCCGTTAATACCTGTCTCTCATTCATCCCTATAAACCTTAATCATCGAGATCCTTATCTATCAGTGAGACAGATACAAGAGCCGAGACTCCCTTTTCCTGCATCGTGATACCGTAAAGTCTGTCGGCCTTTTCCATGGTGCCTCTTCTGTGGGTTATCACTATGAACTGGGTGTGGTTCGTAAGCTTGTTTAAGTATCCCGCAAATCTTCCTACATTCGACTCATCAAGTGCTGCTTCTATCTCGTCAAGCAGACAGAAGGGTGAAGGCTTAAGGTTCTGTATCGCAAACAAAAGAGCGATCGCTGTGAGTGCCTTTTCACCACCTGAGAGCTGCATCATGTTCTGTAGCTTCTTCCCGGGAGGTTGCGCGATTATCTTTATCCCTGCCTCAAGGATATCCTCATCCTCCGACAGCTCAAGCGTACCCTTTCCTCCGCCGAAAAGCTCCTTGAATACCTTGTCAAACTCCCCGGCGATCTCTGAGAACTTGACCGAGAACTGCTCCCTCATTGCGGTATCAAGATCCTCGATTATCTTTTCAAGGGCTGCCTTAGCCTCTGTCAGATCATCATGCTGTCCCTTCAGGAAGGTATATCTTTCCATTACCTCCCTGTACTGCTCAATGGCATTTACATTGACATCCCCAAGCTCTCTTATCTGGTTCTTAAGCTCTGAGATATTCCTCTTTATACTTCCGGCATTAGACAGGCTCTCATCCCTGAATTCAGAGGCTCTCGAAAGTGTGATCTCATACTCGGCCCACATATAATCGATCTGTTTTCCCTGTTCCTCTTCCAGACGCTCCTTCTGCGTGCTCAGTCTGTAGACCTCCTTATCAAGAGAGGATATCCTTTCCTGAAGTTCCTCCGAAAGCCTGAAATAGTCATTCTGCTTTCCGCTAAGCTCTCCCTTTTTCTCAACAAGAGCCTTTATCTCATCCTCGCTTCCGTCATTGTTTTCCTTTGAAGCAAGTATGGTCTTTTCTATCTCTGCTATATCATTCTCTCTGGCAAGGATACTCTCCTTCTCGCTTTTTACCTTGTCATCGATACCGTTTATCTCTTCGTTAAGACGCTCTATCTCAGCGTTTACCCTGTCCACATCGACACCGGCATGTTCGGCATCCCTCTCAAGGGCCGAAACCTTCATGTCCATATCCGCGGAATTCAAAACATGGATGTTTTCCTCATCCCTTAACTTATTGAGCTCCTTCCCGAATTCAGCGATCTCCTCATTAAGCTCCTTCTCTCTCTTTTCCGAATCCTCGATCTTGAATTTCGTATCGTTTTTTCCCTGCTCGATATCTGTAAGCTCCTTTTCAAGCGAGCTGTTCATACTGTTGAGCTCGGCATACCCCTCGGTATATTCCTCTTTCTTTTTAAGGGTACTCTCTATATTCATATTGACGGTATTTAACTCAAGAGAAAGCTCCTGCTGTTTTTCCTTAAGGTTCTCTATCTCTTCCCTGACAACCTTTCTGGAAGCCTTGGCAGCTTCTATCTCTCCCTGTATCTCTTCCGTCTTATTAAAAGCATTCCTGATGCTCTCCTCAAGCTCATCTATCTCCCTGTTCCTTCCGAGAAGATTTGAGGCATTTCTGAAGGAACCGCCGGCAACCGCACCTCCGGGAGTAAAGTATTCTCCCTCAAGAGTAACGACTCTCAAAAGTCTGTCGTACTTTTTTTCCATATTCCTTGCGTTGTCATAGGTATCACAGACTACTATCTCGCCAAGGAGCTGGCTAATCACATCATCGTATCTGGCATCGGCATTTACAAGCTCAGAAGCGATCCCGAGAAAGCCCTGCTCATTTCTCACTTCTCTCTTCTTATATTCTCCCCGGCTCTTAACGCTTGTAAGCGGCATAAAGGTTGCTCGTCCGCCCTTTGTTTCCTTAAGGTGGCGTATCATCTTTTTTGCAGTGTCATCATCCTCTGTGATTATGTTCTGGATGTTTCCGCCAAGCGCAGTTTCAATCGCGGTCTCGTACTTTTTGTCAACCTTTAGGACATCTGCGACAACTCCGATTATCTTTTTCCCAAACTGTCCCTTTTTCTCCATTACGCTCTTGATACTGCCGCCATAGCCCTCATAACGCTCGGCGATATTTTTAAGAGTATCAAGCTTGGACTTCTGTCTGTGGTAATTGAGCTGCGCAGCCTGAAGCTCACTGTCCTTGGTCTCAAGCGTATGCTTAAAGTCAAGAAGGCTTTTCTCCTTTGTCTCTATCTCCTCATCAACATCCCTTAATTTATCATTGATGGCAGAAAGCTCATCATTTAAGTTCTTAAGATTATCCTCGTACTCCTTTTCCTCGGATTTGGCCATTATGAGCTTAGACTGTATATCAGCCTTCCTGATCCTTGCCTGCTCAAGCATCGTGTCAAAACGGCTTATATCAGCCTGCACATCGGCCCTTTCCCTGACGATCCGGATAACCTCATCATTATCCTTCCTTATGCTGTCATTCAGCTGTTCGATCTTTTTCTGTACTTCTAAAAGGACAGCCTTCTTCTCCTCATTGTCCTTTGTGATCTCTAAAAGCTTTGCGTCGATCTCGCCCTTCTTTTCAAGGAGCTTTACCTGCTCACTCTTCTGAAGCTCAAGTCTGTCCTCGCTTGACTTTTTCTGGCTTGCATAGAGCTCTATATTGCTCTTTGAGGAGTTTATCTTCTCCTTTGAAAGCTTGATCTCGCTCTCAAGCTTTTCCTTTAAAAGGCTTGACTTTGAAAGGTTTTCCCTCTTATTATTGATCTCCTCCTCAAGCTCCCTTATTTTCTCTGTAAGCTCCTCGAACTCCTTCTTGCTCTCATCGTGCTTATTTCTGTTCTGTTCAAGCTCCTCAGTTGCGATCTTTGCTTTTTTATCGTTATCATCAAGCTGATCCTTTATCCTTATCGCATCTAAGAGGAAGAGATTGATGTCCAGATTTTTAAGCTTTTCCTTTTTTGCAAGATAATCCTTTGCCGTCTCTGACTGCTTCTGCAATGGCTCCACCTGCTTTTCGAGCTCGCTTAGTATATCCGAGACCCTCACAAGGTTTGCCTGCTCACTCTCAAGCTTCTTTATGGACATGGCCTTTCTTCTTTTAAATTTAACGATACCGGCCGCCTCATCAAAAAGCTCCCTTCTCTCCTCCGGCTTACCGCTTAGGATCTTATCGATCTGGCCCTGTCCGATAATGGAATATCCTTCCTTACCGATACCCGTATCATAGAACATCTCCGCGACATCCTTAAGACGGCAGGTCACCCCGTTTATCATATATTCGCTCTCGCCGGATCTGTAAACCCTTCTTGTTACGGTCACTTCCTCATAATCAACGGAAAGCTTGTGGTCGGAATTATCCAGAGTTATCGCAACATAAGCAGAACCCATCGGTTTCCTCACTTCCGTACCGGAAAAAATGACATCCTGCATGCTGCTTCCCCTTAACTGCTTGGCGCTCTGCTCACCAAGCACCCATCTTACGGCATCCGCAACATTACTCTTACCTGAACCGTTAGGTCCTACTATACCTGTTATACCGTTATGAAATTCGAATTTGATCTTATCGGCAAAGGACTTAAATCCATATACCTCTATACTTTTTAAATACATTAAAACTTCCTGCTCCTGATCATATCACACGTCTTTAATCTTTAAGCCTGTTCCCTGCTCCTTGGGGTTTTCATACTTTAGGGATCACCCCCTGCCTCCGGGATTTTTCATACTTAAAGGATCACTTCCTGCTCCTTAGGATTTTCAGCGCCTTATATGCGGCCTCCTGCTCGGCGGCCTTCTTGGATCCTCCATGGCCTTTAGCTATCGCATCACCGTCTATTACCGCAGCCATTATATAGTCTTTTTTATGGGCAGGGCCCGATTCTGATACCAGCTCATAAAAAAGAGTATATCCCTTTTCCTGTATATATTCCTGAAGCGCCGACTTGGAATCCGTAAATTCGATCTTATGATACATATCCTCAAGGACAAACCTCTTTATAAAGGCCCTGGCTTCATCGATCCCGCCGTCAAGGTAAATGGCTCCTATCACCGCCTCGAAAACATCAGAGATTATGGAATCCCTGTTTCTTCCTCCGGTCAGTTCCTCACCCTTTCCAAGCCTTATGAATTCTTTAAGATCGATCTCTGCGGCACACATCGCAAGTGTGGGCTCGCAAACAAGCGATGACCTTAATTTGGTCAGCTCTCCCTCATGTGCATCGGGCAGATGTTCATAGAGATACTCGCTGACACTCAGCTCTAAGACCGCATCCCCCAGAAACTCCATTCTCTCATAATCACTCAGGTTGCGGTTTTTATTCTCATTTACAAAGGAACTGTGGGTAAGGGCGGTCTTAAGATGCTTTATGTCCCTGAAAACATATCCCGCTCTTTCCTCAAGCTTAGTGCAATCCTTTTCCATTTTCTCCTGCTCTCACAAAAATTCATTAAGTAAGGGGCAAAAGTCTTTGCCCCTCCGACATTAAAACCTATCTTTTTTTATCCTGACGATCGCACAAAAGCTCTATCCTACGGCATTCTTTATCTGTTCAAAAGCATCTCCGACAGTGACTATCTTTTCTGCATCATCAGTATTGATCTCGATGTCAAATTCCTCCTCGATACCCATTATGATCTGGAAGATATCAAGAGAATCCGCTCCAAGATCATCCACAAATTTTGTTTCCGGGGTAACCTCATTTACATCAACATTGAGTACCTCGGAAATGATCTTCTGAATCTTTTCAAATTCCATACTCTTATCCCTCCTGGTTAAGTACATTTATTCTTTCACTGATTTTTTCATTTATATTCTGTGATTTAAATAAGGCACACTGCTCAACTGCTATGGATATCTCCTTTTTCTTTGCACTTCCGTGAGCCTTGACAACAAGGCCGTTAAGTCCAAGAAGAGGCGCTCCGCCATATTCCGAAGCATCAAACTTCTTCATCGTTCCCTTAAGTGAATCCTTTATGAGCAAAGCCCCTATCTTTGTCTTAAGATTCGACATAAGGCCCTCTTTGAGGACATTCTTAAGAGTAATCCCCACACCCTCATAGAACTTTAAGATTACATTTCCGACAAAGGCCTCACACACAACAACATCAGCCTTGCCCATCGGAATATCCCTGGCCTCTATACTTCCTATGAAGTTGATATCCGGACAGTTCCTCAGAAGCGGAAATGTCTCCTTGACAAGAAGATTACCCTTTTCCTCCTCCTCGCCTATATTGACGATAGCAACCTTGGGATTTTTTATACCTATTACATATTCCATATAAATGGAACCCATCTTTGCAAACTGTACAAGGTGTGAAGCTCTTGCATCCACATTTGCTCCACAGTCTATAAGACAGGCCACCCCGTTCTGCGTAGGAATGAGCGGGGCAAGAGGAGGTCTCTCCACTCCCTTTATCCTTCCGACTATGAGCTGTCCTCCGACAAGGATCGCTCCCGAGCTTCCCGATGATATAAACGCATCGCCCTTGCCCTCTTTTACAAAATGCAGTCCCTTTACTATCGAGGACTCCTTCTTTTTTCTTATTGCCATTACCGGAGGTTCACCTGTTTCGATAACCTCATCGGCATTTAAGATCTCTACCCTGTCCTTATCGTAGGTATACTTTGCAAGCTCACTGTTTATAACATCTTCCTTCCCTGCAAAGATCACCTTTATACTGTCATTCTTTGCCAATGCATCCAGTGCACCGGCGATCGGCGCTCCGGGTGCGTTGTCACCGCCCATAGCATCCACTACCACATTTACCATACTTATCACCCTGAACTGTCATATACTTTTGCTATAACTATACAAGACATTATTCTAAAAAGCAATTATAAAAAATTTCACTGCTCCTTAAGGATTCACTCTCTCCCGACGGCGTACTATCCTTTATATGACAATAAAATAAGCTGCCACAATCAGATTGCAACAGCTCATTATTCGCTATCAGGTAGCAGAAATGCTTAAAGCATCTCTATATCAGTCTTCCTGAGGGATTATCTCTTTCTTGTTATAAGAACCACAGGCCTTACATACTCTGTGAGGAGCCATAAGAGCGCCGCACTTACTGCACTTTACAAGTGTAGGAGAACTCATTTTCCAATTAGCTCTTCTCTGGTCTCTTCTTCCCTTGGATGATTTATTTTTAGGGCATATAGACATTTGATACACCTCCCTTATCTCTGTTTTATATATCCTTACAGCATTTAACTTCCGTCAAAACACGTACTTTAAGAGTATAATTAGAATATACTTATTTGTCAACTTATTTTTTAACAAATTCCCGGGTTTATTATTCACGCTGTCACGTGTTAATCTGTATGACTGTCGTTTCTTTATGATAAACCGCTCTTGCACTGTCCTAAAGCTTCCTCAGTCTATGATCAGCTGCGCCTGTACTGCCGTAAGGGCAACGACTCCGACGATATCCTCGGCATCACAGCCTCTCGAAAGATCGTTAACAGGTCTTGCAAGTCCCTGAAGCATAGGTCCGAATGCATCAGCCCCGCCAAGTCTCTCAACAAGCTTATAACCGATATTTCCGCAGTCAAGATTTGGGAAGATCAGAACATTTGCATGCCCCGCAACCTCTGAACCCGGAGCCTTGGCTCTTGCAACCGATTCAACAAGTGCGGCATCTGTCTGAAGTTCACCGTCTATAAGAAGTGAAGGATATTTTTCCTTTGCTATCCTTGTAGCCTCAACAACCTTATCAACAAGAGGATGCTTTGCTGATCCCTTCGTGGAATGAGAAAGCATTGCAATAACAGGCTTCTGTCCTACTAAGTTTGTGAAGCTTCTTGCCGATGAATTTGCTATGCAGGCAAGCTCTTCGGGATTGGGATCCTGATTGAGTCCGCAGTCTGCAAAGATAAAGGTTCCGTCGGCACCATAGCTCTTATTCGGAACATCAAGGATGAAAAATCCCGATACTATCTCAACTCCCGGTGCTGTTCTTAATATCTGGAGTGAAGGCCTTAATACATCAGCCGTTGCATGACAGGCACCTGCGACCATACCGTCTGCATCTCCCATCTTGACCATCATTACACCGAACATAAGCCAGTCATCATGAAGTCTTTCTTTTGCTGCTTCAAGAGTCATTCCCTTTGCTTTTCTAAGCTCGTAAAGCTTCTCAGCATAAGCATCGAATTTGTCTGTGGTTTCGGGATCTACTATAGTAACCTTGTTAAGGTCTATATCAAGCCAGTGAGCACCTTCCATTATCTTTTCTTCCTTGCCCACAAAGATGATATCCGCTATTCCCTCATTGATGACCTTCGCAGCGGCCATCAGTGTTCGCCTGTCATTGGTCTCAGGCATGACGATCCTTTTAATATCCTGTTTTGCTCTTTCTTTTATTTGATCAATAAATGCCATTTTGTAACCCTCTCCCAAGTGATATTTTATGGTATAATCTAATACAGAAGCTAAGAATAAGCTTCCGCTAATAATTATTATACCAAATAAAATTTTGTACACAAGATTATAAACCAAATGTATTTATAAAAAAACAAGGAGATTCTTATGAAGATCACCGCAATAATAGCTGAATACAACCCCTTTCACAACGGTCACTCCCACCAGCTCAGGAAAGCCTTGGAGCTTACAGAAGCCGATTATATCATATGCATAATGTCCGGAGACTATGTGCAGAGGGGAACGCCTGCCATAATCGACAAGTATTCAAGAGCCGAAATGGCCTTAAGCGAAGGGGCTGATCTTGTTATAGAACTCCCACTCTGCTACTCCTTAAGCAGCATAGAAAATTACGCATACGGGGCAGTTTCTCTTGCCGATAAGTTAGGTGCTGTGGATTCTCTTTGCTTTGGCGCGGAAAACGATGATATAGATAAGCTTAAAGAGCTTGCCTCCTTCACCCTTCAAAATGATGATAACTACAGGGAAACTATCCATAAATACATACGTGAAGGCCAGAGCTATCCCATGGCCATGTCGAATGCACTCTTAGAAGCAGGTATGAACGAAGAAGATGCTTCTGTTTTAAGATCCCCCAACAATGCACTGGGGATTTATTATATAAGAGCTCTTCTGAAGCTCCATTCCGACATAAAGCCCTATGCTGTGAAACGAATAGTTTCAGATCATCACGATACGGAAACAGGCGCCTATTCAGCCACAGCCATAAGAACACAGCTTGGCATAAGCTATGATAAAGAAGTATTATATGAACTGACTTCATCGATGCCCGAAAGCGCGATTCAGATATTAAATTCTGCCCTGGGTAAGCGTTTTCCCATAGAGTCTGCTGATTTCTCACAGATCTTATTCTATAAGCTTCATTCCTTATATACACTTGCCCTCCAGCAATACCCCTTAAGGGAAACCGCACGCAAAAAGGCTCTTACAGACTTCCTTGATATCAATGAAGAGCTCTCCTCCCGTATAATCTTAACCTACCGGGAAGCCCTTGATTTTGACGACCTCTGTTCAAAGATCAAGAGCAGGGACCTGACCTATACAAGGATCAGCCGCTGTCTAATGCACATCCTTCTTGATATCAGGAAAGACAATATGGATAAATACTTAAATGAGATGCATTATTATGCAAGGATCTTAGGCCTTAACAGGAATGCCCACGATCTCATGCACACCCTTAAGGAACACTCTCTCATCCCGCTGCTCAGTAAGCTTGCCGACTACACAGGTGTAATAACCGACGACACGGGAAAGCTTATGCTGCATGAAGATATCCAGGCTGCAGACCTGTATGAATCAGTTATCCGCAACAAATTCGGCACCCTCTTCCACTCGGAATACACTAAGCAGGTCGTCCTTAAATAGAATAAGTGGAATTTTACCTAAGCTACCGCAAATCTCATCAGTTCTTAAATGAGTGGATCGGTGCAGGTATCCTTCCCTTACGGTTTACAAAATCACTGCATGAATACCTGTTAACCGGCATGATAGGGGCATGCCCCAAAAGGCCACCGAATTCAACATTCTCGCCCTCTCCCTTGCCGATGACAGGGATAAGCCTTACGGCCGTAGTCTTCTGGTTTACCATACCTATCGCCATCTCATCGGCTATTATTCCGGCTATCGTTGTCTCCTCTGTGTCTCCCGGAACAGCGATCATGTCAAGGCCCACAGAGCATACACAGGTCATCGCTTCAAGCTTCTCGATCGTAAGAGCCTTAGCCATGACCGCATTGACCATACCCTGATCCTCGCTCACCGGAATGAACGCTCCACTGAGACCGCCCACATAACTCGATGCCATGACACCGCCCTTCTTAACCTGATCGTTCAGGAGTGCAAGTGCTGCTGTGGTTCCGGGAGCCCCTGCATACTCAAGTCCCATCTCGCAGAGGATATCGGCAACAGAATCACCGATAGCAGGCGTCGGTGCCAGTGAAAGATCCACAATACCAAAGGGAGTATTAAGCCTTTCCGAAGCCTCCTTTGCAACAAGCTGTCCGACCCTTGTAACCTTAAAAGCAGTCTTCTTTATCGTTTCGCACAATACTTCAAAATTCTCTCCGCGAACCTTCGAAACAGCAGTCTTAACTACGCCCGGTCCGCTTACTCCGACATTTATCACACAGTCGCCTTCTGTCACTCCGTGAAAAGCGCCTGCCATAAAGGGATTGTCATCCGGAGCATTGCAGAAGACCACAAGCTTTGCGCAACCAAGTGAATCCGATTCCTTTGTAAGTTCAGCGGTTTCCTTGATAACTCTGCCCATAAGTCTTACTGCATCCATATCAATTCCCGTCTTTGTGGAACCCACATTTACGGAGCTGCACACAAGACCTGTGGCAGAGAGAGCTTTGGGGATAGATCTTATCAAAAGCTCTTCAGCCGGTGTTATTCCCTTGGAAACAACGGCCGAATATCCGCCTATAAAGTTAACCGAAACATCTCTTGCAGCCCTGTCGAGAGTCTTTGCTATCCTTACAAAATCATCTGTGGTTTTACAGGCAGGCCCGCCTATAAGAGAGATCGGTGTTACGGAAATTCTCTTATTGACTATTGGTATACCAAATTCCTTCTCGATCTCCCGCCCTACAGGAACAAGATTCTTTGCCTTCTTAACTATCTTATTATAGATATTTTCGTTAAGCTTATCAGGATCATCCGAGATACAGTCAAGGAGACTGATACCCATCGTGATGGTTCTCACGTCCAGATTTTCCTTTTCTATCATTTCATTGGTTTCATCTACTTCAAATCTGTTGATCATGACATCACCGCCTATACCCTGTGCATACTGTCAAAAATTTCTTCTCTCTGACAGCGGATCACAACTCCGATTTCCTCACCTATCTGGAAAAGCTCATCGGACATATCAGAAAAAGGCTTACCTGATTCAGTCATATCAACTATCATCATCATGTTAAAATATCCCTTGACTATCGTCTGCGATATATCCAGGATATTTATCCTGTTATTTGCAAGATAGGTACATACCTTGGCTATGATACCGACAGTATCCTTACCCACAACCGTAATTATTATTCTCTTCATTATCATTCTCCTCACTGTATTATTCCAAATGCGATCACACCGCGATCAGCTCTGACCTCTCATTCCTGCCCGCAACCGATATGTTAAAATCCTTCGGATCATACGGACACTTGTCCATAAGGATCTCCAGCCTGACAGTTTCAAAAGCAAGCTCCGCAAGATTATTCTCCTTGCTCAGATGTCCCAGCATGATAGTTTTAAGATCATCATGCAAAAGAGAGCACAAAAGCTTGCCGCAGGTTTCATTGGAAAGATGTCCTCTGTCCCCGAGTATCCTCTGTTTCAGCGGATACGGATACTTTCCGACCTGAAGCATGTTCACATCGTGGTTTGACTCTATCAGAAGAGCTTCAACCCCGCTGAAGCTTTTTATCGTATAGTCATCATATTTGCCAAGATCCGTAAGAACACCTACCGAATGCATTCCCTTAGAGAGCCTGTAGGCAACCGGTTCTCTCGCATCATGAGAAATTGTTACAGGATTTATGACTAAGTCCTCGATCATAAAGGAGTCATCAGCCTTTACCCTGTTAAAAAGATCTGCCGGGATATTTCCCAGTGTTTTGTTATTATTAAGTGCCTCTATAGTGCCGCCGGTTGCATAAAGCGGTATACCGTATCTCCTTGCCATTATCCCAAGACCGGCTATATGATCGGAATGTTCATGGGTTATAAGGATCCCGTCTATATCCTCGGGCTTAAGTCCCAGAGAATTAAGACCTTCCTCAACCCTTTTCCCGCTTATCCCGACATCCACCAGAAGATGAGTGTCCTCAGAACCGACATAAATACAATTCCCACTACTCCCGCTTGCTATACTGCAGATTTCCATTTTCTTATCCCCTCTTAAATATTCCTTTCCCTCAGTTTTCCCAATAAACCTCTATATTGTCTCCCTCATTTAATATACCTGCGTATTGCGCAGATTTACCGTTGATCCTTGTAACAACAGCCTTACCCTTTGGCTTGGAAAGATCAAAATCGATATAATCAAAAATATCAACAAAAATATAATCCTTCTTACCCTTAAGAGTTATATCCTGATCATTGACCCTGACGTGCAGATCCATGCCCTTGGGACTCATGTTCGGAACATACGGAAGGTCAGGTGCATTAACATTTTTGTTCATTTCCGTAAGCTCACGTATCACATCGAGAGGTCTCTCATCACCCCTCATCTCTCTGAGCTCGGAGGTGCTGCGCCTTGAAGCTCCTCCGGCAGCGTCCGTACCTGTTTTTTCCGAAAATCCCAAACCGGCGTCCGTACCTGTATTTCCTGAAGTCCCGACAGCTAAAGTATTCCCCGAATTCAGGAAGCTTGTTATATGTACACCGTTTCCGTTATGATCTGACTGCGGATTATTTGAAGGATTCTCAGAACTCTCTTCCTTATCCCCTCTGTTCAAAAACGAATCGACAGAATTGCCGCCCTTAAATTCAATATCAGGCCTTGCAAGCGGTGATATCTTAGATCCTTCCACATTCAAGCCGGGATCTCCGCTACCCTTAAACTCGATATCAGGCCTTGCAAGCGGCGATATCTTCGGAGTGTCCCCGCTCAGGCCGGGATCTCCGCCCTGCTGTAAGCCTCCGCTCCGGGAAGCGCCTGACTGCGATGCTGTCCCCGATGAGGAAGTGCTCCTCTCCAGATGGCTTTCGATACCGCCCTCAAGTGAAGGCCTTACAACACCCTCAGGTGCCTTTGCATCTCCTGTCCTGTATTCTTCATCTGCCGACAGATCACTGAAGCTCTCAGCCTCCGCACCTGTTCCGTAAATATCAACATCAGAGAGCGAAAGCTCCTCAAGAGTCCAGATTATCGAGAAGTTATTATAAACCTTATCCTCTAAGGTAGAAAGCTTGTTATTTACATAGATATTCATATCCTTTGCAAGAATGACATCCATGAACTCTGCGATCTGCTTAACTGTATAGAAATCAAGCATCTTTATCTCATCATTATTCCTTATATCATAATAACCCGACTGAAGTTCCCCGTTAACCTGCGCAAATCTCGGAAGCTCGATATCCGTCCCGTTCACATTAACCTTGAGCACTGTATCAAATCCGGGTATCTTACGAAGCTCCATATGGGCATCGGCACCGGCACTTGACTCCTCTACAATGATCTTGTCACCGCCTCTTATTTCAGTATTCATATTGACTACATCGCCGTTAAGGGTGATCACTGCGGCCTCACCAAGCTCACCCCTGACCATATGCGACTTTCCGTCCACCGTAAAGTTAAGCTCCTTTCCTCTCTTTGGGAAAAGTCCCTCATTGGGGAAGCCTGCCTGGATCGCCGCATCAACAAGAAGCAGATGTCCGTTATCATAAAGCTTTATGCGCTCGCCGTTGAAATTGACGAAGATAAAGTTATTTTTTGCATCATAAAAGTTAAGACAGATACCGATGGGCGTTACAAAGAGCGGATCCCTGTTTGGCTTTCCGTTCTGGTAATCCACCTCCTTAAGTACCTCTTCACCCCTTAAGGCACATCTTGATCTGTCTATTCCCTGTTCCTTTGCGAGAAACTCCGTAAAAGTGGGAAGCTTTCCGCCTCCGCCGACAACAAAAATAGCCGCAACAGGTTTTCCGCCGTTAAGATACTTGATCTTGTCAGAGATCTCCTTTGTCATCTTCTTAACGACAGGCTCAGTTATCTTAAGCACCTCGTCCTTTGATATCTTCTGGGTTATTCCCATGATATCCTTGTATTGGACAGTTCTTTTTTTGACAACACCGGTCTTTATTTTTTCAGCCGTTCCGAAATCAACCAGACAGTGCTTGGCAATAACCTCTGTAAGCTCATCACCTGCCATGGGGATCATTCCGTAGGCAACAATACTTCCGTCCTTTGTAACACAGATATCGGAAGTTCCCGCACCAACATCCACAAGCGCGATATTGAGCATTCTGTACATAACCGGGATAGCTACATGAATAGCCGCGATAGGCTCCAAAGTAAGGTTTGCCACCTGTAAGCCCGCGATCTCCACGGCCTTATACAGTCCGTCCACGACCTCATCGGGAAGGAAGGTGGCGATAAGCTCAACCGCCGCTCTTTTTGCGATATGCATTTCAAGATTACTGATCGGGTAATCATTGAGGAAATAGTTGACTACCGTATAACCTACGCAGTAAAACTTTGTGTCGACCTTGATCTTTTTCTGAAATTCCTCATAAGCCTTCTCTATGCCAAGCATATCCAGCGAATATATGAGCTCGCCGTCCATCGCGGTCTCTTCGTCAAACTCCATCTCGGCCTTTACGGTGACCGTTTTAAGGACTCTTCCGGCCGCCGCAATACAGACATCCTTAAGCTCCCTGCCAAGCTGCTTTTCAAGGTCCTCCCTGACGCTCTTTATGGAATTTCCGACCACATCTATGTCATGGATCTGTCCGTCCAACATAGACCTGGTATCGTGCTCCTTTATACACTGAGCGACCACATGGAACACTCCGTCAGCCATATAACCGACCGTTCCCACAAGACTTCTCGTACCGATATCAAGACCGAAAACAAATTGTCCCTGACTCTGTTTACTGTCCACTTCCCAAATCTCCCTCAAATATATCGTAGGATCTCTCTTCTTGTCCTTTCAAGATCCCCATTATTATCTATAACAACCTTACAATACCTTCTGAACACCTCTTCGGAATTCTGCGAATCCATGATCCCCTCGATCTTTTCATCCGAATATCCCCTGCTTTTCTTAAGCCTCTCCTTCCTCACTGAAACATCGGCATAAATATACCACAGCTCATCACAGATCTTATCGTATCCATCCTCAATAAGAAGGGCAGCTTCGATAAAAAAATACTCATGTACTCCCTTCCTCTTCTCTTCCTCTATTTTTTCCCTGATATATTCCTTTACCTTTGGATGGACGATCTCATTTACCTTATCAAGAAGTTCACCGCTCTCATCCGAAAAAACAGCCGCCGCCATCCTCCTTCTGTCGATCTCTCCGTCCTCAGAGAGCATTTCTTTGCCAAGAAGCTCTAAGAGCTCTTCGTAGCAGCTGCCTCCCTTTTTTTCAAGCTCCCTTGCAGTATCGTCCGCAATGATGATATAGGGATCGCAGACCTCCTTAAGTATCTTCATGACCTCGGACTTACCACATCCGACTCCGCCGGTGATTCCGATAACCTTCATAACCTACTTTGCCTCGTACCAGTCAGTTCCTTCGCTCATCTCAGCCGTAAGGTTAACGGAAAGCTCAGCCGCATTTTCCATCTCCTCCTTAAGGATCGCTGAGACCTTCTCCTTTTCAGAGATTTCCGTCTCCAAAAGCAGTTCATCATGGACCTGAAGGATGACCTTTGTCTTTAATCCCTCAGCCCTTAACCTGTTCATCACCCTTATCATGGCGATCTTCATAATATCAGCGGCAGTTCCCTGAATTGGTGCGTTCATTGCAACCCTTTCCCCGAACTGTCTGCGCATGAAATTTGACTCCTTAAGCTCAGGCACTGGCCTCTTCCTGTTATATAAAGTCTCCGCATACCCCTTTTCCCTGGCATCAGAGACAAGCCTGTCAAGAAACTGCTTGACCTTGGGGAAGGTAACAAAATAATTATCTATAAACTCTCTTGCTTCCTTTGCTGATATTCCGATATCCTGCGAAAGGCCAAAGGCGGAGATCCCATAAATTATCCCGAAGTTAACAGCCTTTGCATTCCTTCTCTGGAGGGAGGTAACCTCCTCAAACGGAACATTAAATACTTTCGAAGCCGTTATCCTGTGAATATCCTGCCCCTCCCTGAAGGCCTCTATCAGAGTTTCATCCTGAGACATATGGGCAAGTATCCTCAACTCTATCTGGGAATAATCGGCATCGAGGAATATGCATCCCTCCCTTGGAACAAAAGCCTTCCTTATGAGCCTTCCCTGCTCCATCCTGATAGGTATGTTCTGAAGGTTTGGATCTGCGGAGCTTATCCTTCCGGTTGCGGTGATCGTCTGATGAAAAGTCGAATGTATCCTCTCATCCTCCGAAATATATGGAAGCAATCCGTCCGCATAGGTTGACTTAAGCTTGGAAAGTCCTCTGTAATCAAGGATCTTTTTGACAAAGGGATGATCGACGGAAAGCTTCTCAAGTACGTCAGCCGCAGTCGAATAGCCGGTCTTGGTCTTTTTCCCGCCGGGAAGCTTCATCTTTCCAAAGAGGATCTCCCCTAGCTGCTTGGGCGAGTTGATGTTAAATTCCTCTCCCGCCTCCTCTATGATATCCCTTTCAAGCTCATTTATCTGCTCTGTAAGCTGTATACCGTATTCCCTGAGGACATTGGGCTTAACCTTTATGCCCTCCTTTTCCATGTCAAAAAGGCACACCGTCAACGGCATCTCTATATTCTCAAAAAGCTCATATTCGTTATTCTTCTCAAGCCTCTCTTTAAGCCTTTCGTAAGAGGCAAAGGATACATAAGCACACTTTGCGGCATAGGCTCTAAAAGCTTCCTTATCCTTAAGCCACGCATCCTTTATCTTTAATTTGTCAAAAAGCTCCTTATAGCTCTGCATCGAAATATCATTTTCGATCGCAACATCATCGATATAATAATCACTCTTAAGCGGATTTAAGAGATAGGATGCAAGCTTTGTATCAAAAATGTATGAGGCGGCCTGTGTTCCGGCATTAAGACCGGCCTTCTCTGACCCGTCCCCGGCTCTTCTTTCTGTTCCTTTCTCTGCCCAATCCTCTGCTCTTTTTTCTGCTCCGCTCTCTGCCCAATCCTCAACGATCTCAGGGCAGATATGGTAAAGCTCCTTGGCTCCGAAGGTTATTATCTTATGATCCTCTCCGGCTGACTTAACTATCCCCGTTATGATCTCCTTAAGCTTATCCTCGGAAATTCCCTCCGAATACATAGACATGACCGGCAGAAAATACGCAAGCCCTTCCTCTCTGCAGACAGAAGCCCCGAAAAGCCCGTCCTCAACAAAGCACTGGATAGCGGTCTTTTTATCCTTAAGACAGTCATTTAATAGCTTATAAGCCTCAGACTCATCCTTTATCTCAACTGTCTTTATCTCAATGTTTTCTTTTTTTACCCCTGTATTCTCAAAGCGCTGGATCATATTCTTAAAGCCTAAGCGCTTAACAATGTCATAGGCTTCGGAAGTATACATATCCCTGATCCTTTTATCCTCAAAGGAGGTATCGACAGGTGCATCGATATTGATTGTAGCAAGAGTTTTACTGAGCTCAGCCATATCAAAGTGTTCACTCAGTGTTTCCTTAATGCTCTTCTTGGTTATATCCCCGATATGCTCCTTAAGAGTCTCGATATTTCCATATTCCTGGATGAGCGCTGTTGCGGTCTTCTCACCTATCTTGGGGACTCCCGGGATATTATCGGAAGAATCTCCCATAAGCGCCTTCAGTTCGATTATCTGGTAAGGCTCAAGTCCGTACTTTTCAATAACATCGGCGGTATAATAATCCTCAACCTCCGTCTTCCCGCCCTTGGTTTTGGGGATACGTATCTTGATCTTATCTGTCGCGATCTGCAGAAGATCCCTGTCTCCCGATACCAGAGAAACCTCGATTCCCGAGGCCTCGGCTTTTTTGGCAAGAGTACCGAGGATATCATCGGCCTCATAACCCTCTGATTCCACCGTGGTTATCTGCATCGCACGCAGAAGCTCCTTAAGAACCGGCACCTGCTCCCTTAACTCATCGGGCATCCCCTTCCTCGTCCCCTTATATTCGGGATAAAGCTTATGCCTGAAGGTTGGCGCCTTAAGATCAAAAGCAATGGCAAGATAATCCGGGTTCTCCTCATCGAGTATCTTAAACATGATGTTCAAAAACCCATATATGGCATTCGTATGAAATCCGTCAGCATTTGTCAGCGTCGGGATCCCAAAAAAAGCCCTGTTTATTATGCTGTTTCCGTCTATCAATACAAGCTTTTCACTCATCAAAAAACCTTTCAACCCTCACTCATCTGTATTTTCTTCCATCCCGTATCAAAGAAACCATGTGAACATGAAAATGAACACAGTCTGTCAGCTGCATTGCCTGCCTTACAGGACCACATATTTATCGGTTCCCTGTTTTATCGACAGCCTTACAGGACCACATAAAGATACGCGGCCAGGGAAAGCACCGAAAATCCGGAAAGAATAAGTATCACCCTTCTTGCCAGCTCAAGTATCTCATGTACATAGCAGCACTTCCTCATAGCCTCGATCTTTTTATTCAGTTCGGAATAAAGATCATATGATCCTTCTTCTTCATCAAGTCGTATTATCGCTTCCTTAACAAGATAGCTCGTCTCCATCTCATCATAACAGTAGCTGCAGCTGTCTATATGTCTTAAAAAAAGCTCAAGCTCATCTCCTGTCAGCTTATCCTCAAGGAATAGCGGTATGTACCTGTCCATATGCTTACAGTCAATTTTCATTGATCATGATCTCCTGTAAAAATGGCAAAATATACCCATAAACATCCAATTGATACTATACACCAAATATTGTGTTTAAACAAGTGTTCCGCTACAAAATCGTGATGAATTCATGATGGTTATTGTGATTAATATGATCATTGTGACCGGCTTAGCCTTTTCCAAACTTACATTATAACGATATATAGTTACGGAGATGATCATAATGCAGATAAAAAGGGAATATTACCAAAAGTAACATTCCCTTCATTCTTCCGTTAATTATATCTATGTCCCGCAACTTTATTTTCCTATACCCTCCGGGGGAACTCGCCCTATCGTCATTCCACCTGATATACTCTCAAGATCATCATCAGATAATTCCATAACATTTTTCCTGTCTTTGTTTAATTTGTCGTCCTTTGAATTGTCATTATCCTTATAAATCTTGTTTTTATTATCCTTTAGCATAATGGTCGTATCCTCTCCTTAATATAATCCTTCAAGCAATTGTAATAAGACATAAATATTCAAAAACTGTCTTATAAGCTTTATCGCTCAAGAGTCCTCTTTACATATTATACGATAAAATGCAGAAAATGGTTAAAATCATTTCACTCTGATAAAAAAAATGTCTCAACCCCACTGTTATCAGTGGTTTGAGACCTCTGCCGGCGGCGGGACTTGAACCCGCACTTCCTTGCGGAAAACAGATTTTGAGTCTGCCTCGTCTGCCAATTCCGACACGCCGGCTAAATGACTTTCAAATATTATCATAACATAATTATTTTTTCAAGACGTTATATCTGATGATTTATAACGATAGGGATCGGAGCAATAATCCCCGATCCCCGTTAAACTCTTATGCTGTTTGGAA
>JAILEM010000242.1 GCA_024687745.1 Lachnospiraceae bacterium
AGCTCTGTATTATCCTTTGCAACAGCAATGGCATATTCTTCTACCGCAAAGTCCTCTTCAAGTATCCTTAAGCCTTCGTTCTGTTCAACGAAAACCAGGGCAGGGTTTTTGTCTATTATAACAGCATCGATCTTTCCCTGACTGAGTGCCTGTACTGCCTCCATACCCTTGTTGTAACGCTCAACCGTTGCGCCTTCAACATCTCCGGCATAGATATCACCTGTAGTTCCAAGCTGTACACCGATAACCTTTCCGTTAAGATCTGCAACAGCAGCTATCTCGGAATCTTCCTTAAGTATAACGACCTGTTCGGTCTGTGTGTAGGGATCTGAAAAGCTTACATTTTTAAGTCTGTCTTCTGTAACGGTAAGTCCGGCAAGACCGGCATCTGCCTTTCCCGTCTGTACGGAAGCGATAACCGAATCAAAGGCCATGTCCTCCATCTGAAGCTCCATTCCAAGCTCCTTTGCGATAGCCTCCGCTATTTCCACATCTATTCCTGTCATATTGTCTCCTTCGTAATATTCATAAGGAGGGAATTCTGCGTTTGTGGCCACTACGAGCTTATTTGAGCTCCCTGAGCTCTGGCATCCCGAAAGAAATGCCATAAGGCATAAACCTGTTAAAAGTAACGAAACTGTTTTTTTCATTTTTTTCTCCTTTGCTTATTATAGTTTTGTAGAATCTATCAGATAAATATTGTCCTGCTCATTCGCTTCCATTATAAGTCTTTCATCAAAATCACCCGCGGAGAACAGATAATAGTCATCTGCCTTTAATTTTGCCTGCTTAACGCAAAACGTAAGCCATTCATAATCCTCATATGTCATTTTATTCTTATCCCAGTTACATTGCCCTATTATGGTATTGCCATCTTCATCCTGGGCGATTATATCAATATTTCCGACCTTTCCTATCCAGCTTCCCCTCTTAACATAATGGAACCTGAGCTGGCCGACCTTGTTCATAAGATCTAAGTATTCACTGCATACATCCTTAAAATACCTTGCGGTATAATTCTTAAGCTCAGGAGCCACATATCTGGTAAAAAACTTCTCCGGTGAGATAAGATCAAGTCTGGAGAGCCTTGAAAAGATAAAACAGAACCAGAAATCAACAAAGGGATCGCAGATCCGGTATATTCCTTTTTGGGCATTGTCCCTTCCGAGGGTATCATAGGAATCCACTTTTTCAACAATATTGAGTGCGATGAGGTTTTTAAGGTAAACACTGATCTTGGCCCTTGAATAACCGGTATGTCTGTATATATCATTCAGCTTTTCATTTCCCTGGGAAAGAGTTGAAAGGATAGTGTTATATACATTCGGCTCCCTTAATTCTTCCGGAAGGATATGCATTCCGTATTCATGCAGGAAGCTCCCCTTTTTGATGATATTGTTACATATATTGTCATTGACGGGTCTGTCAGGGTTGAAATGATCCCAAAGCTCCCTTCTTCCGCCAAGGATCGAATAAACCTCAACATTATTTTTAAGCTTATACTTGTTGAAATGATGTACAAGATTCAAAAATGTAAGGTCATTGATCTTTAAAAGTCCGTCGATCTCATATGCTGTCTTTCCGAGCTTATCGACCATGGAATTTTCTACCCAGTATACGGATGTTGTGGCAAGGATAAAAAGTGCGGGCTGGTTATTCCATTTGTCATGGGATACCCTTATCAGACTTTCCATAAAATCTTCTGAATATTTGATTATATTCTGGAATTCATCGATCATTATTATCCGCTTTTCCGTCTTTTTGTTCATCATGGCGGAAAGTATGGAAAGATACCCCTGTCCTGTATCAAAGCCTCCCTTGATATCTTCCTTTAATTCGTTTTTCCACAGATTTATCTGCTCGTTCATTGAACACGGCCTTGCCCTGTAATAAAAAAAGTCCCTGTCCTTTATGAAGTCCTTGAGAAAACCGTCGATACCGCTGTACTTATCACCATAAACAACGATGATCTGATTGTCTTCTCTTGTATAGAAGCTTTGAATATAATTATATTCAACTGTCCTTTCCGTAAGCATAGTCATTCTCCCCTGCCGTCTGATTCTTCATTGAGGCTTTCCCGCATGAACAGCTTTTCAAATTCCTTTGGTTTTATCGGTTTACTGAGCAGATATCCCTGTATCGCATTGCATCTGAGCTTTCCGGCGATATCTAAAAGAGCGGAGTTTTCTATTCCCTCTGCTATAAGCTCTATATTGAAAGCAAGGGCTATATCCCTTATTGCCGAAGCTATTGTAAAGGTTGCCTCATCTGATTTTGCCTGCTTAATGAAAAATCTGTCAAACTTAAGTGAATTTACCGGGATATCCTTTAAATAAGCCAGTGGCGAATATCCTATCCCGTAATTATCAAGACAGACCTTAAAGCCCATTTTTTTGATCGTAAACAGTCTGGAGACACTTAAATTGATATTATTGATAAAGGCCTCCTCCCTGCATTCAAGTTCGATCATGGAAGGATCGAGATCATAATCATATACATATCTGCTCAGAGTATTGATAAGATCATCGCTTCCTATCTGCATAGCGGATATATTGATAGTCAGCATCCTGTCATATCCGTATCTGTCTCTCCACTCCGCATAGGTTTTAATGGCCTTATCGATTATCTGATCGCCTACTTCCTTAATGAGCCCTGAATCCTCACATTTTTTTATGATATCATCAGGCTCGAGTATCACCCTTTTGTTATCGTCAAACAACCTTAACAGGGCCTCTGCTCCTCTTATCCGTCCGTCCTTTGAATAATACTGTGGCTGGTAATACAGCTCAAACCTGTCATTTTCAAGAGCATCCCTGATTATCTTATCGATCTTTCTCTCATCTTCATATCCCTCAACGATCTCTGAGCTGTATATATTCAGGGAGTATTCTCCGCTTTTCCTGGCATTCATCAGAGAAAGCTCTGTGATAAACAACAGCTCGTCCGCTGAATGGGCATATTCCGGATATGAAGCTATCCCGCCGAATATATTTAACTTATAATTGCTTCCGCTTGAGAGTGCGATGGGCTTTTCAAGTTCTGCCCTTATCATTTCATAGATCGAAACACCGCAGTTATCCCTGTTTGGATCAAGGATAGCAAACCCAAACAGCCCTTTTTTTATATGTCCGAGAAAAGTATATTTGTTTTCATATTTCTTAAGGATCATGGCAAGATCCTTAATGAGTTCATTTTCGTGGATAAGGAAAAGCTCAGATACCGACCCTTTAAGATCGTCCATATCGATCAGCAGAAGCTCAGCCGCTTCGTTATTTTTATCAGCCTGTCTGATAAGCTCCTTTAACCGTTCACTGAAGAAATGACCGTTACACAGATCCGTGACAGGATCATAATATGCAAGTCTTTCAAGCTTTTCGAGTCTTGACTCATATTCGGTGACATCGGAAAAAATGATAACTCTTCTTATGGGATTTGAGCCTGTGTCAAATTTTATCAATCCCATAACATCAAAGTAATATTTTTTGTTTTTCGATCTGATCCGCATCGTTTCAACAGATCTTTTTTTATCGCTCATATTCCAGATATTATCTGTAAATTCATCAAGATCGGCAGGATAAATGAACCCCTTCATCTTTTCTTCGTTAAAAGGGTCCTTACTTATATTTTCTCCCGTATATCTGTCCCAGGGACCGATCATCATAACATCGCCCCCTTTATGGATATCCTGATAAAGATATAACTGACCGCCTGATTCGGCAATAAATCTGTACATTGTGTCCGAATCCACAAGCTTTTCATTTATTGCCGTCAGGTAGTCGATCTGGTATTTTAAATCGTCCATTACTTAACCTGTTAAAGCTTATTTCTTTTCAATAAATCCTTTGGCCTTTAATAATTCCGCACATAAAATGGCACCGCCCGCAGCACCTCTTATGGTATTATGTGAAAGTCCCACGAATTTGTAGTCGAATAAAACATCCTCTCTTAATCTGCCGATCGATATTCCCATGCCTTTTTCGTAATCAACGTCAAGAGCGACCTGAGGACGGTTATCCTCCTCCATATATCTTATAAACTGAGTGGGAGCGCTCGGAAGAGAAAGCCTCTGGGGTTCTCCTGAAAAGCTTACCATCTTTTCGATAAGCTCTTCCTTTGTGGGCTTTTTATTAAAATTAACAAAGGCAGCGGCTGTATGTCCGTTAAGAACAGGCACCCTGATACACTGTGATGTGATGACAAGACCTGATGCCTTAACTATCTCACCGTTTTCTATCCTGCCGAATATCCTTAAGGGTTCCTGTTCGCTCTTTTCTTCTTCACCGCCTATGTAGGGAATGATATTACCTTCCATTTCCGGCCAGTCCTTAAAGGTCTTACCGGCTCCGGATATTGCCTGATATGTGGTGACTACGACCTCCCTTGGCTCAAACTCTCTCCAGGCATAAAGAACAGGGGCATAGCTCTGAATGGAGCAGTTTGGCTTTACGGCTATGAAGCCTCTCTTTGTATTCAGCCTTTTTTTCTGAAACTCAATGATATCCGCATGCCCGGGATTGACTTCGGGGATTATCATAGGTACATCCTTAGTCCATCTGTGAGCAGAATTATTTGATACCACGGGAGTCTCGGTCTTTGCATACTCCTCCTCTATAGCCCTTATCTCATCCTTAGTCATATCTACGGCACTGAAAACGAAGTCAACATCACCTGAAACTTCATTTACATTCTTTACATCCTTAACGATGATATCCTTTACCGCATCGGGAATAGGCTCTGTCATCTTCCATCTGCCTTTTACTGCATCCTCATAACTAAGGCCGGCACTTCTTTGGGATGCTGCTATGCTTACGACCTCAAACCAGGGATGGTTGTTTAAGAGAGTAATAAATCTCTGCCCTACCATTCCGGTTCCGCCAAGTATTCCTACCTTTAATTTCTCACTCATTTTTTCCTCCTTTTTTCTGCATCACTTTTGTGATGTCATCCAGATAATTCTTATATTTATCTATTACGGTTTTCATCTTTTCGGGAGAAGGTCCTCCGTCTGTCAGCCTGTTCTCAACACAGGTCTTTAAGCTGATCGATTCATATATATCCTCATCAAAATCGGAGGATATATCCTTCAGCTCCGAGACAGACAGCTCCTCTATGCTCTTATTCTCATCAATGCAGTATAATACAAGCTTCCCTACTATCTCATGTGCATCCCTGAAGGGGACTCCCTTTTTGACTAAGTAATCGGCAGCATCCGTTGCATTTGTAAAGCCGTTAGCCGCACTCTTTTTCATCACATCCTTATTAAAGGATATCGTATTTAACATACCGTCAAATAAGATGATACATTCATTGACCGTATCTATTGCGTCAAATGAAACCTCCTTATCCTCCTGCATATCCTTGTTATAGGCAAGCGGCAGACTTTTCATAGTTACAAGCATTGCTTCAAGCGCACCGTAAACCCTTCCGCATTTCCCGCGTATGAGCTCTGCTATGTCAGGATTTTTCTTCTGAGGCATGATGCTGCTTCCCGTTGAGTAGGCATCATCTATTTCCACAAATCTGTATTCATTTGAATTCCAGATTATTATCTCCTCGCAGAATCTTGACAGATGCATCATTATAACCGATAGATCAAAGAGATATTCAAGAAGGTAATCCCTGTCAGATACCGAATCCATGCTGTTGACGGTAGGACCCTTAAAGTCAAGTAAGGATGCCGTATATTTCCTGTCCAAAGGATATGTGGTACCGGCTAAAGCACCTGCTCCCAGAGGGCAGTAATTCATTCTTTCAAAAAGATCATTAAGCCTGTCCTCATCTCTTTTAAACATCTCAAAATAGGCACCGAGATGATGTGCAAGAGTCACCGGCTGTGCCTTCTGAAGATGTGTAAAGCCCGGCATATAGGTCTCTAAATTATCTTCTTCGATCTTAAGAAGCGTCCTCATAAGTCTTATAAGGAGAAAGTCCGTATCTATAACCTTATCCCTGACATAGAGTCTCATGTCAAGAGCCACCTGATCATTACGGCTCCTGCCGGTATGAAGCTTTTTACCGGTGTCTCCTATACGTTCGATAAGAGTCGCCTCGACAAGACTGTGTATATCCTCGTATTCCTTTGAAAAAACTATCTTTCCTTCATCTATATCAGCAAGTATCTCATAAAGACCTGCAACGATCTTGTCCTTTTCCTTTCTTGTTATTATTTTCTGTTTGGAAAGCATCTGTGCATGAGCTATGCTGCCTGCGATATCCTGTTTGTATAACCTGTTGTCAAACATGATGGATGCGTTAAAATCATTGACCAGGGTATCTGTTTCCTTTGTAAATCTTCCTCCCCATAACTGAGCCATGGTTTACCTCCTGATTCTGCCTGAATATATCTGCATTTATCCGTTCGCATCAAAAGATCATATTCAGGTTAAATTAAATCTGCATTTAAGCTTACCACTTAAATCATAATTATACAATAGAAAAGCTCCCAGCCGGATTCGAACCGGCGACCTACGCATTACGAATGCGTCGCTCTACCAGCTGAGCCATGGAAGCTTATGTAGTATAGTTTATCAAAAAATTTTAACTTTGCAACCTAAAAATCAAAGTC
>JAILEM010000016.1 GCA_024687745.1 Lachnospiraceae bacterium
GCACCATTAAGTGTCCCTATGGCGTCCTCTATATCTGCACCATCTTCTGCAGTCATAGAAAAAGTTAATCCTTTATAGGACATACTATACGTGTCCGCAGTAATTGGATCATCAGCAATAGAATTTGAAGATGATCCCTTAAACTCACTCCATGCAAATGATTGTCCATCAAATCTTACTCCATTTCTATCAGCAGTTATGACATATGTTTGGGCGGCAAATCCCGATGGTTCTCCTGTAACAGCAAACCCACTAAAGGTTGTATCCTGATATACAGCAGGAATAACCTCATAACTGCCACCAGAAAAGATTTTTTGCGTATTAAACTCTGTAGTATCAGAAATTCTATCTATTTCTGACATAATCTGGTTTATTTCCTGTTGTATAACATCCCTATCCTCCTTAGTGTTAGTATCATTTGCTGCTTGCACAGATAATTCCGTAACTCTATGAAGCATGTCATGAACTTCGCTTAAGGCTCCATCAGCCACCTGTAAAAGGGATATTCCATCCTGGGTATTACGGGCTCCTTGATCAAGTCCTCTGATCTGTCTCCGCATCTTTTCAGATATAGCAAGACCAGCCGCATCGTCAGCAGCTCTGTTAATCTTATAACCAGATGCAAGCTTTTCAGTGGACTTTTTCTTGTTGGTTCCAGTTATATTAAATTGTCTTTGGGCATTCATAGCCAATAAGTTATGACTGATTACCATAAGACACCTCGATTAGTAGCATGATTAGCGAGATGCAACATCTCGTATCTTTTATATCGTCATAATGATACATATTCTTAACATGTTCGCCGTCAAAATGATACAGAACGTTGAATAAAAAAATATGCCGACATTTATACTAAAAAAGTGTAAAGGCGGTGATTTTATGGCAAATTCATTACTACCTCAAAGGCTCAAAGAGCTACGCAAAGTTAACAATTATACTCAGGATTATGTAGCAGAAGTATTAGGGACGACAAGACAAACCTATTCGCATTATGAAACCGGTAGACGTAAGCCATCCCCAGAGACAATATATAAACTTGCTCTACTTTATAATGTCTCCGCCGATGACCTCCTCCACCTATCCATTGAATTTGACGAAAAAGTCTTCTATGAAGCTCCAGGTCCCTCTCAAAGCAGCGATGATCTGGCAGCATACCTCGAATACTTCAACAATCCAAAGAACCAGAAGAAGTATCAATACCATACAAACCTTGAGAAAGAGCTTCTATACTACTTCCAAAAGATAACTGATAAAGATAAGCGAGAATTGATAGAAATCGCCAAAATCAAGTATAAAAGCAAGAGCCAGTAAAACATCAGCATGGATGTTACTGGCTCTTATCGTCTTTTTCCTCATTGTTATGCCTTAACTCTCTCAACACAACGGTAGTAGGTACTTTTACTGATTCCAAGCTGCTTCATCAGTTCAGTAGGACGGATCTGTCCGTCAATAACCTTCTGATAATGGATCTTGAAATCTTCAATATCAATAGCAGATGGTCTGCCGTAATCATCCCAGTCTCCTCTTGCTTTCTTTGCTTCGATACCCTCACGCTGACGTTTCTCTTTCTTCTCGATCTCTGCCTGAGCCATAGCAGCATAAAGCTCGATCAGCATATTATTGACGGTTTCCATTAGCATCTGAGCCATGGTATTGTCTAACTTGGATATATCCATAAGTGTTGTTGGTAGCTCCAATATTTTGACTCTGATATTATGTTCACGAAAATACTGTAACTCACTAAGAGTCTCCTTTTTATTTCTGCCAAGGCGGTCAACCTCTGTGATGATCAGCTCGTCTCCAGACCGTAAGACATCCTCTTTAAGGACTTGGTATCTGGGACGGTTGAAATTCTTACCAGTCTGCTGATCGGTATATATCCTCTCTAGCTCCAACTGATTCTGTTCGCAGTAAGCTGTGATCTCAGCGATACCTCGATCCAGATGCTGCTCCCTCGTGCTTGTTCTGTGATAACCATAACGTTTCATAAAAATGTTCTCCTTTCTGTGAGTTCCTAAATGTGTACATTTCGGCACAACAAAAAAAGGACTATAAAATAGTCCCTAAAACTATGGACAAACCCTTTCGGGACGTCCCACTTGATGTGCATACTTTTCGGTACCACCTCCTTTGTTTCGTATGCTCAATAACATAAATAAAAGCCCAGGCAGTAGCTCTCACTACCGCTTGGGCTCTTATGGATATTATTGAACCACAATCAATGCTTGAAGTTCTTAATATACTCCTTATATTTGTTTTCAAGACTCATATCTATCTGCAAACGTTCTTCGATTTTGTCAAGAAATACACCTGTACTCTTTTTGTCGCGTACCCATGTATTCAAGTTCGGCGTTGATGCAGTAACATCTTTAATACTCTCTATAGTTCCAACAAGGAATAAATCTCTAAATCCCTCTATCAGTTGATTCTGAAAGATCTTATCTGAATAAAAATCTTCATATCTGTAGTGTAAATTTTTATCAGCATTGGGAAAATCTTCTTTATATCCGTAATAATATGCTACACAATAGAACACACAGATATTTGCAATAGCTTTAAGTTTTTCGTAACTAGCTATACTACTCTCATACTTTGATTTCTTGCTTTCATCGCATTTTTCTATTTGTTCTTGAGCTTCATTAATCCTTTTCTTATACTCCGCAATAAGGTTTTTCTTGCTCATTTTATACAAATAATGAACGAAAAGCAGTTCATTGATTTCTTCTTTTGACTTTTTAAATAGTATTCCTTGAGATTCATCACCAGAAGCATAATGAAATAATCTATGGTAATACTCGTTCAGCAGATACCCTTCCGTCTGTTTGTAATCTGTGTCAAAGATTGCATTTTTCTTATCTTTTGCAATAAAAGGATCTCTTAAAAAGCCAGCATAAGCAAGCTGAGCCATTTCCACATTTGTTGTATACTGATGTTTATAAAGCTTAACATCAGAAGGTGCCTTCATTCCTCTACGTATTTCCATATAGATATTAGGGGCTATTCCATCAATTAACCCATGATACAATTGCAATTGTTCTTCTCTGTTGGATGCCATATCACGTGTCGTGATTGGATTCTGAGTATTGTTAAATATTGCAATCTGCGATTTGAAATCATCATCGGTGACCTTCAAAATTCTAGCTAGAACATATACCTTTTTAAGTTGGTCAATATCTTCCGTATTATTATCCATCTCAGCTTCTTTCAAGAAGCGACCTAAGGCACTTGTAGTTTGAGCACCGTTGATAATCGAAAACTCACGCAGTATTACTCTCTCAACAGATCCTTTTTCGTACTTTGTATCATAATCTTCTGCAATAACCGTAATACCGTTATTATAGAACCAAAATTTTTCTGGTTCTTTACGTATTGTATCGGCCATACCATCATACGTTTTCGATTTTGACAATGATTCTCTCAGGTTCTGACCAAATAGTATATTTCTTCCCAAAGAGGTATTTGTATATTTTATCGCCAATCTTGCCAAATCATATCCGCATATGTTCATTAGTATTGCAGGATTATCTTGTGATTCTTCGTAAACGATAAAATTATTGAAACTATCTGCTCCAAATGTTTCTACAGGAACTCTTGGTAATGTACTTCTTTCACCATCTCTTATAATCTCTAGTTCCGTTCCTGTGATAACTTGTTCAACACCATCTTTTTGCCCTTTAAAGAAATTAATTTCGCCTCTATGTACTAAAATATAACGACAATTCGATTTGTCTGATCTGCTAAAATCAGTCTCGCTAAGAAGTTCTTTCAGATTATTGTTTATATCGGATGGTTTTTTTAGATACTTTTCAACAGTCTTCTCCATATAGCTTAAAGCTTGCTGAATATCAAGTTGAGATAACTCAGCATTCTTAACCTGTATAAAATCATAAGAATTGCCATCAATATCTTCCCTTTCGATAACAATATCTATACCATCATCTGGAGGCGGAACAATGAACTTCGAAATCTTACCAACATCTGATGCACTCATTTTTTGCACATCGATTTCTTTTTCTTTTCCATATAGAGTCTCAAGAACAACAATTTCGAATGCATCATTCTTTTGATTCTGCCTTACAATTGGTTTACCATTTGGAAGGCCAACAAACTTTTCATAATAGTTTTCGATTAAGTCATCTAGTTTAACCATTATCGTATCCTCCTCGTATTTATTATCTTCAAGAAATTGACTCCAAATATTCTTTTATGCTTTCACCCATAGCTTTTGCCAATAGGGGCGGAACTGCATTACCAACTTGAACATATGTCTCTTGTTGATTACCTACAAATTCAAATTCATCTGGGAACGACTGTATTCTAGCTGCTTCTCTAACCGACAGTGTACGGTTCTCCGTCGGATGAATATACATATATCCATCCATACCTATATGAGCAATCACAGTCCAAGATGGTTGATCAGCAACTAGTCGTTTCAGTCTATCCTTAAAAATATCTTCTCTAAATGGCAATATTTGTCGGATCTCGGGTGGCAAATCCATGTATTTACTTCCCTGAGCCATATGTGGAAATACTTTTTTTGCTCTTTCATTCGACATTCTGCATATATTGTTTTTTACCGTTTTTTTAGGATTGTTCTGACGCATAAGTTTTTGGTACTCAGATAGCCTTTTAAACTTTGAGTACTCAACCTCAGAAACTCGCCAATTATCTGTTATAGTAGGTAAATCCGCTATTGCATCTCCCATGGTTACACAGGGTTTAAGTTTTTTCGACTCTTCATCTTCCTGGTCATAATAATGTGTGGGTCTGGGATAACAGAACGAGGCATTAGTTTTTTTGTGAGCAACAAGCAGCATTCTTCTTCTCGTCTGCGGAACACCATAATAAACCGCATTCAATACTTGAACTGGTTTCTCAACAACATATATTCCTTCCCCGTTTCCTTCGTCATCCTTACCTATATTTTCAATAATTTGAACGGCAGTATTAAAAATCTTACCTTTATACTTCGTAATAAATGTCGGAACATTCTCTATTACAAAAATTTCTGGTCTAAAGAAATCGACATACTTTAAGTATTCTAAAAAGAGCTGATTTCTAGGGTCCTCCGATGTTGGCTTTCCTGTAACTGAACGTATTTTGGCATCTCCAATTGTCGAAAATGTAGGACATGGCGGTCCTCCAATAATAACATCTACATGGTCTTTTCCTATAATTTCAGCAAATTTCTCTGGGGGTATATTTCTAATATCTCCAGAGATCGTTTTTGAAGATTTATGGTTAAGAGCATGTGTTTTCGCTATTACTTCTTCTAGTTCAATTCCGCCTATACATGTAAAACCTGCTTGTTCAAGGCCACACGAAAAGCCTCCTGCTCCACAAAACAAATCTATAAACTCGTATTTCATTTTTTGCTACCCTTCATCATTTCTTCACCCTTTAATGCATATGCAATAAGGCGTTTTATCTCTCTCTTTTGCTGCTCCTCTTTTTCACCAAAATGAAATTCGGAATACACTCTTTCAGCTCCAGATGCATTACCTTCTTGAAGTATCAGACTATCTCCTTGGTCTTCCTCTTCTTCATTCGGTTTATTTCCATCCATCGGGAACACAAAACCACACCGTCTAACATTAAGCAGTAAAGCATAGAATAAGAGCTGGTGTGAATTATGTCTTCTAGCCTCTGTACCGACTTTCTCCGTGCTTTTTTGATATTTAACATCCATTACTGCTACATATTTCCAAGAAGCATCATTGTCCTTTTTCTCTGGTGTTAAGTTTATTTGAAATGCAATATCTGGAATATAATTCTTCATCAAATATGCACTGTCATTATCTATCGTGTATAATGCATCCTCACTATTTTTATTACTTCTATAAGCATCTAATCGTACTTTATTTCGTAGATTTTCCTCTTTCAAGAATTTCTTTATTCGTGTTCTTGTATAAAACTCAAACAAAGACTCCATCTTTATAGCATACGGAATCACATATCCACTCTTGGATCCATCACTATTGATGCTCATATTTGAGTGTGATAACAGCATCTCTGCTAGATTAATCGCTGGTGAATATGCCGCATTAAACCCCTTAACATCTACGATTGTAAAATCAGACTTTTTAACCACAATATCGCCTATATTCTTTAGTCTATTATGGCAGTACGAACTCATAGATCTGATATTGTCTACACCTTCTGCCTCCATACATTTATTAATTCTAAGAATCCGATCACTAATCTCCAATGCCTTTTTAAGTATCTGATTCTCCAGAATATTTTCTGAAAATGCTGGATACTTACAGAAAATCTGATCCTCTCGACCTCTTGCAATATTCCTTTTCACTTGATTTGTGAAATCTATTCGTCCACGGATTTTTCCCTTCAAATTCGCTGACATAAATGACATTTTTCTTTTTAGGTTTGTGGAGCATATTTTATAGCAACACCTAATAAAAGATATCGCTAATAGAACTTCTCCTCCCGAATCATCTATGCTTAATTTTATTGGTGTTTCCGCATCTAGTATTGTATAAAGAGTTCTTTCTGACCCTTGAATATAGTCTTCATACTCTTCGTCACTCATTATCTCAGTAAGCATCTGCCATGGAGATAGAATCCTAAAGCGAGGTTTCACGTGCAATATGATTTTCTTTCCATCAGGGCCAATATAGTCTTGTCCGTCTTTTCCCTGTAAAACGCATACTCCAACATAACCACTAGACCGATATTGGTTTCGATTATCAAGGTATATACCGAGATTATCGCTATCCACGCTATCAACGTTCTTGTAGCAGAATATTTTTTCACTATACTTTAGATTTTTAATTGAACTCCAATCATCAACCGTGATTATTGTCGCATTATTCATCTATACCATCTTCCTTCTCGTCAAGTCCAATAAATTGTTGAATTCCTGTCTTAATAGTAGGTGATGTCTTTATCATTTCAAGCAGCTCATTATAATTTGCGTCCCTATCATCGTCCTTAGATAAAACTAAATCGCGAACCTCTTCTAATGCATCCTTCAACGACGGATCCTCTACTGTATTAATCCTGTCAAAATCAAGTATTCCATCCTTCTTGTATTCATATAATATAGGCAACACTTGATATATAAATCTATATTTCATCTGATCTTCTGCTGGTATTGATGTTTTATGACGAAGAAAATATGTGTGACCTAGCTGAACATCATCCATATCATAATCAACTTCATTTAAGCATTCATCAAATAGCGTCTTAATCATGTAAAATAATACAACCTCATCACACTCGAGAGGATCTACGTCACTGTCTATCTTTTTTATTGAATCAATAACTACATTTATATCTGGAAGAAGCTTAAAGAATAAAAATCTCCTTCTAATCGCATAATCAATCGTTCCTATCGATTTATCAGCCGTATTCATGGTTCCTATGATAAACATATTTCTAGGAATAATAAGCTCTGAGTTTCCGTCAACCTTATAAGGAGTATTTATCTCTTTGTCTCTGTACTCCAATGCAAATATCAATTCGCCAAATACTGTTGCTAAATTTGCACGGTTTATTTCATCTATTACCAAGAAGAATTTAGGACAACCATCTATATCTCCATTCTCAACAGCTTTTTGATAGTATGCATTTGCTAATTTAGCCATTTTTCCAATAGCTTTATTAACACTCTTGTATCCTATTGAATCCTTTTCAACAAGCGTTATCTCCTTACCGTCAACAGTCCCTTTGATTTCATTGTTTTCTTTAGTATATACTGTTATTCCCCTTACGAAGTCTTCATAAGTATAGGACGGATGAAACTGCACAATGTCCCAATATACTTTCTCATCATCTTGGGGAACATCATACTCATCTTCGTTTGCGATAGATGTCTTTAGCTGGTATTCCTTTAGTTTATCTTCCCAAGCATCGCCTTCAATGCTGGCCTCTTTAGCCAAGAACTTCTTAGCACCGTATGTTTTTGATGTTCCTGGAGGGCCCTGTAATATCATCTGACGGACATCTGTAGCATTCATAATATGCATATAATCTGTACTCATTTTTCTATACACTCCTTCTTCATTTAACATCATTTGCCATGTTGGTAATGATCTAATCAATCCTACTAGCTTTATACAATCCTGAACATCATTAGCACTGATATAATATGGCTCTGCACTGTATTTTTTTTCTGTTGTAATCTGACTAACAAATTCTATGTCTTCAGTCACTTGTACTAGTTTACTTCGTATAACAGGGTTTTCATCATTCAACAAGTAGTTTTCAAGATTGCTCTTATATTTTTTTAAATACTTATACACAAGCATCTTGACTGTTTTAAACAGATTTCGATTTTGTGATCCCGTTCCCGTTTCAATGCAACTACTCAGTTTATATGGACAACTGTCATTTGATGCATATTTCGAAAACATCCGATATCTTTCACCTTTATACTTAAACAGATGAAATGTATCACTATACGGTGATAATGTTGCGTTTACTTTGTCTTTTACTGGAAACAAGGACCTTTCATCTTCTTTTACAAATAATCGTCCACCCAACCTACCATTTGGTGCTGCAATATCATTCCTAAATGTGAGAATCTGTTCATCACTGATAAACATATCAAACAGATCCATCTGATTAATCAAGGAGTGGGCTATCATTTCTTGTACCAAAAATGAAATGGTTACATATCGGGGATTGGCTTGTAAACCGCCCTTTCTCTCAACTCCATACGGCAACGGCAACCCATTAACAAAGGTATCCTCTTCCTGCTTTGCATAGTAGGGTACTTTATCTATCTGAATATTCTCTTCCTTAATGTGATTAATAACAAATTTCGTGTCATTGATTTCTTCGTCTGGTATATATTCTTTCTTTATAACACCATCAGCTGCATACTGTTCTAGCAGTGGTCTTACTTGATGGCGAATCTTATTCTGAATACAGTCTCCCCAGAACACTACTGGAACATGGTTACTCGGCAAGAAATAACCATATCCTATTTCAAAATCTCTCCGATCCTTTGCATATTCTTTCGTAAATACGCAAAACTCATTTTTATATCTTTCATATTCTCTTCTTAACTGTTCGACTAAGTCCCCGAACTCCAATGAACTTAATGTACAGTTGTATTCATCTTTTAAGTCTCTTAAGACAAGCACATATCTGTTCGAGTCATTATCAATATGTCTAATTTCATCAAATAAACCTTCAATATTGTTATTAACCGAATGCATATCTGATGTACACATCGTAGCAATCAAAGAAACATTATTTGGAACTATTATGCGTCTACCACTTTTGAGCGTTATTTCCGTATTCTTATTTTGGAAAGCAAAAAACAACTCTCCTAAAACAGACGATAAATCTACACGATTGATGTCGTCTAAGATTACGCAGTAGTCCTTGTCCTCTTCTATTTTTTCTATAAAACTAAGCAGTACTTGTGGCTTTTGAATATACTGAGCGGAATTAAGTTCCGTCTCAATCTGGATCCCTTCAACCAAATTTTCATATGTTACATTCTCATTCATATGAATAAACAACATATGGTAATCTTTGGCCATTTTTCTGGCAATATATGTTTTTCCGCATCCAGCTGGGCCCACAAGCAAAATATTCTTACTTGTCATCATTTTGGTTTTTCTCTTTTTTCTCGATTATGTTCAAATATGATCTGATAGTTTCTGCAAACGCTTGTGCCATAAGTGGAGGAACAGCATTTCCAACCTGTTTATATTGGTCGGTTCGAGATCCTTCAAACACAAAATCATCAGGAAACGATTGTATTCTTGCTGCTTCACGAACCGTAAATGTTCTTGCTTGTGTACAATCTGGATGAATAAAAAGGTTTCCGTCCTTATACAAATGAGCTACGACCGTTCTTCCTGGCTTATCATATTCTTGTACTGTGTATCTATTACCAAAATGCTTAGGATCATGATGAATTAAATCGGGACGAACTTCTTGCAAATCCTTTAGCTGCCAATTTTGATGTTCACTTAGTATCCTATACCTTTCGCGATCTGTATCATTATGAATTCTAGCTTGGTGATTGTATACTACATCATCTTTATTCCTTACTTTCTCAAGAAAGGCATTGTTTATATCATAATTAATTCCATGCTGTACCTCATCGCCCTGTCCTGGTTCTAATCTTGGCAAATCAGTTATAGCTTGTCTTACGGTAACATAATCGGGCAAGCTATCATCAGTTTCTGAATGCGTAGGTTTTAATGATTTATATATTTCAAGCGGATCCAAGTCACTAATATCATTTCTTACGCCAATTAGAATTACTCTCTCTCTTATTTGAGGTACACCGTAGTCTGCTGCATTTAATGTTATAATCTCTGGAATATCTACAACCTTATACGTCTTCCTCATTTCTGAGATGACCTTCGGGAAAATTCTAACCCCATTAGGATGTGCAGAAAGAATTCCTTTAACATTTTCAAAGATAAACATCTTTGGCTTTATGTGGTTAAGAATAAGTAAATAGTTCTCAAACAGATAGTTTCTGGGATCATTATTCATACTATCTGGAGATTGTGCCCTTCCTACACTTGAATATGCTTGGCATGGAGGGCCACCTATGATAATATCAACCTCTTGTTTAACACGCTGATCAATTACTTTTAAAACATCATCGTCAGTAATATCCTTGCATAATACCGCTCGTTCGATATCTTTATCAGAATACTTATAATATTTCATTCTAGTACAAAGAGTCTTACAAGCCGTCGGATCGATTTCGAGGTGCAATAAGGCCTTATATCCATTCTTATAAAAGCCTTCGCTTAGTCCCCCGCATCCCGCAAACAAATCCACAAATGTATATTTTTTTTGTGACATAACAAGCTCCTATTCCCATTTGAACTCTGCAACATCTCCAATATCACAGTTAAGCTCTTTACATATTTTTTCCAAGACCTCTATGGATACAATCTCATTTTTACCCATTTTTGCCATGGTACTGCTGCTTATACCTGTTTTGTTACAAAGTTCTGTTTTGTTGATTCCTTTGTCTATTAGCTTATGCCATAATTTGTCGTATACTATCATCTCTTTTTCCTACGAAAACTACTACAATAAACAAAGCTTATTATATCACAAGTTATTTTCCAGTTCAAATAAATTCTTTGACCAGTTAAAGATTTTTGACAAAATAATACCCTACAGCGACCAGTTTAGATAGATCACTGTAGGGCTGTTATCATCATATTGCCACTTCCAATAGTTTCAAAGTGTTCTGTTTCGCATCAAAAATCCTGCACGTTTTGGCGTAAGATTGGCGTATGGTATACTCCTAAACACCCATCAAATCCAGTAAATACAAGCATTTCTTACTGGATGCTTTTCAGCGTCGGGAACAACAACACATCCCTTATCGCTGGTGAGTCGGTTAAGAGCATTACCATCCTGTCTATGCCAAATCCTATACCGCCTGTGGGGGGCATTCCGATCTCGAGGGCATTCATGAAGTCCTCATCGGTCGTATTTGCTTCCTCGTCTCCCTGGGCAAGGAGCTCCTCCTGGGCCTTGAACCTCTCCCTCTGATCTATGGGATCGTTAAGCTCTGAATATGCATTTGCCATCTCCCAGCCATTCATGAAGAATTCGAATCTCTCTACATAGTCGGGATTAGAGGGCTTTCTCTTGGTAAGAGGAGATATCTCAACCGGATGATCCATAAGGAAGGTAGGCTGGATAAGATGTTCCTCCACAAAGGTCTCAAAGAAGAGATTGAGGATATCACCCTTTTTATGTCTCTCCTCAAATTCCACATGATGCTCCTTTGCCACAGCCCTTGCTTCTTCCAGGGTATGTATCTCATTAAAATCAACGCCTGAATACTTTTTAACGGCATCCACCATGGTGATCCTCTCAAAGGGTTTGGAAAGATCCATCTCTATACCGTTATAGGTTATGGTCGTGGTTCCGAGTACTTCCTGAGCCACATGACGGTAAAGCTTTTCCGTAAGGTCCATCATACCCTCATAATCGGTATATGCCTGATATAGCTCCATAAGAGTGAATTCGGGATTATGTCTTGTATCAAGTCCCTCATTCCTGAATACTCTTCCTATCTCATATACCCTCTCAAGTCCTCCGACTATAAGTCTCTTTAAGTATAATTCCAGAGATATCCGAAGCTTAAGATCCTCATCAAGAGCATTAAAATGTGTCTCAAAGGGTCTTGCTGCGGCACCGCCGGCATTTGATACGAGCATCGGCGTCTCAACCTCAAGGAAGCCCTGGTTATTGAGGTAATTCCTTATAGAGCTTATGATCTTTGAACGTTTTACAAAGGTTTCCTTTACTTCCTCATTCATTATAAGATCGACGTACCTCTGACGGTATCTAAGATCTGTATTTGTAAGTCCGTGATATTTCTCAGGCAGCACCTGAAGACTTTTTGACAGAAGGATAATCTCTGATGCATGAACGGAGATCTCACCCTTCTGTGTCTTAAATACCTCTCCCCTGACACCTACGATGTCTCCCACATCAAATTTCTTAAAGGCAGCATATGGTTCCTCACCAACAGCATCCCTTGCAACATATACCTGTATGTTACCTTTAAGGTCGGCAACATTGCAGAAGGAAGCCTTACCCATTACACGCTTTAACATCATCCTTCCGGCTATGGATACGCTTTTTCCTTCCATTTCTTCAAAGTTATCCTTAATATCCACGCTGTGATGGGTCTGATCATATTTCATTATCTGAAAAGGATCCTTACCCTCTTCCTGAAGAGTTTTAAGCTTTTCCCTTTTATTCTTTAATATCTGGTTAAGATCCTGTGTCTGTACCTTCTGTTGTCCGTTTTCCCTGTTTTCTTCTGCCACGTATTTCTCCTCTGTAATCTGATCATAGATAATATCAAATTGTTTATATATGCCTGTTTTTGATCCGTGTATGATTCTTTACTTCTTTTCTTTTTTTATCTCAAGTACCTTATACTTGATAACTCCGGAAATAGTCTCTACAGTCACTGTCTGTCCCTTCTTGGCTCCAAGAAGTGCCTTTCCTACAGGCGACTCATTTGAGATTTTTCCGTTAAGGCTGTCTGCCTCTATGGAACCTACTATCTTATACTCTTCTTCTTCCTTAAGTTCCATATCTTTTATCTTTACTACACAACCGATACTTACCTTTGTAGTATCAACTTCCTCATCAAGAACAACCTCAGAATTCTTAAGAATCCTCTCTATTTCTTCTATCCTTGAATGGATCATTCTCTGCTCATCTTTAGCGGCGTCATACTCTGAGTTCTCGGAAAGGTCGCCCTGCTGCCTTGCCTCATTCAGCTTCTGGGCATTCTCTGCCGTCTTGTTTACTTTAAGGTCATGTAATTCCTCTTCTAATGCCTTACGTCCCTCATAAGTAAGAATGTTCTTCTTTTCCTCCATCTTAATATCCCTCCAAACTAATTCATGATACATTTGCTTCAGTCCGGGTCACACCTTTAAGTCCCGTCCATCCGACAGATCCTTCCTTTATCAAGCCCTTTCTTAAGGGTTAAAAAATAAAGGCGGATCAACCCGCCAGACCTTTCCTGAAATCAACTTTATATACTATACATCATAGTATATTTTTATGTCAAGAAGGCATATATGCTCCTTTCAGGCAAAGTCCTCTTACCCTTTACCTGGTAAATATATCGGTCTCTCTATCTAAGACTCTCTATAAGGGCTTTAAGTTCATCAAAGCTTTCCGTCTCGTTTATCTTACCCCTTACCTTTGCGGCATTTCTGATACCTGTCATATAGAAGGATGCATGCTTTCTCATCTCTCTTATACCTGTATATTCCCCTTTATATTCGATGAGCATCTCTGCATGTCTTAATACCATATCAAGTATTTCATCGGTTTTGGGTCTTATATATTCCTTTCCGGCTGCCCTTGTATTTAATTCCTCAAATATCCAGGGGTTGCCTCTTGCCGCTCTTCCTATCATAACTGCATCGGCCTTTGTCTTTCTTATCATTTCGACTGCAGTTTCATAGGATGATACGTCTCCGTTACCTATAACAGGGATACTGACTCTTTCCTTTACTTTTCTTATTATGTCAGGGTCTGCTTTACCTGAATAATACTGCTCCCTTGTCCTTGCATGGACTATAACGGCCGAGGCTCCGGACTCCTGTGCTATGTATGCTATCTCTGCCGCATTTATGTTTCCTTCATCAAAGCCCTTCCTTATCTTTACGGTGACAGGCTTTACTGTTGAGGATGCGACTCTCTCTATGATCCTTCCGGCAAGTACAGGATCCTTCATGAGGGCAGATCCCTCATGGTTATTAACAACCTTTGGAACCGGACATCCCATATTTATATCAAGGATATCATGAGGATTATCCTCGATCCTTTTTGCTATCTCACCCATTATCTCAGGATCCGATCCAAAGATCTGCATAGAGACCGGATGCTCATTTTCGCCTATGGTCATGAGCTCCTTTGTATTTTTGTTATTATATAATATGGCCTTTGCACTTACCATCTCCGTACATACAAGGGAAGCTCCCTTTTCCTTGCATAACAAACGAAATGGCAGGTCACATATACCTGCCATTGGTGCCAGTATCCATGGATCAGAAAGTTCTACATTACCTATTTTTATCATACAATATCCTGAGTCCGTCAAGGGTAAGCTGTGCGCTGTACTCATCTATCGCCTTTGTTTCGTTGGCGATAAGTCTTCCGAGTCCGCCTGTGGCTACCACCTTAAGATCCTTATATCCTGTTTCTTTTTTTACCTGCTTGATTATATATTCTGTCTGTCCTATCTGTCCGTACATAAGTCCTGCCTGCATACTGCTTATTGTTTCATTTGCAAGTATGGACTTGGGCTTTACTATTTCAATCTCGGGAAGCTTAGCCGTATCCTCCCAGAGAGCCTTTGCAGAAATCCTTATACCCGGTGCGGTTATACCAACCGTAAATCTTCCGTCCTTTTCCACAAGATCATAGGTTGTGGCTGTACCAAAATCAAGCACGAGTATGGGTCCGCCGTATTTTTCATATGCAGCTACCGCATCAACTATCCTGTCAGGCCCTATCTCCTTGGGGTTTGGGGTATCTATCCTTATTCCCGTCTTGATCCCGGGGCCCACTATTATGGGATTTGTCTTGACATACTTTATCACGGCACTAATAAGGGAATGCATGACTGCCGGAACCACACTTGCGATTATCGAGCCCTTTATCTTCCCGGGATCTATATTATCATCACGTAAAAGCTCCATTATGAGGATACCGTATTCATCTGATGTCCTTGGTATCTTAGTCGTTATCCTGTAGGTGTTCAGTAATTTCTCCTTATCATAAACACCCATGGTTATATTTGTATTTCCAACATCCAATGCTAATAACATATCTTTAACCTCTTTCTTATTCCTCATACAGAAGATCCGACGGATCCTGCTTTAATATAAAAACCTTATAATATATTGTCAATGCATTAAAAAGCTCCTGCTTGTTTTTAAGGACTTCTTTTATAAGCAGTCCCGAGCCTATATCATCGTAGAGAAGGTCTCCCTCATCTGCTTCAGTTTCAAGTGATAGCTCACCCTCCTCATCATAAACAAAGGTCAGTACCCCTCCCACCTCTTCCGTAAAAAGGACACAGATTATGTTGAGCTCCTTTTTGATGGAATCAGGCAGTCCGTCAAAATCCTTGTTGAAATAATATTTTTTTTCGTATGCGCTTGCTCCGCAAAGTACCGTTTTTTCCTTCATTTCCTTACCCATCTGTTATCCTGTAATGCATTATCAAATATATTAACCTTATCACAGAGATCCCTACAGCACTATGATGCAGAGTATGACAAGGATTAAGGTGATGACTGCAAAGATAAAATACATGAACTTCGTAGGCGCATTATTCTTATACCCCTTATATGCATTAAGTGCTGACAGGATAAAAGCCATGACAAAAATATATTTTATCAGATTCATAAGGCTGTCGTTTAATAAAACGACCGCTGTACTTATGCATATAAGACCTGCAAGCAGAACACTTACCAGATCAATATGAAAGCTCTCTTTTTTTACTATGTTTTTAATATATGATAGTGTCTCTTTTCTCATCTCTACCCAAGTGTAGCTGCTATGACTGCCTTGATGGTATGCATACGGTTTTCGGCCTCATCAAATATTACATTTGCATATTTTTCAAAAACCTCATCTGTCACTTCCATTTCGGTAAGGTTGAATCTTTCTCCCATTGTCTTGCCTATCTCAGTCTTAAGATCATGGAAGGCCGGAAGGCAGTGAAGGAAGATGGCATTTTCATTAGCCATGTTCATTATATCCATAGTTACCTTATACGGAGTAAGATCCCTTATCCTCTCTTCCCATACCGCATCAGGTTCACCCATGGATACCCATACATCGGTATATATGATATCAGCATTTGTAACTGCCTTCTTAACATCCTCTTCAAAGCTTATACTTGCTCCTGATCCCTTTGCAAATTCCCTGCATTCATTTACCAGGGAATCCTCCGGAAAATACTTTTTGGGTGCAGCTGCAACAAAATGCATTCCCATCTTTGCACAGGCTATCATAAGTGAATTACCCATATTATATCTTGCATCTCCCATATATACCAGCTTCTTTCCCTCTAAGGTCCCAAGATGCTCTCTGATAGTTAACATGTCCGCAAGCATCTGTGTCGGATGGTATTCATTGGTAAGTCCGTTCCAGACAGGAACATCCGCATATTTTGCAAGTTCTTCCACTATATCCTGTCCGTAGCCCCTGTATTCTATTCCATCATACATCCTTCCAAGAACTCTTGCCGTGTCTGCAATACTTTCCTTTTTACCCATCTGGGAGAGCTTGGAATCAAGATAGGTGGTTCCTATTCCCATGTCATGAGCCGCTATCTCAAAGGAACACCTTGTCCTTGTACTTGTTTTTTCAAATATGAGGGCTATATTCTTTCCCGTATATACCCTGTCGAATATACCCTTTTTTTTCTTTTCCTTAAGTTCTCCGGCAAGATCTAAGAACTCTCCTATCTCTTCCTTTGTAAAATCCTTAAGTGTTAAAAAATCCCGTCCTTTTAAACTCATCAATCTTCTCCCTGTCCAAGTTAAAAACATTAAGGGCGACTGTTATCCAGCCACCCTTATAAATCTCATATTTACATCAGATCCCATTTTACCAGAAAACATGATTTCCTATTACTATACCCAAATGTCCGGATTTTACATTCCTGAAGGATGTAGCAGTACCGATATTTGATGCTCCGGAAAGTGCTTCCGTTGCTGCCTGGATACAAACAGCCTTGGGACCGCTTGCCGCTACCTGAGCTACCATTCCCGAACCTGCCGGTCCGAACTGACTCTTTGCATATATTACCGAATACAGGGAATTTCCATACTTTCCTGTCTTAAGTCTGTTTACAACTGCTGAACCGACGGCAACCTGACCTTCATATATCTCGTTTCCGGCTTCGCATTGTATAAGAGCTGCCAATAAGGTAACATCATCAAATGCGCTTGGTGCAGGAGATGTGCTGACTGTTCCCGTACTCTGCTCCTTTGTACTGTTTGATGTTTCCTGCTTTGAGGATGATGAAGCACTTTCTGAAGCAGCTTCTTCAATAGCCTTCTGTTCTGCCTCTTCCGCATTTATAGTCTCCATATCCTTACCGTATGTAAGCTCATAGGATATGGTAACATAGTCTGCCGATACATAGCACTGGGTACCATCCGAATATTCTACCTTTACCCAGTCATCATTCTCTTCAATTACATCGATCTTGTCTCCCTCGGCTAAAAGATCAAGTACCTTAGCATTCTCATTGGGCTCCATTCTCAGCCTCAACGCACTTGTTGTGGATGTGGCAACCTTTGCCACAACTGAATCCGCAAGTTCTTTTGCTTCCCTGCCAAATAAGAGATAATCATTATTTACCCAGCCGGTCACTTCTCCGGTTTTTATCTTAGTCCAGCCGGTTACAGAATCTAAAACCTGACCCCCGCAGTCTTTAAAAAGCTTTCCTATTATCGATGAATCTTCCGATGCTTCGCTCCTGATATTGACAGCCTCGTGAACATTTGCCATTACCAGTTCATCATAGGGTATACCGGCAACCGAACCCTCCTCTGTTGCGGTATCATCCTCTGAACCGACTGTTATTTCGATCGTCGGCATCGTCTTATCGGAAGTTTTATTGCTGCTATTACTGCTGCTGTTTGTATTTGAAGCCTTTTTTACAACAATAACCGCTTTGCTGCTTCCGTTTTTCTTTACGGCTGCATAAACATCATGCATACTCCCCAATACTATTGCTGCTGTCATTATCATTGTAATAATGACCGACAACAAAGCATGCATTTTGTTTCTCATAAACCCTCCTGTTTTGCAGCGAAAAAAACATTACATTTTCGCATATACCAGAAAAGTGTATCAAAATAACAGCTGTTTGTCAAATTTATCAAATACATGTGCTATTTTACAGTCTCCTGGATTTATCGGCACAGGCCTTCATTGCCTCTATGAGAGATGAACGAAATCCCATATTTTCAAGCACTGCCACTGCATCTATAGTGGTTCCTGAAGGTGAGCATACCATATCCTTAAGCTTTGCCGGATGCTCTCCTGTATCAAGAACCATCTTAGCCGATCCGTATACTGCCTGCGCTGCCATCTCATAGGCTGTCTTTCTGGGAAGTCCCTCTGCAACAGCTGCATCTGCCATAGCCTCTATCATCATAAATACATATGCCGGAGAGCTCCCGCTTACGGCAACTACGGCATCTATCTGTGACTCGCTCACTTCATAAGCCTTTCCGAAGCTTTCAAGAACTCTCAGCACTGTCTTAAATTCATCATCTGTTACATTTTTTCCTCTCACTACCCCAGTACATCCTTCCATTACAAGTGCCGGGGTATTTGGCATACATCTTACAAGTTTTATATCCCTTCCAAACCTTTCCGTTATCCAGTTAAGTGTCTTTCCGGGTGCTATGGAGACGATCACTGTCTCTTTTTTTACTGAATCCTTTATATCATTTATTACTGTCTCATATACCTGGGGTTTCACCGATAATATCAGGATATCCGCACTTCCTGCAGCCTCTTTGTTTGAGGTAGTGGTATTGATCCCATACTTCTCCTTTACTTCACTGCATCTTTTTTCGCTTAATTCCGCACCGGTTATATCAGAACAGCTTACGATGTTCTTTTTAATTAGGCCGCCTATCATGGCGCTTCCCATATTTCCAAGTCCTATAAACGAAAGCTTCATAATTGATACTCTCCTCTCTTTATCTTATACTGTTATACATTAATATTGCCGCAGCAACAGAAGCGTTAAGAGATTCTACCTTTCCGCACATCGGTATCCTGATAAGCTTGTCCGCTAAGGCAGTGATCTCATCACTTAATCCGTTTCCCTCATTCCCTATAATAAAGGCTGCCTTGTCTCCGTATTCCTCCTCACAGTAATCCCTTTCTCCCTTAAGGTGTGCGGCATATATGACTGTTCCTGTATTTTTGAGCATTTTTATGCTTTCCTTCAGATCCTCCGTATAGCAGATATTTACCCTGAATACAGAACCCATGGTGGATCTTATTACCTTGGGATTGTACACATCCGCTGTCCTTCTGTCGGCAATTATAAGATCAAAGCCGGCACCCTCCGCAGTCCTTATCATGGTACCCAAATTTCCGGGATCCTGTACTCCCTCAAGCAAAAGCACCCTTACCCTGTTATCAAGAGATGAAATGATCTTATTAAGGTCATATGATGGTTGCCTTAACACAACAAGTATACCCTGAGGTGTTTTTGTATCTGTTATTTTATTGAATACATGGGATGCTGTCAGCTCATATCCGGTTTTTTCAAGCTTTATGCGGGCTTCTTCCGAGCATTTGTCCGGATAGGTCTCTGAAATAAACACACTGTCTATTTGATCGACAGGTGCTTCTGTAAAAATTTTTTCACCTTCTGCCACATAAAGTCCCGATTCCCTTCTTGACCTTGCTGATGACATAAGGCTTATTATATCTTTGATTCGTCCGTTAGATCTGCTTGTGATCATGTTATACCTGAGACTTTACGAAAGACTTTAAATAGATCATTATCAGATAGAAAGGGCTCTGCTGACTTCATATTCATATTCAGAGATCTGCTTCTGCATCTCAAGTGCTTCATCTATATCAAAGTCTACCCATTCACCGTGTTTCTGCCCGACTACCCTGTTTGTCTTTCCTTCACATAAAAGGTCCACCGCATATGAACCCATCATTGAAGCATAAAATCTGTCCTTACAGGTGGGGGATCCGCCTCTTTGCATGTAACCAAGTATGGTGGCTCTTGTTTCAACGCCTGTTGCCGCCTCTATCCTTCTGGCCATTGAGGTAGAGTGCCCGATACCCTCTGCATTGATTATCAGATGGAAGGTCTTGCCCTTCTTTCTGTTGGCTATTATGTTATCTATGATCTCCTGCTCATTATACTGATATTTCTCGGGCAGAAGTATATCCTCTGCTCCTGTGGATACACCGCACCATAGTGCTATAAATCCTGCATTTCTTCCCATTACCTCTACTATACTGCATCTTTCATGCGAGGAAGATGTATCCCTTATCTTATCTATTGCCTGCATCGCCGTATTTATCGCTGTATCAAAGCCTATGGTATAATCCGTACATGCGATGTCAAGATCTATGGTTCCCGGTACCCCTATCGTATTAATCCCAAGCTTTGACAAGGCCTGGGCACCTCTGTATGAACCGTCACCACCTATTATGACAAGACCGTCTATGCCAAATTTCCTGCAGACCTCAGCACCCTTTTTCTGGCCTTCGAGAGTCTTGAATTCTTCGCATCTTGCGGTTCTTAATATGGTTCCGCCCCTCTGTATAGTATCGGATACATTTCTTGGCTCCATATCAGATATCTCTTCATTCAGAAGACCCTGATAGCCCTTCTGTATTCCCTTTACAGTCTTTCCTTTGGAGATCGCCCTTCGTACAACTGCCCTTATTGCCGCATTCATACCCGGTGCATCACCGCCGCTTGTCAATACTCCGATAGTTTTAATCTCTTTATCCATAGGTTTTTCCTTCCGTTTTCAATGATTATAACTTATCACTTTTACCTGAGCTTTTCAATATTATTCATATCATCAGGTCCGATGTTTATAACAAATTATCCGTTATCACCTGATCTGTATATTTTCTTTTCCAAAGGCTTTGGATAATTCTTCCACGAGCTCTGTATCTGCATTTACCGTCATATTGTTACCAAGCTTTTTTATCTTCTTTGTTTCGGCATCAAAGATTATGACATTATCCCTGCCGTCGGATCTTTTGATTATCCCGTTTAATTCGTCCCTTCTTTTTTCATATTCAGAGATTGTTGAAAATCTTATATACAGCTTCTTTGGAAGATCATCAAAGAGCATTATCCTGTTACATATGACCTGGGCGTCCCTTCCTTCCGTCGTCTGGGCTCTTCCCTCTATGAATACCTTATTATCCATGTTCAGAAGAGAAGCATATTTTTCATAATCATTGGGCCATACTATGACCTCCACTGTCCCTACAAGATCTTCTATGAGCAAACGGCACATGGTCTTGCCGTTCTTTGTATAAATAACCTTTTTATCGGTAATGATACCGCCTATAGTCACATTCTGCCCGTCATTTATCTTTACGGAAACTTCTGCCTCACCGTTTTCATCTTCACCTTCATACATGAAATCCATCGTGGTGTTGGTTATAGTCCTTTTCCACAGTGCTTCATCCTCATCTAAGGGATGACCGCTTACATATACTCCCATGTATTCCTTTTCAAAGGCAAGCAGGGTCGGCTTATCATATTCCCCTACATCGGGAAGCTTTATCTCATAATCTGACCTCGAATCATCCTCAACCAGGTCAAATAACGATACCTGACCCTCCATATTATTCTTTTTATCTTTACTTATCTCCTCCAGTATCTCTCCGTAAACGCTCATGAACTGTTTTCTGGTGCCCGGAAGCGAATCAAGGGCGCCCGCTTTTATAAATCCCTCTATTGTCCTCTTATTGACATCCTTTCCGGTAACTCTCTCAAGCAGGTCATTTATACTCCTGTATTTCCCGTTTTCTTCCCTCTCCTTAACTATCGTATCCACTACAGACCATCCTACTCCCTTAATGGATGCAAGTCCGTATCTTATCTTCCTGTCAGGTGTCACGGAAAACCCTCCGACTCCTTCATTGATATCGGGAGGTAACACCTCTATCCCTATGGATCTGCAGGTATATATGTAGAAAGCTACCTTACTCGTACTGTCTATAACAGATGTCATAAGAGCCGCCATATATTCCACGGGATAATAGTGCTTAAGCCAGGCTGTCTGATAAGCAACCACCGCATATGCGGCAGCATGGGATTTATTAAAGGCATACTTTGCAAAATCCATCATCTCATCATAGATCTTGTTTGCCACCTTTTCATCTATACCCTTAGAGACACAGCCCGGAACCCCTTCCTCCTTATTGCCGTATACAAAGTTCTGTCTCTCCTTGATCATAACTGCCTCTTTTTTCTTTGACATGGCACGTCTTACAAGGTCACTCCGGCCCAGAGTATATCCGCCAAGATCCCTTACTATCTGCATTACCTGTTCCTGGTATACTATACATCCATAGGTAGGCTTAAGAATAGGCTCTAATTCCGGACAGTCATAGAGTATATCATCCTTTGAATTCTTTCCTCTGATATATTGTGGGATAAAATCCATGGGACCGGGTCTGTAAAGTGATATACCCGCGATAACATCCTCCATGCTCTGAGGCTTTAACTCCTTCATAAAGTTCTTCATTCCCGCACTTTCAAGCTGGAATATACCATCCGTATGCCCTGTACACAGGGAATCGAAGACTTCCTTATCATCGTAGCTTAAGTTATCCATATCTATCTTCTTACCCGATATTTCGGATGCAAACTCTGCGGCATTCTTTATTACAGTAAGGTTTCTGAGACCGAGAAAGTCCATTTTAAGTAACCCCAGCTCCTCAAGTGTTGTCATTATATACTGGGTTGTTATCGTACCGTCGGAGCCTCTTGAAAGCGGAACATACTCATCTGCTGCCTCGGGACAGATAACAACACCTGCCGCGTGCATGGATGTATGCCTTGGAAGTCCTTCGAGTTTTATACACATGTTGATGAGATTATGCATGGTCTCATCTTCATCATATTTCTTTTTAAATTCCTCGTTTTCCATAGCTCCCTTAAGAGTTATGTTTAATTCATTGGGAACCATCTTGGCTATCGTGTCACAGTATGAATAAGGAAGATCCATCACTCTTCCCACATCCCTTATCACACCCTTTGCAGCCATGGTACCAAAGGTAACTATCTGGACTACCTTTTCCTTTCCGTACTTTTTTACAACATAATCTATGACCTCCTGCCTTCCCTCAGGCATAAAGTCAACGTCTATATCAGGCATTGTAACTCTTTCGGGATTTAGGAATCTCTCAAAGAGCAGATCATACTTTATGGGATCAATGTTTGTTATCTCAAGGCAGTAAGCAACGATCGACCCCGCTGCGGAGCCTCTTCCGGGTCCCACCGATATATCATGTGTCTTTGCATAGTGTATGAAATCCCATACTATAAGGAAGTAATCGACAAACCCCATATCGTGTATGGTATTGAGCTCATATTTCAATCTTTCATCAAGCTCAGGGCCATGGTCAGGGTATCTTTTTTCAAGTCCCTCTTTACACAACATTTGTAAATACTCCCATGCACTGAGTCCATCCGGCACATCAAATCTCGGTAGTTTGCTCTCCCCGAATTTTATCTCCACATTACATCTGTCCGCTATCTTCTGTGTATTGTCAAGAGCCTCGGATGCGTATTTAAAGAGCTCTCTCATCTCTGCCTCTGACTTCACATAGAACTGTCCTCCCTCATAACGGAGCCTGTCTTCATCCTGTAATTTCTTGCCTGTCTGTATACACAACAAAATATCATGAGCCTCTGCATCCTCTGCATAGGTATAGTGGGCATCATTTGTCGCAACCAATGGAATATCCAGTTCCTTACTCATCTTTAAAAGGGCTGCATTGACCTTTCTCTGTAAGGGGATACCGTGATCCTGAAGCTCAAGAAAGTAATTTCCCTTTCCAAAGCAAGCCTCGTATCTCTTTGCTGCCTCCTTTGCTTCCTCATACATATCCCTTGATATAAGGCGCTGCACCTCTCCGGCAAGGCAGGCCGAGGTACAGATTATCCCCTCATGAAATTCTCTTAATACCTCCATATCTACCCTTGGCTTATAATAGAATCCCTCAGTAAACCCCTTAGACACGATCTTGATAAGATTTGAATAGCCCTTATTATTCTCTGCCAGAAGGATAAGGTGATAATATCTGTCATTATCCTCCCCCTTACCCGGCTCCCTGTCGAATCTCGAATTGGGAGCCACATATACCTCACAGCCTATGATCGGCTTTATCCCTTCCTTTATCGCCGCCCTGTAAAAATCTATGACCCCGTACATAACCCCGTGATCGGTTATCGCTGCGGCATTCATCCCCAGCTCCCTTACTCTTTTAACATATTCGGTTATCTTATTTGATCCGTCTAACAGTGAAAACTCTGTATGTGTATGTAAATGTACAAATGCCATGGCAACTCCCTGTAATTTTTATAGACTGTGTTTGCTGCGATCATTTTCTATCATCACGATTTTTATTTTATGATAACATAATTCACGTCCAAATAAACGGTCTACTTAATTTTTTGAACTTTTATTTATCCTCCTGTATTATCCGGATCGATATCAGATAAACAGGATCTTTATTTAAAGACGAAAACAAGCAGCCTGATTCCGGCTGCTTATTTTCTGTTTCCTTTTTTATGACCGGCTCCGGCCATATTCTTAAATTTCTGTCTCAGAGACTGTTAATTAAAGATACTTCTTTAATGCATCTACCTTGTCAAGTGCTTCCCAGGGAAGATTTAAGTCATTACGTCCGAAATGTCCGTAAGCTGCCGTCTGCTTGTAAATAGGACGGCGAAGGTCAAGCATCTTTATGATACCTGCAGGACGAAGGTCAAAGTTCTCTCTGATGATCTCAACTATCTTTTCATCTGAAAGCTTTCCTGTTCCAAAGGTATCAACCATGATAGATGTAGGCTGTGCAACACCGATAGCATATGAGAGCTGTATCTCACACTTATCTGCTATACCTGCTGCCACAATGTTCTTTGCAACATATCTTGCTGCGTATGCGGCAGAACGGTCAACCTTGGTGCAGTCCTTTCCGGAAAAAGCTCCGCCGCCGTGACGGGCATATCCGCCATAGGTATCAACTATTATCTTACGTCCTGTCAGTCCTGCATCTCCGTGAGGTCCGCCTATTACAAAACGTCCGGTAGGATTGATAAAGAACTTTGTATCCTTGTCGATAAGCTCCTTTGGAAGAATGGGATCAAATACATACTTCTTTATATCCTCATGTATCTGCTCCTGGGTCACATCATCATCATGCTGTGTGGATAATACGACCGCCTCTAATCTTACGGGCTTTCCATTCTCATCATACTCAACCGAAACCTGGCTCTTCCCGTCAGGTCTTAAATATTTAAGGGTTCCGTCCTTACGTACATCTGTCAGCCTCTTTGCAAGCTTATGGGCAAGTGAGATGGAATAAGGCATATATTCCTCTGTCTCATTTGTTGCATAACCAAACATCATACCCTGGTCACCTGCACCTATTGCCTCTATCTCTTCATCTGACATTTTGTTCTCTTTTGCCTCAAGAGCCTTATCGACTCCCATTGCTATATCGCTTGACTGCTCGTCAATTGCAACAAATACTGCACAGGTATTTCCGTCGAAACCATATTCCGACTTTGTGTAACCTATCTCTTTTACGGTATCTCTTACTATCTTCTGAAAATCTACAAATGCGTTTGTGGTTATCTCACCTGTGATAAGCACAAATCCCGTACATGTAGCTGTCTCGCAGGCTACACGGCTGTTGGGATCCTGTTCCATGCAGGCATCAAGCACTGCATCTGAAATGGCATCGCATACCTTGTCGGGATGTCCTTCAGTAACCGATTCTGATGTGAATAAATATTTTTCCATCTGCAATTCCTCCTTAAAATAAAAAATCCGCTTTATAGCGGATAAGATTAAAAATCTGATAATCAAATCCCCTTATTGTTCGAACTGTCTCGCTCAGGTTGGCACCTTCCTTCCGGGGTTGCCGTGGCTTCTCAGATCCTATGTATCTCCACCACTCTGAATAAGAGAAAATTATTACAATATGAAATTGTCATATCATGCATTACTGCTTACAAAAGGAACATATCACTATATATATTTCCTGTCAAGCATTATTTATCCGACTTTAAGCTTAAATTTATTTATCTCCTGATCTGAAGAAACGATCTCTATCATAGCTCCGAGATTTTTAAGCTTTTCAGGGAAGTCCTCGTACCCTCTTTCTATATATACGATATCGTCTATCGTCGAGATACCGTCTGCAGCCAGTGCCGCAAGAACAAGTGCTGCACCTGCCCTTAAGTCCGGCGCTGAGAGTGAAGCGCTTGTCAGCCTGTCGACTCCCTCTATTATGGCCGAGTTACCCTCAACCTTTATTCTCGTTCCCATCTTGGTAAGCTCATCCACATATTTGAACCTGTTCTCAAAGATGCTTTCGGTTACTATACTTGTTCCATCACACACCGATAAAGTTGCGACTACCTGAGGCTGCATATCCGTGGGAAATCCCGGATAGGGTAAGGTTTTTACCTGGGTATGCTTCAATCTCTTGGAAGCCACTACTCTTAAGGATTCATCGAACTCTTCTATCTGGCATCCCATTTCTATGAGCTTTGCGCTTATCGATTCAAGGTGCTTGGGGATGATATTTTTTATCATCACATCACCCATCGTTATCGCAGCGGCAAACATATATGTTCCGGCCTCTATCTGGTCAGGGATTATTGAATAGGTAGTACCGTGAAGCTTTTCAACTCCCTTTATCCTGATAACATCAGTACCTGCACCCTTTACATTGGCACCCATACTGTTTAGGAAGTTTGCTACGTCTACGACGTGAGGTTCCTTGGCGGCATTCTCTATCGTTGTCTTTCCTTCAGCCAAAGCCGCTGCCATCATGATATTTATAGTGGCTCCGACCGTAACTACATCAAGATAGATATGATTACCGTTAAGCTTTCCTGTCTTGGCTGTCGTTATATGTCCATGTGAAATGTCTACATCTGCACCAAGTGCCTTAAAGCCCTTGGTATGCTGGTCGATGGGTCTGCTTCCTATATTACATCCACCGGGAAGAGCAACCTCTGCCCTGCCATACTTTCCAAGTAATGCTCCCAGCATATAATAAGAAGCTCTGATCTTCTTAATATATACAGAATCTACAGTAGTGGAATTAATCATAGAACTGTTTATCTTAACAGTGTGTCTGTCAAGATGTTCTACGATGACTCCTATGCTTTCCATAGCCTGTATCAATACTTTAATATCACTAACATCAGGAAGATTCTCTATGACCACTGTTTCATCGGTCATTAAGGATGCAGCCAGTATTCCAAGCGCAGCATTTTTTGCTCCGCATATCTCCACATCCCCTACAAGAGGATTTCCTCCTTTGATGATATACTGTTCCAAAAGTCGTTACCCCGGTCTGTCCGTTATATTTACCCCAGCCATTACATATTTCTACTCTCAAGAACCCAATCAAAAAGATTATATACCACTGCCCTTACTTTGTAAATGTGAATTTTACTGTGGTACATAGGTGAGAGGATTTACCTGTACTCCGTCCACTAGGATCTCAAAGTGAAGATGCGGTCCGGTACTGACACCGGTATTACCGCTCAGGGCTATCTTTTCTCCCTGCCTTACTGTCTGTCCGGTCTTTACAAGTACCTTTTTAAGATGTCCGTACCTTGTCATCATTCCGTTTGGATGCTGGATATATACACAGTAACCGTAGCCGGATCCCCATCCTGCTCTCACCACGGTTCCGCCTGATGATGCAAATATACTTGTTCCTACAGGAACAGCCCAGTCCACACCCCTGTGATATGTGCTTGCTCCCTTCTTTGGCGCCTTACGTCTTCCAAAGCCTGAGGATAATCTTCCGCCTGAAAGAGGTTTTATGAATGTGGGCGGTGACTTGGTTCCTCTCTCGATCACCTTGGCTACCGCTTCTACTACCTGATCCTCATATATTATATCTACATTTGACTTTTTATCGTTTCTGTATGTTATATCGGCAACGACCTTTCTGAAGCCCTCTACCGGTTCCCTTCTTACGACACTTTCCGTGGTATACCATTCATCATTGTCTATATATTCCACGGGTGCATTATAATTTTCTTCATAATATACCTTCTCGGTTCTTAAAACCGAAAGCTTGGGTTCCGGCGATGTGATGTTTAATACATCACCGATCATAAGGGATGCTTCTTCATTGGGGATCGTCTCCTGATTAAGTGCTATCAGTTCACTTACCGTCGTATCTGTTTTTTCCGCTATCGTAGATAGCGTATCTCCGGATACAACTTCATATGTAACATTTCTCTCGGATTCCAGGGTTACCATGTCGATAGCCTCTTCGAGGGTGCTTATATCCGAAGGATCTGCATATGCCTGTACAACCTCTACGTTCTCTCCAAAATCCAGTTCAAATATTCCAAACTCATAGCTGTCAACGCCCTGACTCTCCGCTTTATCAAACATTTCATCAAGCTTTTTTGTTGCTCCTGCCATGGGAAGGGAAAACTCCTTATTCTCCTCCTTCTTAGCTTCAAGCTCTGCTTCTTCTGTTTTTCTTATATTTGTTGTCAGGACATTTAATTCCCTGGTCGGATCCAAAACTATCTCTATGTTAAAATCATTATCTTCATCATAGGGCTTTTTGGATGCATTTAGAAGTGCGAGAACCTCCTGTGTTGTCCTTAGATTTATGGTAAGCTCGTTGATCTTTACCTCGTATACCGGTTCCTTTGTTTTCTGGATATTTTCCTTAAAAACATTATAGATGTTTTCCACTATCTTATCTTCTCCGTCTACGGAACCAAATATCTTATTTGTACCGCTCAATACCAGATCATAATTGATAAGTACAAGTCCTTCATTTTCCCTTGCTATTTTTTTCCTGGCTAAGGTTATATAATCATTTACCTTTGTACTGTCATTGACAGAGCCAACACTTACTCCGTTAATAAAAATGGTCACCAGATTGTTGGCTTCATTCCCCAGCTTTATTCCCGGAATAAGCACAAAAACGAGCAATGCTGAAATCAGCATTGCTCCTATATGGCTGTATTTGATTGATCTGGAATATTTAGTTAACCGCAACTCAGTTCTCTTTTACAGTATCCTGAATATGTACAATATCAGTAATATCAGATTAACCGTCGTGAGAGCCAACTGTATGATCGAGAAGATCTTAACAGTTCCTACATTCTTTGCGACCTTATCTTCGGAATCCTTATCCTTATCCTCAAGAGCGCCCATTACATTCCTGTAACACTTTACACTCTCCTTGTGTACATGATCCTCAAGTCCTGAAATAAGATCTTCCAGCGAAGGCTTATCATCAGCCTCTTCTTCGCTTTCCTTCTTCTCGTTCAGAAGGGCCTTCTCTTCCTCAGCCCTCTTCTCAAGCTCTTCTTTTAATGCTCCTATCAGATTTGTATTATTTAAGATCGCTTCTAAGATCTCTTCTTTATTCTTATGTGACAGTTCTTCTATATCGATGGTCTCAGCTTCGCTCTCCTGACTTACGACCTTGTTGACACTCTCCTTGAGTTCATCGAGAACCTCAAGGCTCTTGTCGATCTTCTTTGAATTTCCGTCAACAGCATGGATTATCTCTTTTCCTGTGGCTCTTCTGTCTTCATTAGCCTCCTCAAGATAATCCTGTATAAGATCAAGCTGCCTTGAACTGCCAAAATCAGACTGGGGATTCCTTCTGCCTCTGGGGTCTATATAACTACGGTCCAGATATTCATCTCTTCCGGCATAATCATAATCACCCTCGTATCTGTCGTTTCGATCCATTCCCCTCTCCGGAGTCCTGTCATTACTCATTCTTTCAGCATTGTTTGTTCTTCCCTGGCTGTTCCTAGTAGTATTGTTCCTATCATACCTGCTCCCAAAGCGATCTCTGAAACCGTCCATTATATCCTCCTTATTAATCAAAAAAGAAATGAAATCCTGTAACATTTTAACACTTTCACCCCATAATTACAACTGTTACGAATATTTGACCATATACTCAGGCTTTTTTCAAGAGGGTTTGTTTTACCGATCTTAATATCGTCATTGCCGAATTTCTTATATCTGCCCTGTATACCGCATTGGATGCTGCCTTTGTAAAGTAAAAGAGGGTACTCGAATAAGCCCTTCTCTTCTGCCAGGTATGATAAAGCTCCTTATACGAAACAGTTGCCATCCTTCCCCATGTCGACATCTTTAATACCGGCTCGTTTTTATCATTGTATAAAATTTCCGTAACTGTGGCAAAATGTGATCTCATCGATGACTCGGATGTCTTTTTATCCTCTTCATTTGAGTAAAGCTTCAGGGGATGTCTGTTAAAGGATGTAAGTATGGTAACGGCTCCGCAGTCACTCAGTCCCTCTTTTATAAATTCCAGTGCCTTATCATATGAACAGTATGTGGTCGTAAGGATATGTGAATGCAAAAGGATACCGTTTTCTTTGGCATAGGAGAGCAGCCCTCTTATAAATGTCCCCTGACTCATCCCAAAGCTCGGGATTATTATCTTTGTCCATTTTGCATTTCTTTTGACTGCATTATATATCCTGTTTATGATGGGAACCTCAAATACCATCATCTTTTTATACATATTGTTCATGACACGGATATAATCATCCTTTGTAACTTCTGTATCCTTAAGCTTCTTAAGCTCCTCTCCTTTAACCTCTATGGAATCATCCTTTAACAGTATCGTCCTTAGCATATTTGTCCCGGCCACCACACCGCAGCCACCGTAGGCCCTGGTATTTTCCTTAAACCAGGCCTGGTCCCCGCCGTAATACTTTCTTCCTGTACCTTTATCGGTTATTGTTAAAGGATCCGTATCTTTTATGTTCATTTGCTCCTACCCTTTGTGAAAAATACACAATGAATTTCCCTGATGAAAACTTTTTTTGTTTATTTTAACCTTTAATTCACGCCTTGTTCATATTTTGTTCATATATTACTGTTAATATTTACTTAGCTTCAGAAATACTTAGTTCGAATTTCAGATAAATTTTTTCATAATATTGCCCAGGTGATTCTCATCCACCTGGGCACTCCTCATTTTTATGATCTTTTTTATTCTCTTGCCGATTTCTGGATCTCTTCGTTCAGCTTAAGCATCCGCTCATCAAGCTCCGACACCATGAGCGAACAGTCATATAATTCCTTTTTGATCTGTTCAGGTGCGTTATGAGCAAATTTATAATTCATCTTATGCTCCAGACTTGCCCAGAAGTCCATCGCAACTGTCCTTATCTGTATCTCAACCTTCGTATCGTATACCGAATCCGACAGAAAGATAGGTACGGTAACTATCATATGGTAGCTCTTATATCCGCTGGATTTGGGATTTTTGATATAGTCCCTGGTATCAAGGATCTTAATGTCACTCTGGTTAGTGATCATATCCGCCAGCCTGTAGATATCCGATGTAAATGAACAGATTATGCGTACGCCTGCTATATCATTTACATATTTCTGCATATTCTCGATCGTGGACTCAAGCTCTTTCTTCTTAAGCTTTCTCACAATGCTTTCAGATGTCTTGATCCTCATCTTTATATGCTCTATGGGATTATACTGGTGTATGTGCTGAAATTCATCATTTAAGATCTCCAGCTTGGTACCCATTTCTTTTAATGCGGAATTATACAGAAGTATAAGTGTTTCCCAGTCTTCAACTTCTGATTTTCCCTGTATCTTATATTCCAACTTATTTCACCTGCTGATTATTTTTGACATTTATAAAATTATACCATATATTAATCCTGTATTGTATATTTTTTTAGTGTGCTAAAGTGCTTGGGAGAGGTATTTAATGTTCAGATTATGGGCCAGAGAATTTAAAAATAATAAAATGCTGCGTGATATCACCGTATGTAATGACAAGGATGACACAAGGACACACAAGGTCTTTGATGCCATGGATGAAATATGCTCTGCCTTCGATCTTGCCAAGCCTCTCTGGCTCGATAACATCGTCGAAGATTTCAGGCTCCATGCAACAGCCCGTTTCTATCAGGACAGCTTCATAGAGCCTGTTGAATTTGACTTTTTAGAGATCCGGGTGATCGAAGAGGATGATCAATAGGATCCGTCCCTTTTTAAATTGAAGGATCCCCCCGAAAAGCCTTCAGGCAAGCAGCTCCTTAGCCAGATCAAGATGCTGCACGGTTCCGACATTCCCGTTTTCATAAAGAAAGATCCCTGTCTTTCTTATCGCAGCATTTACCTTATTTGTTTTTAAGTCGTTTAACGAAAAGTCAGTCCTTACATTCGCAAGACCGATAGCACCCACATCCTTATCCTTTAGCTTATACAAGGTCTGTTTCCCGTCTTTATCAAAGACACAGATCCTTAGCTTATCAAAGACAGCGTCTGCCTCATCTATGAATCCGTTCCCGTCTTCATCATATTTACTGAGGTCATAAAACCCATCGCCTGTCTTAGTTCCAAAGAGTTCACTGCCGTCGTTTATCACACCGTCTCCGTTAAGATCAAGTGAGAGATATCCGCTTGAGGATGCAAGCAGCGGGATATTATCCTCTTTTCCGTCGACATCCAAGTCAAAGAGAAATCTCTGGTCGGAAACCTCCGCAACATCAGTATCAAGATTTATCACAAGGGGATCGCACATAAGCGGGATCATTGATACCTCTTCCTTACTGTAGTATGTTTCAAAGCTTCTGCTCATCTCAAGTGATAGGTTAAACTCAAGCTCTCTCCCGTCAGCCGTTACCACCTTACCGGTCGTACTGAAGGCTGTTTCCTCACTTTCCGCGTAATAGTGTTCTTCCTTTCTGTTCTGGATGAGATATCCGTTATTGCCGGCTTTTCCGCTTGTTATCTCCGTAAGGGTAAAATTACCGGCATCAGTCTGTCCGTCGATCTTATCCCCCAGAAGGATCCTTATGAGGTAAAAGATACATTCATTTCTGATCCTTGATATAGCATCCTGTTCCAGCTTGTCATACCCCGGTGTATTTCCTGTCTTAACCGTCTTATCGGACTTTCCGAACAGATCCTTCATTGAGTTTTCAAAACTGTCATCCTTTTCCCCGTCTTCATTTATACGGGCGTTACTTGAAAAATACGCATCCCTGCGCACAGAATTATACTTTCTGGCAGACTCCATTCCTATTTCGCTGTTAGTGATTATCAAATTCTCCCTCCTTTAAAAAATTAAAAGGGCATATAATGAACATTGATTCCCTTCCTGTTCATTGATATGCCCTTCCATGGCTCTGTCTGATGACAGATGATAATCTTTTTAACAGACTTAAGGCCTTAAGTCATCTCTATAAAAGATATATCGGAAGAATCTGTAAAAAAATAACTCTTTTATTTACTGTTAGCGTAAAAATTGATGAGACATCCGTCAAGTATTATCTTTCTCTCATCATCAGTGAGATCTCCGAGCTTTAAGGTAAATTCCTTCATCCCTTCATCGGCCACATAGGCTTTTATCTCACTGTTCTTATTCTCAACTGCCTTTCTTATATCCGGTATGAAGATATATTCAAGCTTCTTAAAAGGAAGATCTCCCTCATCTATAATAAAGGGAAGCATTCCCCAGTTTATAAGGTTTGATCTGTATCTCTTGGTGGCATATTCATTTGAGATATTGGCCCAGCCGCCAAGAACCTTCTGGCAGGATGCAGCCTGCTCCCTTGCCGACCCGTCTCCGGGCTTTACGGCAAAGATCGTGCTTCCGATACCTGTATTTTCGCTTGAAACATCAGAGAACTTATCCTTAACGGCATTGTAGATCTCCTTGATATCCTCTATCTTTGAAAGGTCTTCTCCGCTTTCCCTTGCTTCTTCCACCTTCTTCATTTCCTTTGCTCTTCCCACATATTCAGGATCCTTCCTTGAAAGGGCAAATTCTGCAAGACCTAATGGATTGGATCTGTAGGATGAGGTTTCTCCGGAAGGAATGAGCTCATCAGTCGTCGTTACAGGATCATGTATCTCTGAAACTACTCTTAAGATAAGATTATCGGTAAGGGGACACATCTTAGGCCAGTCCTTGATGTTTGGCCCAAGCTTTATCTCTGCTGTGGGATCTGCCTTACCCTTTGAGTCAAATACTCTGTTTTTATAAATATTTTCATCAAAGTGATATCTGTATTTCTTTAATGTATCTGCTTCTATCTGCTTATCGGCAGGTGTCAGGAATCCCTTGTTTGCAGCTGTTGCAGCAATAGACCTTGCATCCATTAAGGCTACTGAGGATATCTGACCGTTCTGAAGCTTGGATCCTTCTCTGTTTGGGAAGTTTCTCGTTGAATGCCTTATGGAGAAGGCATTGTTTGCAGGTGTATCTCCCGCTCCAAAGCAGGGACCGCAGAATGCCGTCTTCAGTACAGCACCTGTTTCAAGTATCTTAGCGGCACAGCCGTTCTTTATTATCTCCATATATACAGGCATGGATGCAGGATAGATGCTTAGGGTAAACTCATCTGAACCGATATTTGTTCCGTCAAGTATATCGGCGGCAGCACAGATATTTTCAAAGCCGCCTCCGGCACATCCCGCTATGATACCCTGCTCCACATAGAACCTTCCGTCTACGATCTTATCCTTAAGTGAGTACTCTACCTGGTTATCAAGACTTACCTTTGCTCTTTCCTCTACGTCATGGAGAACATCCTTGAGATTCTCATTTACCTCATCTATCGTATAGGTATTGCTTGGATGGAAGGGCATTGCTATCATGGGCTTTACCGATGAGAGATCGACCTCAACCATTCCGTCATAATATGCAATATCTCCGGGCTTTAATTCCTGATAACTCTCTGACCTGCCGTGTATATCATAGAAGTCCTTTATCTCATCATCTGTCTGCCATATCGAAGAAAGACAGGTCGTCTCCGTAGTCATTACATCTATTCCGATCCTGAAGTCGGCAGAAAGCTCCTTAACTCCCGGTCCTACGAATTCCATCACCTTATTCTTAACATATCCGTTCTTAAATACCGCACCGATTATGGCAAGTGCCACATCCTGCGGACCTACTCCCGGATTCGGGCTTCCCTTAAGATATACGGCTATAACGCCCGGTCTGTCTATATCATAGGTTCTTGATAAAAGCTGCTTTACAAGCTCAGGTCCTCCCTCTCCCACAGCCATGGTTCCAAGAGCACCATACCTTGTATGGGAATCAGAGCCAAGGATCATCTTGCCGCACTCTGCAAGCATTTCTCTTGCGAACTGATGTATAACGGCCTGATGAGGGGGTACATAGATCCCACCGTACTTTCTCGCACAGGAGAGTCCAAACATATGATCATCCTCATTGATAGTCCCTCCTACGGCACAGAGCGAATTATGACAGTTCGTCAGAACATAGGGAATAGGAAATCTTTCAAGTCCCGATGCCCTTGCAGTCTGTATTATTCCAACAAAGGTGATGTCATGGGAGGTGAGCTTATCGAATTTAACCTTAAGCTTATCCATATTTCCCGAAGTATTGTGATCCTTCAATATCCCATAAGCTATGGTATTCTTTAAAGCCTCTTCTTTTCCCGTATTCTTACCAAGAGAAGATAACTTATCCTTAGCATCATTATTATCCTCAACAATCTCTGTCCCGTTTACCAGATACACTCCGTTATCGTAGAGTCTGATCATTTGTATTTCCTCCGTTTTCTCAAAAAAAGGTGCCTTAACCTTTCATTAAGGCACCCTTATTACTGTTCTTGATCTTATCCCTTCAGTCTTACTTAATTGTTACCTTGTCAAGATGCCATATATCATCCACATATTCCTGGATGGTACGGTCTGATGAGAACTTTCCGCTGCAGGCTATATTAAGTATAGCCATCTTCGCCCATTTCTTCTCATCCTTATAAGCAAGCTCCACTCTTCTCTGGGCTTCCGCATAGGACTTGAAATCCTTTAAGATAAAGTAGGTATCAGCCTTTGAAGTTGACTGTGTGTTCAAAAGTGAATTATACAGATCTCTGAACCTGTCGGGATCGTTCTGACAATAGGTTCCGTTGATAAGCTGCATAAGTACCTTTCTTATATCCGGATCATTGTTAAAGATCTCTGTCGGATTGTATCCACCGTAATTTTCATAGTTTATTACTTCCTGGGAGGAAAGTCCGAAGATGAATGCATTCTCTTCACCAACCTCCTCTACTATCTCCACGTTTGCACCATCCATGGTACCTAAGGTAACAGCACCGTTTAACATAAACTTCATGTTACCTGTTCCGGATGCCTCCTTACTGGCTGTGGAGATCTGTTCCGAAACGTCTGCTGCGGCAAATATCCACTCAGCATTGGATACGCAGTAATCCTCTATAAATACGACCTTGATCTTTCCGTTTATCGAGGCATCATTATTGATAACATTGGCAACCGAATTTATGAGCTTGATGGTAAGCTTTGCATTTCTGTAGCCTGCTGCCGCCTTGGCTCCGAAGATAAATGTCCTCGGATAGAATTCCATATCGGGATGTTCCTTGAGATTATTGTATAGATACATGATATGGAGGATGTTAAGAAGCTGCCTCTTATATTCATGAAGTCTCTTTACCTGAACATCAAAGATCGAGCGGGGATCAACCTCTATTCCGTTATTTGCAAGGATGTACTTTGCAAGACGAACCTTATTCTGATACTTGATGTTCATGAACTCCTGCTGAGCCTTGTTGTCATCGGCATATACCTTTAACTTGTTGATCTTGGGAAGATCTGTGATCCAGTCATCTCCGACATGAGCCGTTACCCAGTCTGCAAGAAGCGGATCGCCGTGTAAGAGGAATCTTCTCTGTGTGATACCGTTTGTCTTATTGTTGAACTTCTCAGGCATCATCTCATAGAAGTCCTTAAGCTCCTGGTTCTTAAGTATCTCTGTATGAAGCCTTGCAACACCGTTAACTGAAAAGCCTGCACAGATAGCAAGATGGGCCATCTTAACCTGTCCGTCATATATGATAGCCATCTTTCTGACCTTATCCTCGTTTCCGGGATACTGAGCCCTTATCCTGTCTATGAATCTCCTGTTTATTTCTTCTATTATCTGATAAACCCTGGGAAGCAGTCTTGAGAAGAGCTCTATAGGCCATTTTTCAAGTGCTTCTGACATGATGGTATGGTTTGTGTATGCACAGGTCTTTGTGGTTACCGCCCATGCCTCATCCCACTCAAGGAAATAATCATCCATTAAGATCCTCATAAGCTCCGCAACCGTTACTGTGGGATGGGTATCATTTAACTGGAATACCACTTTTTCATGAAGCTTTCTGATATCCTTATGGGTTCTCATGTATTTCTCAACAGCTTCCTGTATGCTTGCGGAAATGAAGAAGTACTGCTGTTTAAGTCTTAATTCCTTACCTGCATAGTGGTTATCGTTGGGATATAAGACTTCGCAGATATTCCTTGCAAGGTTATCCTGCTCTACTGCCTTTCTGTAATCACCCTTATCAAAGGAGTCAAGAGAGAAGCACTCAACCGGCTGTGCATCCCAGATCCTTAAGGTATTGACTATACCGTTACCGTAGCCGACGATAGGAAGGTCATAGGGGATAGCCTGAACCGACTGGTAATTTTCCTGTGAAAAGTGGTTCCTTCCGTTCTCATCAACATCCACCCTTACGTTACCGCCGAATTTAACGATCTTGGCATACTCTGATCTTCTTAACTCAAACGGATATCCGTCCTTTAACCAGTTATCGGGTACCTCTATCTGATAACCGTCTCTTATCTCCTGCTTGAACATTCCGTATCTGTAACGGATACCGCATCCGTATGCACTGTATCCAAGGGTTGCCAGTGAATCCAAAAAGCAGGCTGCAAGTCTTCCAAGACCTCCGTTACCAAGTGCGGGATCTCTTTCCTGATCCTCTATCTCATTAAGATTTACTCCAAGCTCATCAAGTGCCTGGGCAACTTCTTTATACTCCTTAAGATTTATAAGGCTGTTTCCGAGTGCTCTTCCCATAAGGAATTCCATTGAAAGGTAATAGACAGTCTTTGGATCCTTTTCATCATAAGCCTTCTGAGTCTCCATCCAGTTCTCGATAATGGTATCCTTAACCGCATAACACACCGCCTGAAAGATCTGCTGGGATGTAGCTTCCTCCAGAGTCTTTCTGTATAAGGTTTTTACGTTGTTTGTAACTTCCTTCTTAAAGGCCACCTTATCAAATTTGGTTCCCTGCTTTTTCATCATCACTCTCTCCTCCTTGTGCTGATTTGTTTATTATAAAGAAAAGTATATGCCCTGTATCACTTCTTTTTAACACCAAGGACTACCTTTTCCTCATTTATATTCCATTCCTTTTCATAACCTTCTGTCTCTCCGGTTACTACTTCAACGGCCAGTACATCCTTCATGATAGCATCCCTGCATTTACTTAAGACTTCTTCTATCTTTGCATTTCCCTTTTCATAAACGATGATCTTATCCATTACCTCAAACCCCGCTTCCTTACGCATGGTCTGGATCTTTGATATAATCTCACGCACAAAGCCCTCTTCGATAAGCTCTTCTGTAAGATTTGTATCAAGAACAACTGTAACCTGGTTGTCATTTTCGGATACATAGCCTTCCTTCTGAACCATCTCGATAAGAAGATCCTCTTCTGCAAGAACTACCTCTTCACCCCTGATATCAAACTTAAGGCTTCCCTCACTCTTTAACTTCTCCATTGCCGCATTTCCGTCAAGGGCATCAAGCTCATTCCTGATACCGCCAAGAAGCTTTCCGTATTTGGGACCTACTGTCTTTAACTGGGGCTTGAAGTTATAGGATGTAAACTCTCTTACATCATCGGTAAACTCAACGCTCTTAACATTAAGCTCATCCTCTATTATCTCCACATAGAACTTTGGAAGTGAATTCTCAGCCTTTACAAACATCCTGGCAATGGGCTGTCTGTTCTTTATATTGGCTGCATTTCTGCAGGCTCTACCCATAACAACTATCTTAAGGACAGCATCCATGTTCTTCTCAAGCTCTCTGTCTATATAGGCTTCGTTTACCTTAGGGAAATCACATAGGTGAATGCTCTCGGGAGCACTCTTATCTATCTCCCTTACTATATTCTGATAGATCTCTTCTGTTATGAAGGGAACCATGGGCGCAGCAGCCTTGCTTATCTCAACAAGTGAAGTATAGAGAGTCATGTAGGCATTTATCTTATCCTGCTCCATGCCCTTAGCCCAGAAACGCTCCCTGCTCCTTCTTACATACCAGTTAGAAAGATCATCCACAAAGTCCTGAAGAGCTCTTGCTGCTTCGGGTATCCTGTATGACTCAAGATTCTTATCAACCTCTCCTATCACAGTATTAAGCTTAGAGAGTATCCATTTATCCATAACAGTAAGCTTATCATACTCAAGCTTATATTTTGTAGCATCAAAATCATCTATGTTTGCATAAAGTACAAAGAAGGCATAGGTATTCCAAAGAGTTCCCATGAACTTACGCTGACCTTCCTGAACAGCCTTTCCATGGAACCTGTTAGGAAGCCAGGGTGCTGAATTTATGTAAAAATACCATCTTATGGCATCAGCCCCGTACTCCTTTAAGGCATCAAAAGGATCCACGGCATTACCCTTTGACTTACTCATCTTCTGTCCGTTCTCATCCTGAACGTGACCCAATACTATAACATTTTCATAGGGAGCCTTGTTAAAAAGTAAGGTTGACTCCGCAAGCAGCGAATAGAACCATCCCCTTGTCTGATCCACAGCCTCTGAAATAAACTGGGCCGGGAACTGCTGCTTAAATAATTCCTCATTTTCAAAGGGATAATGGTGCTGTGCAAAGGGCATGGCTCCCGAATCAAACCAGCAGTCTATAACCTCAGGCACTCTTCTCATAACCTTACCGCACTTTGGACAGATACCTGTTATCTCATCAATGTAAGGTCTGTGAAGCTCAACAGTCTTTGCCTTCTCATTTCCCGAAAGCTTATAAAGATCTTCCCTTGAACCTATGGCAACCTGATGACCGCAGTCCTCACATTCCCAGATATTTAAGGGAGTTCCCCAATAACGGTTCCTTGAAATACCCCAGTCCTGGATATTCTCAAGCCAGTCTCCGAACCTTCCCTTACCTATGGATTCAGGGATCCAGTTGATCGTATTGTTATTTCTTATAAGATCATCCTTAACCTCAGTCATCTTTATGAACCAGGATTCTCTTGCATAATAAAGAAGCGGGGTATCGCATCTCCAGCAATGAGGATAATCATGCTCAAACTTTGGAGCAGAGAATAATATCCCCCTCCTGTCAAGATCCTTTAATACCTCGGGATCACAGCTTATGGCACCTGCCTTTAACTCATCCTCTGTAGGCTTACATCTCTGACCGGCAAAGGGAGTCTCCTCCCTCATAACACCATGTTCATCGACCATCTGGACAAAGGGTGCGTCATATCTTCTTCCAACTCTTGCATCATCCTCACCAAAGGCCGGAGCTATATGAACTATTCCCGTACCGTCGGTCATCGTTACATAATTATCTACATATATAAAGAAGGCTTTTTTATTCTGTTTATCGGCACTGTCCTTGGCACACTGATATAAAGGCTCATATTCCTTATACTCAAGATCAGTGCCCTTATATGTTTCCAGTATCTCATATGCGGGAGCTCCTTCTTCTCTCTCGATGGAACCAAGAACGTTATCAAGAAGGGCCTTTGCCATATAGTAGGTATAACCGTCTGCTGCCTTAACCTTTGCATACTCATCATCGGGATTAACACAAAGAGCTATATTTGAGGGCAGTGTCCAGGGAGTTGTCGTCCACGCAAGGAAATAAGCATCCTCATCCTTAACCTTGAACCTTACTATGGCAGATCTTTCCTTTACGGTCTTATAACCCTGTGCCACCTCGTGTGAGGACAGGGGAGTTCCGCATCTCGGACAGTAGGGTACTATCTTAAAGCCCTTATATAACAGGCCTTTATCCCAGATATTCTTAAGTGCCCACCACTCTGATTCGATGAAATCATCATGATAGGTTACGTAAGGATCATCCATATCAGCCCAGAATCCTACTGTTGCGGAAAAGTCTTCCCACATTCCCTTATATTTCCATACGGACTCCTTACAATGCTCTATGAAGGGCTCCAGTCCGTATTCCTCGATCTGTTCCTTACCGTCAAGCCCGAGCATCTTCTCAACCTCAAGCTCTACCGGAAGTCCGTGTGTATCCCATCCGGCCTTTCTTGGAACCATATATCCCTTCATGGTCCTGTATCTTGGGATCATGTCCTTGATAACACGGGTAAGGACATGGCCTATATGAGGCTTTCCGTTAGCTGTCGGAGGCCCGTCATAAAAGGTATAGGTCTCACCCTCCTTACGATTTTCCATACTCTTTCTGAAAATATCATTATCGGCCCAGAACTTCTCGACTTCCTTCTCTCTGTCTACAAATCCCAGGTCTGTGGATACCTTCTTGTACATAACTTCTTTCCCTTTCTTTCTTTTCAATAAATCTGCTTTTCTATTTTTATCAGAACGGCTTAACAAGCCTTATTTACATATACTCAGATCCCATCTCGTCAAGGAGCTGCATCTTAACATCATAGAGCTTCTTGGAAAGATCGACATACATCTCATGAGGATTATAAAATCTCTTGGTCTCCTCCCAGAGCGTATCCTTTTCCCTTGTACAGAAATCTCTGATATCCATTGTCTTTGGAGATTCATATACACATTTGCCGTCTATGAATACGGGTACCATTATTTCAGTGAGAGTAAATTCACCCGGATTAAGCTTTGTCCTCTTCCAGGGTTCGTTCGGATCAAATAAAAGCAGAGCTTCATCCTCTGTGAATATCTCATCCTCAAGACAGATAAGATCTGCCTTCATCTTACCCGTAAACTTCTCATATATCCTGTAGATCTTCTTATTTCCGGGATTGGTTACCTTTTCTGAATTCTCCGAAAGCTTGATCTTAGGTATGAATTCTCCGTTTTCACCCTTAACGGCCGCAAGCTTATATACACCGCCAAAGGCCGGATTATCCTTAGAGGTTATCAGATTGGTTCCGACACCCCAGGAGGTTATCTTACATCCTTCAGTCTTTAAGGCTTCTATAAGATATTCATCAAGATCATTTGATGCTGAGATCACTGCATCCTCAAAGCCTGCCTCATCAAGCATCTTCCTTGCCTTCTTGGATAAGTAGGAAAGATCCCCGCTGTCAAGTCTTATACCGTAATAGGAAAGCTCAATGCCTGCCTCCCTCATCTCCTTAAATACCCTTATGGCATTGGGTATTCCGGATTTAATTGTATCATAGGTATCAACCAGTAAAATGCAGGCAGTCGGATACATCTCCGCATAGGTCTTAAAGGCCGTGTATTCATCGGGAAAACTCATTATCCAGCTGTGTGCATGTGTTCCCTTTACCGGTACGTCAAAGAGCTGTCCGGTAAGAACATTCGAGGTTCCTATACATCCTCCGATGACTGCTGCCCTTGCACCATAAATCCCGGCATCGGGGCCCTGAGCCCTTCTTAGTCCAAACTCCATTATCCCGTCACCCTTTGCGGCATAGCATACTCTTGCCGCCTTGGTGGCTATAAGACTCTGGTGGTTAATTATATTTAAGATAGCCGTCTCCACAAGCTGAGCCTCCATTATGGGTGCTATGACCTTAACAAGCGGCTCCCTTGGGAAGATGACCCTTCCCTCTTCTATGGCATAAATGCTTCCCGAAAACTTAAAGTTGCTTAAATACTCAAGGAAATCATCCTCAAAGATGTTAAGACTCCTTAAGTATTTAATATCCTCTTCATCAAAATGCAGCTCCTTTATATAATTGATGAGCTGCTCAAGACCCGCACAGATAGCATATCCTCCGCCACAGGGATTATTCCTGTAAAAAGCATCAAAGACAACTGTCTCATTCCTGTCCTTATGCTTAAAGTATCCCTGCATCATTGTAAGCTCGTACAGGTCTGTCATAAGTGTTAGATTCTGTCTGTCCATTATATTTTTACCTCTGTTTTACATAAATGATGTGCTTATCCACTCAGTTATGTATATTTTACACCTTGTTTATCCTTCGGATTATACTGTCTGCAAATGTCATGCAAAATTTAACCTCAGTAAATTCATCTTACCGCGCACAACTGTCTGTCAGTCACAGCCAAAGTTTCCGACAGAGCCGTCCGCAAAGGGACTTCCGATATCGCATCTTCCGTGATGATGCACTTCCTTTACAAAGTCCTCTCTCTCAGTCTCAACCCTGTGTATCCCGATACGGCTGACACCTTCCTCTGTCTTTGAATCAAGCATTCTTATAACTTCATCTATTTCATTATCTGTGGGGTTTGTCATAATTAATTTCCTTTTATCAGTGATATACAAGACAATATCAGCCAAAAAACATTAAATCTGACAAGGATCCCTTATAAAGTAACTCTTCATAAATGATCCGGCAGGCATAATACTTCTGACTGTACGAATTACATTATATTTTCAGTAAGGAATAATTACAAGCAAAAAGTGCTTTTTTCTATGATTTTACTATGGTTCATCAGCGTTTATGATCTATGGATGCATACCCTTTAAGGTTTCAAAAAGCTCAAGATCGGATGGGGTGACCTTCACATTTGTCTCTATGGTCTTCCCCTCCGGATCGGTTATCGATATGGCTACGATGGTATCTTCCTTAATGCCTGCCTGTTTTGCGGCATTTAAAAAGGCCGGAAACTTCGGGTGATTAGCCGTAAAAGTATCCCAGGCCGTCTTTAATTTCATTATATCCTGAATATTCATCTGTCTGATCCTTTCGAATATATTTATGATAATTATCTGTCATACGGAGTTTTCTGATCGTTATCTGATGTCTTAAGAATAGAAATAATCCTATAATGATCCTAAGGATATATTATGATGTAAAATTCTGCTTGACATTTGCACCTGGAATATGTCGGGAGGTGTGACGGGAAACCTGACGGGAATCAGAAGCTACGCTCAAAGAACTGACGTTCGATTGTAAGGGCAAAAAATACCTCAGTGCGCCGTGGAACCGAATCAGCGGCTCGAACGCCTGAGGAAATAGAAGCTTAAAAGGAGTTAAAAATTTTATTATGAACTACGATGAGCTGACCGGAATTATCGGAGAACTGGAATTCAATACAGACCTGCTTGAAAATATAATGAACAACGGCAAAAATGCCAAGGCAAATCGCTACATCAAAAACGCAATCGTTGAACTGCGCCACGCCCTCTCAGATTTATCCGATGCGGATTTTGAGACCTCAACATCATCAGATGAGGACAATTACGGGGAATGATCGTGTGGCCATCTTAATCATGCCGCATTCCTGCCAGGAACTACCCGCACTCTTTCCGCACTCTTCCCGGAGAATAATTCCAAGGTGGACAACTGGACATGTGGACAAGCAAAATGGGATAGTGCTATGCTCTGCCGGCCAACCACTGCCATGACTGCTATGACCACACGCCGCATCAAGCACCTGCACCACTCTCGTGTGGTTATCAGAAAGGGGATACTCACAATGGATGAAAAGACACCGCCAACTCATCCCTCAAAAATAGCCACAACTTTGCTGAAAATCTTACGACCAATCACCGCTGTGATGATTTTCATCACCCTCCTATCCTCTATCTTCATCCTCATCGATGCCCTTCTCCCACACTTCGGCCTCATGCTGAACTTCACCAATTACGGACATTCTATGGAGCCCAGTATTAGAGGTAATGCGCTGATATTGATCTCAACTCCTGACCGTACCCCGTTCGAAGAGCTGACCCCCGGTGATGTGATAATGTTCAAAGAACCGAAGGGTCTTAACACAGCTACTGATAGTATTAAAGTCCATATACACCCCATCTCTGACGACTCTACTTGCTCTTCCATCTCTACTTCTGACGGTGCGGACGGTGCGAACGGTGCTTACTTCTCTTCCACATCTGATATAACCACACCAGACATGCCACCCGAAGATGAAATGCATGAGATGGAAAACATCGAATACCTGCCTGACCGTGCTGTTCTACACCGAATAATTGATATTGTGGAAATCAACACCC
>JAILEM010000018.1 GCA_024687745.1 Lachnospiraceae bacterium
CTTCAGAAGTTCTTTATGTGAGGTTTCTGAAAAAGCCCGGTATCCGGATACTCTTTAAACAGGAAGCTCTGACTTCCATTAGTCGGAGTAGTTTAACTGATACCGGATATTGTTAACAAAGGGAACGGGATTATGTTATAATTTTCCCGTTCCTTTTTACTGGTTCTTAAGTGAAGGACCCAAAAAATAAACTGACGGCTGTATGTGTGTAAAGGACTCAAAAGTGTTCATCTTTAAGAATGAAAGGGTCAGGGAATATCGGAGGGATATATGTTTAAGGATAAATATGTTATGGGCACCTGTTATTACCCGGAGCACTGGGACAGAGAGTTATGGGACAGTGACATCGACAGGATGCTTGACTGCGGGATAAGCGTTATAAGGATAGCGGAATTTGCCTGGAATTTTTTTGAACCTGAAGAGGGTGTGTATACATTTGATTTTTTTGACGACTTCTTAAGGCTCTGTGAAAAAAAGGGAATGAAGGTCATCATGTGTACACCGACGGCAACGCCTCCTGCCTGGCTTACGGGAAAGTATCCTGAGGTATTGACCTCGGACATTGATGGAAATAAGTATAAGCATGGAGGAAGACGCCATTATAATTACAATTCGGAGACATACAGAAGGTTCTGCTCTGTTATAACAGAAAAGCTGGCCCTGCATTACGGGGATCATAAGGCTGTGATCGGATGGCAGATCGATAATGAGTTCAACTGTGAGCTTGACGAATTCTATTCAGAGGCAGATACAAGGGCCTTCAGGATATTTCTTAAGGAGAAGTATAAGACGATAGATGAACTGAACAGGGCCTGGGGCACCAGCTTCTGGAACCAGACCTATAATGATTTTGAAGAGATAAGTGTCCCTGCAAGGATCCCAACGGCTCACAATCCGCATCAGATGCTTGATTATCACAGATTTATATCCGGTTCCGTGCTTTCATTCTGTAAGCTGCAGTCGGATATATTAAGAGAGCATATAAGGCCCGGAGCCTTTATAACCACAAACGGTATGTTCGGATATATCGACAACCACAGGATGACAGGGGAGAGCCTTGATGTCTATACCTACGATTCATATCCGAGCTTTGCCTTTGGATTAAAGAAGGAGAGCTGGGTGCCAAAGGGGTTAAAGGACAGACACTGGAGCAGGAATCTTACGGAGGTAAGGAGCATATGTCCCCACTTTGGGATCATGGAGCAGCAGTCGGGTGCAAACGGTTCGGTAGGAGGTATGGAGGGTCCTGCGCCAAGACCCGGACAGCTTACCTTATGGGCCATGCAGAGTGTTGCCCACGGCGCAGATTATATCTCCTTCTTCAGATGGAGGACAGCCTGCTTTGGGGCAGAGATGTACTGGCATGGCATCCTTGACCATGATAACAGGGATAACAGAAAGATAAGCGAGGTAAAGAGCTTCCATGAAAAGCTTCAGAAGATAAATGAGATCTGCGGATCGGACTTTGAAGCAGAGCTTGCATATCTTACGGATTACGATAATGAATGGGATACGGCTGATGATATCTGGCATAAGGATCTAAACGACGTAAGCAGCGAATCGATCTTTCTTTTTACACAGAAAAATCACATTCCCTATGATTATGTTTTCTTTAATGACAAGACCGGGGCAGAGGATCTTTTAAGATATAAATATGTGATATATCCCCATCCCGTGCTTATGGACGAAAAGAGGACTGAGGTATTATATGAGTATGTAAGAAGGGGAGGGATACTGATCGTCGGTGCAATGAGCGGTGCAAAGGACTTAAGAGGGCATTGCGTCATGAAGCCGGGTCCGGGGCTTTTGTCAAAGCTTACGGGGTCTGATGTTAAGGAGAGTACCTTTGTTCATGAAAATGATGAGGGAATGACAGCCTCAGATGGTAAAAGAGTGTTTGATATGCCTCTTTATAACGAGATACTAACCGTAAAAGAGGGGGAAGAGAATGCTCTGAAGGCTGCATTTTATGACAGCGGGTATTATAAGGGGGAGGCAGCCCTTATAGAGAACAGTGTGGAAAAGGGAAAGGTCTATCATTTGGGAGGGGTATTCAGTGAGGAAAATCTGAAAACCCTCTCAGAGCTTATCGGCATGAAAAGTCTGACAGAAGATATAGCAGAGGTACCTGAGGATATAGAAGCTGTCTTAAGATCAAAGGGGGAGAAAAAATACCTCTTCCTTTTGAATTATATGTTTGAACCTGAATTTGCCGTACTTAAATGTGAGGCAGAGGATTTGTTTACCGGTGAGAGGGTAAGCGGAAGGGTTGAAATGAAGCCCTTTGAGGTAAGAGTCTTTAAGCTCTGAAACAGGTTGGAGGCATGGCATTACAGGGATAGCGTCAGGTGAGCCATGAAAAACCAAGCCTTGAAAAAGGATTACAGAAAGTAAGGATACAAAAATGGAAAAAAAGATCAGATATTATAAATATGTTCTTTATTACAGTGGTCTTGCGGTCATAGCATTCGGGGTATGGGATATAGTTCAGACCTTTATCATAACGTATTATGATGATGAACTTATAAATTTTATCATTGAGGATGTGGGTAATGAAGCACTTACGATCTCTGATATAAAGGTGATCATTGTGGTGGTTATAGCCCTGATGGGACTCATCGAGATCGCAGGAAGAGCATATATAGGTTTAAATGCGGTAAAGGCAGCAAAGGGAGAGAAAAGGAGTGATGCATATATAGTTTTTGCCATTCTGTATTCTTCCATAGTGATCATTTCCTATTTCATTGAAATACTTGATAATTTTAAGGAAAGCAGGTATGACATCATCTTTTATACAGTAAGGATCATCATATGTTTAACATCCGTATTTGGACTGATCGAGATCATTATTTCCGCACTTAAGATAAAAAGACTTCAGAAGGAAATCAGTGTTTTGGAAAATCCCGGATGAGCTGAGATGATTTTGGATTACGGGAATCAGATTATTTGATCGGAGTGATATTTATATGCAGGAAGATTTTCATTATTATGCAACCTATTGCGCAGCATATCTTGCAGGATATTCCCATGAGGAAAGTCTTGAGACGGGATATGCTTCACAGCTTGTGGACCTTTGTTCAAGAACCTTCCTAAATAAGGTTCACGGACCCTTATCTGCCGCAACGACCCAGCTTCAGGCAGAGCTTGCCGATGAAGGCTCGGACATTATCAGTCTGCAGGATATTACCCGTATATGGTCATCCTTTCATTTTCTTCCCGGTGACCTTAATGCCTCTGTCGAAAAGCGTTCAAAAAAATATCTGAACAGATACAGACTTATCTGCAATCCCAACGGAGACCTCCTGGTCGATACCATAAACCTTGCGCGAAAAGGAGGAATGGAGTCAAAAGGGCTTGCCATGCATGTGCTTGCGGATACCTGGGCCCACAGATATTTTGCGGGGACGCCTTCGTTTGTTATTAATGATGCGGGATATTTTTTTGAGATCATCGATACAGAGGATGGGACTGAGGAAATTGCCATAGAGTTTAAGCATAATCCGGTGGCACCCGATGATCCTGTAAAACACATCTATACCGCAAGCATAAGGCAGGAGAGTGAATATTCCATCATGAATTTAGGTCATGGAAGGGCAGGACATCTTCCCGATTACAGTTATATAAAATACAGCTTTCTTCCTGCCTGGGGAGGGTATGAGAAGATAGTCAAGGATAATCCGTCGGATTATTATCATGCGTTCTGTCAGATGGTTTATGCACTGAAGGTTCTAAGGAACAGCGGGGAAGTGTTTGAAAAGGACAGATACGATGAAGAAGCAGTTAAGCCCTATAAAGAGAGGATAATGGAAATACTTACAAGGAGACAGCTCCTTGCAAGTAATGACTGGAAGGAATTCGGATCCTTTCTTTCGGGCAGGGAGATAGAGGATTTTGATATAAAAAAATACCAGATGGAATATACTCAGGCCGGGGAGAAGGATAAAAACGACACCTTTCTCGGAAGATTCTTTATTGCGGCCCTTGCCCAGAAGAGCATGGTCACAAATAAGATATTTATGTCGGGGAATCTTCTTGCGGGTTACTCGGCTGATTACAGGTCAAAGGGTTTTAAGGGTATAAGGGATTATAAAAAGCTTGTGGAATTCAGATACAGGGAGAGAATAAACGAATATGGGAAGAACAAGAAGAATAATTGATATAGTGGCAGGATGTGTAATGCTTCTTGTATGCTTTTTACTGATGACGGATCCGGGATTCGGTTACGGTTTTGCGATACTTTTTCTCATCATTTCAATGATAGCCTACGGGGTGAGGCTGCTTGCCTATTATGTGACCATGGCCCGGTTTAAGGTGGGAGGGATATCTGTACTGTATAAAGGACTCTTAATTCTTGATGCGGGTCTGTTTGCACTTTGCCTTAAGAATGTTCCAAAGGCCTACGGGCTCTTATATCTTCTCGGCTGTCTTCTTGTTGACGGGATAGTGGATATATTAAAGGCAAATGAAGCCAGAAAGCTTGAGGCAAGGCACTGGAGATACAGATTATTCTTTGGGAGCGGTAAGATCCTTATAGCCTTCAGCGGACTCTTTTTCCTTGGCTCTGGGGATGTGCTCATACTCATCTACTGTGCAGGTCTTGCTCATTCGGCGATAACAAAGATAATAAACGCTTTGCGAAGGACAGAGATAGTCTATATAAACTGAAGGAGATCAGGACGGATATTACCTGTCTGTCTCTATCTGTTTGATGAGGAATAATCAGAGTAGCTCATTCCGGTATATTTCTTAAAGCATCTTCCGAAATAATTGGGATCGGGAATACCGACATCTCCTGAGGCACAGAACATCTTAACATGGGCTTTGGCAAGCTCCATGGCCTTTTCCATCCTGCATTCCGTAAGATATTCCACGAAATTCTTTCCGGTTTCCTGCTTGAACTTGCGGCTTAAATAGCTTGTACTGAAGCCGAACGTCTGCGCAACAGAGGTAAGATTTATCTTTGAGTCGGTGTAATTTGTCTCTATATATCTTTTGATCTGTTCTATGGAGGAGTCTGTATCGTCATAGACAGGATCCTCCTCCGGCTCTTCCTTTACCCTTTCGTCAAGAACGGCCTTAAGCTTCTTAAGCGTCTCTGTCACCTCTGTTCTGACAACGGGCTTGAGCATATAATCAAAAACCGGTAAGGACACGCATTTCCTTGCATATTCAAAGTCATCAAAGGCGGTAAGGATGATTATCTTAAGCTCCGGGTAGCGCTTTGTTGCGACCTCTGTAAATTCTATCCCGTTCATAAAGGGCATGGATATATCGACTATTGCAATATCAGGCCTGAGATCGTCTATTATATTTATTGCTTCGATCCCGCTTGAAGCCTCTCCGACTATCTCCATATCCATGGATTTCCAGTCAAGTGTCACGCTTAAGAGCTTCCTTACCGAGGGTTCATCATCAATCAGCATTACTCTGTACATCCTGTACCATCCTTTCATCTGCCGCAGCCTTAAAGATCGTCAGATCGATCCTTGTATATTCGCCTTCTTCGCTTTCTATGGACACAACATCTTCCCTGTCACAATAGTATCTTATCCTGTCTATGGTACCCCTGAGACCAAAGCCGGAAGGGGGAGACTGGTCATCTGCCACCTTGAAATCTCTCTCTCCATGAAGAACCTTCTGTATCATCTCCTCTGACATACCGATACCTGTATCATAAACAGATATTATAAGATCATTACCCTGTATCCTTGAGGAGATGCGGATAAGACATTCCTCACCCTTGGGTCTGATACCGTGATAGATACTGTTCTCAACAAGGGGCTGGAGTATGAGCTTTGGGATGTGAAGCTCAAGAGTATCCTTTGCTATGTCGTACTCATCCCTTATGATATCACCATAGCGCAGCTTCTGGAGGGAAAGATAATCGGTTATTATATTTATCTCTCTCTTAAGGCTTATTTCCCTGTCGCCCTTACTGAGGAAATTTCTGTAAAAGCTCCCCAGATGCTCTAAGGCCTCGTATACCTTGTCTGAGCCATCCTCAAGTGCCATAAAGCTTATCGTCTCTAAGGAATTGTAGAGAAAATGAGGCTTGATCTGCTCCTGAAGAACACGCATTTCCGCCCTTTGAAGAGATTTCTCCTCATCTATCAGACGGGTGAAGAGATCATTAAGATATTCTATCATGCTGTTATAGCTTTTGGCCAGCTCGCCGATCTCATTATCGGGGATACTTACATCCATCCTCTTCATCCATCCCGATTCCTTGGTCTTTTCCATCGCAGAGGTGAGTTCATGCAGGGGCCTGTTTATGTTCCTTGCCATAAATATTCCGGCCACAAATATCGCAACTACAAAGGCGCCGAATAACAGAAGGAGAACAAAGACGGTTTCGGAGGGAAGGGGCGGTGAAGGAATATAATTTGAGCAGATGATGACTATGGGGATATCCGAAAAAGAATAGGTAGATACCATCTGGCTCTTATTGTCTATATACCTTTCCCTGTGGATGATGACGTCCTTTTTGGCATCCTTATCAAAAAAACCTGACAGGGACTTGCCGTTGCTGCTCCCTGTGAGATATTCGCCCTCATCGGATAAAAAGGCGATCTCCCCGTAGGTCGGTTCTCCGGTTATCTTGTCTATCATATTGATCGATATATTCATAAGAAGAAGACCTGAGAGCTTCTGCGTATATATATTGTAGATCGAGCGGCCTATAGTTATTATTGGGGATTTATTGGTGCGGAATATTGCGTCATTTGCATTTATGGATATTACGGCTCCCCCTCTTTTTCCCATTATGACGGATTTCCAGGAGGTGGTATTCATAAGGTCAAGGTCTATATCATAGTTTCCCTTTCCGGTCTTCATGTATTCCCCGTCATTTCTGAAGATGAACACGGAATCCACATCGGTACAGACATTTAAGATATCCATTACGCCATAGATCGTATCATTTACAAGACCTGAGTCGACATTCTCTGCCTTCAGGAAATCATTAACACTCTCATTTAACATGATAAGCCTTGAGATATCATTATAGTTATCAAGTCCTGCGTAAATATTGTCGACTATCGTATTTATGAGGGTTTCGGATTCCTTGATCTCTGACTCCCTCTTGGCCTGCCTTGAGATGATGGACGTTGATATGATAAAGGCCGTGGAAAAAAGAAAGAATGCAATAAAGATAACAATAATAAGATTCCTTGCAAGGGAAGCTTTTGTAAAAAGATGTATGAAGGAATTAAATTTCTTTTTGATGTTCATGATATTTCCTCCGGTTATGATTATAACCTTTTATACCGGGGTCTGCAAGAAAGAAACCCCGGGACAGATACTGCCCCGGGGTAAGGATTAAAAACAATGAAACAAAGAAAATTATTAACCCTTTACCGCACCTGCGATAAAGCTTGACTGTATTTTTTTGCTTAAGAATACGTAGGCTATGAGGGTGGGGAAGGTAGCCATTACAAGAACCGCACCTACGAGTCCCCAGTCAGTAAGATACTGTCCCTGGAAAGCCTGTATTCCTACGGGGATAGTCTTAAGATCACCCTTACTGTTAAAGATGTTGGCAAACATCAGCTCGTTCCAGCTCTGCAAGAAGGAATAGATACCTATCGTTGCAAAAGCAGGCTTTGTGAGCGGCAGGATAACTCTGAAGAAGGTTCCCCAAAGTCCGCAGCCGTCTATATTTGCCGCTTCATCAAGATCCTTTGGTATATCTACCATGAAGCCCGTACAGATAAGTATGGCCATGGCAAGAGAGAAGGCCGAATACGGGATTATCAGAGCCTGGTATGAATTAAGCCATCCAAGCTTAGAAAGGATCAGGTAAACGGGAAGGATGGATGCATGAAGAGGAATTGTAAGACCAAGCATGAAAATTGAGTTCATAAGTTTGCTTCCCCACCACCTGATCCTGGTAAGCGCATAGGTTGCCATGAGTGCTGCTATCAGAGTGATAGCCATGGCCGCGATCGTGATTATGATACTGTTAAGAAAGTATCTTGGCATGTTTCCGGTCCTTAAGGCCTCGGGATAATTGCTCCAGAGCCAGTTCTGGGGAAGTCCCGCAACATTGAGACCGTATATCTCTTCGTTACTCTTTAATGAAAATGTAAACATCCAGAATAAGGGATAGAGATTTACAAAGGTCCATACAGCAAGACCGATATAGATAAATACCTTGGCAACAGGGCTGGTTTTTTTGAGATTGTACTGGTCGATATCACTGACATACGCAGTATTGGATTTATTCTTAGCCATATTATCTGTCCTCCTTAAAAACCGCACTGATTATCATCGCAAAAATGAAGCATAAGATTATAAGCATAACCGCCATGGCACTACCCATTCCGTATCTGTTACGCTGGAAGAGCATTTCTATCATACGGGTACTGGGAACCTCCGTAGCATGAAGGGGACCGCCGTTTGTCAGAACATAGATAAGGTCGTATGCCTTAAGGGAACCGGTTACGGCGAATATGACGCTGACCCTCAGAACAGGCTTAATGATGGGGATAACTATGTATCTGTTGACCTGTCCCTGTGTTGCACCGTCGATCATGGCTGCTTCCCTTAGATCTGTCGAAACTCCCTTGACACCGGCATACATTAAAAGCATGTGGTATCCGACATACTGCCACAGCATCGGTACGAAGCAGGCCCAGAGAGCAAGCTTTTTATCACCGAGCCATAACTGCTGGAGATTTTCAAGACCGAGCTTTCCGAGGATAACGTTTAAGATACCGTAATCGGGATTGTAGATCTTGAGCCAGAGCTGACCGATAACTACCGTGGATATAAGAACCGGCATGAAGAAAACCGAAAGGAAGAATCTTTCGCCCTTTATTCCTTTTCCGAGAAGAAGAGCCAGTCCTAATGACAGGGGAAGCTGGATGAACACTGAAAGGACTGCAAGCAGCAGTGAATTTTTCAACGCTTTACCAAAACCTATTGAATTGCTTGTAAACATTTCAGTGTAATTCTTTAGACCTATAAATTCCTTGGCGCTGCTCATTCCGTTCCAGTCAAAAAAGCTGTAATAACCGGACATGAAGATGGGCGCTATAAGGATGCCGAAGAAAAGGATCAAAGCCGGCAGCAGGAATAAGAATATGTTTATGCCTTTGATCAGTGATTTGTTTTTCATTGTTTTTATTCCCTCCCAGACAAATCGGGCGGCCTCCCCGGCTCCCGGGAAAGCCGCCCCTGTATCACATTATTACTTTGGGATCATCAATTATCCGATATCGTTTGTTAATCCTTCTACAAACTCTTCACCGGAGATCTCTCCGCCGTAGATCATTCCTACATAATCAAGATATGTATTAGCGGAATCAGCGTTCATAGCTGTATCACCAAAGAGAACATAGCTGTCTGCATTTGCGCAGATATCACTTACAGCCTGTGTAAGAGGATTGATCGTTGATGTATCGCCATAAGGTGTCCAAGCGGGAAGTCCGCAGCCATCAAGATATCCATAGTGGCAGATAAGACGTCCAAGCTCGAATGCATAGTTTGCAGCAACCTCAGCATTGGGTGAAGAAGCAGCAACAGCAAGTGTATCTGAAGGTCCACCTATAAGCTGGCCAAGCTTTGACTTGTCGGCATTGATAACGGGGAACTCAGCAACCTGAACCTTATCGCCGAATCCGTTGGGATCAGCTGCGAAATCAGCACAGTTCCATGTACCGTTCATGTAGAATGCATATTTTCCTGCCATGAAGTTAGCCTTAACTTCGTCGTTTGAAAGAGCGATTCCTGCGGGATCAAAGTACTCTTTTGTAACCATTTCCTGGAAAGTATTAACTGCTGCAGCTACATCAGGATTATTCCATGAAGCTCTTCCTAAGAAGATGTCGTTAAGAGCATCTGCACCAACGCTCTTCTCTATAACTGACTCAAGATACTCTGTTACACACCAGGTCTCTTTTCCTGCACATCCGAAAGGAATGATGCCCTGAGACTTGAGGTCGTCACAGCAGGCGATGAACTCTTCGTATGTTCCGGGAACCTCATCATAACCTGCTTCCTTAAGTATCTCCATGTTAGCGAAGAGACCAACGATGTTCATTGTAAGAGGAACACCATAGTGCTTTCCGTCATAAGTTGAGTTTGCAAGCATAACCTCAGGAAGTTCATCCTTGAAGTTCTGATAAGCATCGTCTAAGCAGTAAACACGTCCTGCGTCAACGAAGTCGCCAAGGAATGCGCATGACCATGTGAAGAAGATGTCGGGCATCTCATCAGCTGCAACTGCGGCCTTGATCTTTGTCTTGTAAGCCTGGTTCTCTGTTGCTTCCCAGTTGAAAGTGATCTCGGGATGAGCTGCCTGCATATCAGCGATGGCAGCTTCATAAGAATGACGGTTTGAATCGCTCTCAGTAGCGATACACCACATCTCAAGGGTTACTCCCTCTCCATCGGCTGCTTCAGCAGTCTCTTCTGCGGGAGCTTCCTCCTCAGCGGGAGCTGCTTCCTCGGTCTTCTCTTCAGCAGCAGCTTCTTCAGCGGGAGCAGCGGTCTCAGCGGGTGCTGCTGCACCGGTGCCGCCACAGCCTACCATTGAAAGAACCATAGCGCCTGCAAGTAATGTTGCTAGTACCTTTTTCATAAAATACCTCCTATAAATATTTGTAAGATTTATCCGGATACGGGAGTTATTTCCCTTTTCCGGATATATATGATTTAAGGCTTATGCCCAAAATCCGTGGTTAAAGATGATTAGGCTTTGATCTTTGCTTTTTGCTTTTCGGATAGTCGGAAGATTTAATCCTGCGCTCCCGGATCGCCTGAGCCGGTAACGACCATCTGTGTGGGATACTCTATATGAAGCTCATTTCCGTCAAGCTCATAGTAAAGCTTTGTGTCATCAAACTCGAGTCTGTCATCATACTGAAGAGTTATTATCTTATTATCCTCATCCACTGTGTAATGACCGCTGAAGGAAACCTCTTCGACACCCTCCTTGAAAACTCCGTTTTCATCAAATTCAAATGCCCAGTTGTTATCTTTCTTGATCCAGGTTCCTGTAAGAGAGGAGTCTTCACCCTCACTTTTCTTATTGTAGATCTCACCTTCGTAGAGATAGAATCCGTCATCATTTAGCTCGTAACGAAGCTTTAGGTTTTCGCCGTTACCTGAGAGATTTATGAACTCATCATCCGGTGTGCATTTATATTTTTGGTCTTTATAGGTTGCCTTGCCCTTTTGATCGATCGAAAGAACGGTGGTCTCTTTGTCATGTATGTAAGACCAGTCACCCTTTAAGGGACCGTCATAACCTGAACATCCTGATAAGCATCCTGTTATCATTACAGCTATAAGAGCAAGTGCTGCCAGTTTCTTTTTCATATTTCCGCTCCGTTATCCGCCATGGTAAAGTTGCTGAAAAAAGATCGTTTTAAATCCGCTTTTCTATATTTTCTAACGAAAGACTTTTTGTGTAAATGTAAAAATTTTACCTCAATAAGCATCTTTTTTACATATTGTGCTTCAAATGGAAGGAGATTCATGTACAAATTGTACAAAATAAGCCCGGAAACTGTCGTGTACTTTTTGGCATTCAAAGTGTATAATGAGACCTGGTAAAGATAAGCCCTTATGACAGACTTTTTATAAAAGGATAGAGCCGGATATGGGAGATTTGAAAGAAAAACAGCAGAGGATGACAGGCCCCGATATAGTAAGGACAGTTGCCGCCTTCTTTGTGGTGGCGGTACATTTTTATCTGAGCTGCGGTTATTACCAGACGCCGATGGTCGGAAAGAAAATGTTCATAATGTCCTGCGCAAGATGGCTTTTTATGCCCTGTGTACCGCTTTATATGATGCTTACGGGGTTTTTCAAGAGTAAGAAGAAAATATCAAAGGATCATTACATGAGCCTTGTTCCCATACTTGTTGCATATGTGATAATCTCCGTTATCAAGGTATTTGTAGCCAACCACTTCTACGGAAAGATCAATTTCTTCAAGGATACGATGATAAGGCTTACGGACTATTCCTTTGCCTGGTATGTGGGTATGTATATATGTATGATACTTCTTATCCCTTTTTTGAACATACTCTGGGAGGGGCTTAAGAGTGATAAGGAGAAGTACATCCTTCTGCTGTCGCTTATAGCCATATGCTCCGTATCTACAGTGGTTCCCGTTATAATACCCAAATATTTTCAGATGCTTTATCCGATAATGTATTATTATAT
>JAILEM010000021.1 GCA_024687745.1 Lachnospiraceae bacterium
GAGGAAAAAATGAAAAAGAAGATTATTACATCAATCCTTGCAGTAACACTTGTGATCTCATCACTTGCAGGTTGTGCAGGAGCAGCAGCTCCGGCAGCAGCACCCGCAGAAGAGGCAGCAGCAGAAGAGGAAGCTCCCGCAGCAGAAGGTGGTTCAGGAGAATTCACCGGAGGAACACAGTTTGACGGAGTAACAGCTAAGGAAGCTTATAAGTTCCCCGTAGATGTTAAGTCATTCCAGTCAACATACTGGCAGGCAGCCCTCAAGGGAATGGATATGGCTAAGGAAGAGCTCGGAGTTGATTACGACGCTCATGGCCCTAACTCAGAATCTGACATCGCTGATCAGGTTAACATGCTGAACAGTGATATCAACTCAAACCCTCCCGGAATCGCACTTGCAGCCTGTGATACAAGCTCAGTTCTTGATTCATTACAGACATGTGCAGACAAGGGTATCCCTGTAGTTGCATTTGATACAGGTGTTGCAGACGCTCCCGAAGGTTCTATCGTAGCTACAGTTGCTACAGATAATACTCAGGCAGGCCAGGTTGCAGCTGAGAATATGTATGCAGCTCTTAAGGATGTTATCGCAAGCGCAGAAGGACAGGTTCGTATTGGTGAAGTTAACCAGGATGCTACAGCTCTTAACATTCAGCAGAGAGGTCTGGGATTCATCAACAAGATGATCGAGCAGATCCAGGCTGACGGAAAGACCGTTTCAGTAGAAGGAAATGAATTCTATGTAAACGCAGCAGAAGGCGCTGACAGCGGAGACACAGATGTTGTTATCGAAGTTGCAGTTCCCGCACAGACAACAGTTGAGCTTTGCTCTACAGCAGCTCAGGCTATAATGTCTAAGGAAGACACGATCGGTATCTTTGGTTCAAACCAGACAGCAGCAGAAGGTGTTCTTGCAGCTGATGCAAACCTTTCACTTCTTGGAACAGATCCTGCAAACGGTGATGTTATAGGTATCGGATTTGATGCCGGTTCAATCATCAAGGGAGCTATAACAGATGGTACAATGTACGGTGCAGTTACACAGTCTCCTCTTATGATGGGATATTATGCAATATATGCTCTTACAATGGCAGCTAACGGCGACAAAGTTGAAGACTTCCCTACAGCTGGTTATTGGTATGATGCAACTAACATAGATGATCCTACGATCGCTCCTAACCTTTATGACTGATCGATGATCGCTATGCAATATGCTTTGCGTAGTCATGATGATATAAGATAATTTGACAGAGTTATATCGTTCTGACTGAGAACATTGGCGACTCTTCTCTATCAGAGAGAAGAGTCGCTTTATTATGTTAAATTAAGGAGGACAGAGATGTTAAAAGGAATACCCAAGATCCTTCCGCCGGAGCTTCTTAAGATACTCTGCGAGATGGGACATACAGATGAGCTTACGATCGGTGACGGAAACTTTCCCGGAACCACATACGGTAAAAAGGTGATCAGAATGGACGGACATGGTGTTCCCGAGATCCTTGACGCCATACTTAAAGTCTTTCCGCTTGATACATATGTAGAACATCCGGTTACACTTATGGCAGTTGTAAAGGGTGATACGGTAGAGACTCCCATATGGGATACTTATAAAGAGATAGTAAGAAAATATGATGACAGGGGAGATGCCTGCTTCGAAGAGATAGATAAGTGGGAATTTTATGATAAAACAAAGGAGCACTCCAGCGTTGTGATACAGACGGGAGAATCTGCTCTCTATGCAAATATAATACTTAAAAAAGGTGTAGTTACGGATTAAAGAGGTAAATATGAGAGAACTGCTTTTAGGAATAGATATAGGGACAAGTTCATGCAAGGTATCCGTCTTTTCAAGGGAAGGTAAGGATCTGGCTTCCGAAACCGAGAAATATGATGTCTCCTATCCGCATCCCGGATGGGCACAGCAGGATCCTCTGGACTGGTGGAACGGTGTATGCAGGGCCATAAGAAATATCTTATCGAATACTGATATATCTGCGGAAGAAATAAAGGGAATAGGTATCGATGGGCAGAGCTGGTCTGCTATCGCCATTGACAGGGACGGAAAGGTTTTGTTTCCGACACCTATATGGATGGATGTAAGGGCAGATGATATCTGTGTCGAATTGAACAGAAGAATAGGTGAAGATAAGATATTTGAGGTTTCAGGAAATGCTTTACAGCCCTCCTACACGACTCCCAAGGTATTGTGGTATGAAAGAGAATATCCCGATGAATATAAGAAGATAGATAAGATACTTCAGAGTAACGGATATATAGCATATAAGCTTACAGGAGCAGTAACTCAGGATGTATGCCAGGGTTATGGCTGGCACTGTTTTGATATGAGATCAGGCAGCTGGGATAAGGAGATGGCAAAGGAACTTGGCATTCCTTTGTCCTTCCTGCCTGAAATAGTCAACTGTGATACCATAGTCGGAAGGGTTACAAAGGAAGCTGCACAGGAATCCGGACTTATGGAAGGAACTCCGGTTGTTGCCGGCGGACTCGATGCGGCCTGCGGTACATTGGGTGCCGGAGTGATAAATAACGGAGATACACAGGAGCAGGGTGGTCAGGCAGGAGGAATGAGTATATGTACCGATTCCTATCATGCCGATAAAAGGCTTATATTAAGCTATCACGTTGTACCTAACAGATGGCTGTTACAGGGTGGGACCACCGGCGGCGGCGGTGTTATGAGATGGTTTGAAAATGAATTTGCCGGAGAGGAGCGTATGAGGGAAAAGAACGGTTCACCCTCATCACTTGTTCAGCTTAATGAACTGGCAGAAAAGGTAGGACCCGGATGCGACGGGCTTGTATTTTTACCTTATATGTCAGGGGAGAGAACTCCCATATGGGACCCGAAGGCAAAAGGAGTATTTTACGGAATAGATTTTTCCAAGACGAAGGGACATTTTGTCAGAGCCTGTATGGAAGGTGTTGCTTTTTCCTTAAGGCATAATCTGGAAATTGCAAGGAATGCGGGTGCTTCATCGGACGTGCTGAGATCTGTCGGAGGATCGGCAAATTCTCTGCTATGGACGCAGATAAAGGCCGATGTTACCGGAAGAAAGATAGTGGTACCTGCATCTGATACGGCAACTACCCTTGGTGCTGCAATGTTAGCGGGAAAAGCTGTTGGACTATACAGCTCCTATGAGGAGGCTGTTAAGCTTGCAGTGAAGGATATAAGAGAGCATGAACCAAAGACTGCAGATAAGGACTCATATGACAGAGCATATGAAACATATCTTTCGATCTATGAGGACTTAAAAGAACTGATGCAGAGATCATAAGGAATAAGGAGGAGATTATGAAAGCCGGAGTAGTACATGCAAAAAATGATATAAGATATGAAGAGATAGAGAAGCCAAAGGCTGAACCGGGTAAGGTTCTGATAAAGGTAAAATATACGGGAATCTGCGGATCGGATGTTCCCAGAGTTAATGGAGATGCCTGTCATTATTATCCCAATGTCCTCGGCCATGAATTTTCGGGAGTTGTAGAGGAGACGGGAGAGGGAGTAACCTCCTTAAAGCCCGGAGACAGAGTAGCAGGAATGCCTCTTGTTCCCTGTATGAAGTGTCCCGACTGTCAAAAGGGAGATTATTCGCTTTGCAAGCATTACAGCTTTATAGGCTCGAGGGAATTCGGAAGCTTTGCCGAATATGTAAGTGTTCCGGAAAAAAATGCAGTACGTTTTGATGACAGCGTAAGCTTTGAACAGGGTGCATTTTTTGAGCCTGCGACCGTAGCTCTCCACGGACTTATGCGCGTTGATTACAAGGGTGGCGGCAATGTTGCTATCCTTGGCGGTGGCACGATAGGTATGATGACAGCCCAGTGGGCCAAGATATTTGGAGCAAAGAAGGTAGTTGTCTTTGATATACTTGATGAGAGACTTGAGCTTGGAAAGAGACTCGGAGCGGACGAGGGAATAAACACCCTTAAAGAAGGATTTATGGATAAGGCATTGGAGCTTACGGACGGAAGAGGCTTTGATTATGTCTATGAGACTGCCGGAAATACGATTACAATGAAGATGGCATTTAAGCTGGCGGCTAACAAGGCAGGGGTATGCTTCATAGGTACGCCCACTAAGGAATTATCCTTCAGCGTTGATGAATGGGAGTGCATGAACAGGAAGGAATTTACACTTACAGGATCCTGGATGAGCTATTCCGCACCCTTCCCCGGAAAGGAATGGGAGCTTACAGCTTATTATTTCGGAAACGGTATGCTTAAATTTGATGACTCTTTCATTTATAAAAAGGTTCCTCTTTCGAACATCGCTGAGGCCTTTGAGTGGTTTAAGACACCGGGAACGGTAAAAGGAAAAATACTTATAGACAGTGAGGCTTAGAGATATGAAAGATTATATGAAGGAAATGGTAAAACTTCAAAAGAAGGGGGAGAGTGTAGGCATTTATTCAGCCTGTACCGGTAATGCACTTGTGCTTGAAGCCTGTATGAGGCATGCGGTAAAAACAGGTACCGTACTTCTCATAGAGGCAACGGCAAATCAGGTTGACCAGTATGGCGGATATACAGGAATGAAGCCAAAGGATTTTATGGCAATGATCCATTCCCTTTCCGACAAAACAGGCCTTTCAATGGACAGGATCATACTTGGAGGGGATCATCTGGGTCCCCTTACCTTTTCACAGTATGACGAGAAGAAGGCCATGGAGGAATCCCGTGAACTTATAAGGCAGTATGTAGAGGCGGGATTTACAAAGATACATATAGATACAAGCATGAAGGTAGCAAGTGATGATCCGGATATAAGACTTTCCGATGAGGTGATAGCAAGAAGGGGAGCAGAGCTTGCAAAGGTAGCAGAGGATGCCTATGAAGAGCTTTTGAAAAAGGATCCCGCTGCAAAGCATCCCGTATATATCGTAGGCAGCGAGGTGCCGATCCCCGGTGGCTCACAGGATGTTGTTGATAACGGAGTGAGTGTGACAAAGGTAAGTGATTTTAAGGCAACAGTCAGGGCTTTTGAAGATGCCTTTTCCAATGAGGGAGTATCAAAGGCCTGGGATTACGTTATAGGTGTTGTCGTACAGCCCGGTGTGGAAGAGAAGGATGCGGGATGTACCGAATATGACAGATCAAAGGCTACAGAGCTCATGGCTTCCATAAAGGAGTTTCCAAATCTTGTCTTTGAGGGTCATTCAACAGATTATCAGACAAAGATAAAGCTTAAGGAGCTTGTGGAAGACGGAGTTGGTATATTGAAGGTCGGACCCGGCCTTACCTTTGCCTTAAGAGAGGGACTGTTTTCACTCGCATATGCTGAAAAGGAGCTCTATGCGTCAGAGCCAAAGAAACAGAGCTTCTTAATGGAAACTATAGATGCAGCCATGAGAAGGGATCCTAAATACTATAAGAATCATTATCACGGAAGTGAGAGTGAGATAGATCTTAAGAGAAAGTTTTCATTCTCGGACCGCTGCAGATATTATCTTCCCGATAAGGATGTACAGGACTCGCTTGATAAGCTCTTTGAGAATTTTAAGGACGGAGTTCCCTTAAATCTTCTTTCACAGTTCATGCCAATACAGTATACTAAGGTAAGGGAAGGAATACTGAAGAATGATCCGAAGGAGTTAGTATTTGACAGGGTAGCTTATACTATTGATGAATATCTTTATGCAACGGATCAGAACAAACTTGGCTGACTAAGGAGGTAGTGAGATGTCACTTGTCACATCTAAGGAAATGCTTGAAACAGCAAGAAAAAAGGGATATGCTGTCGGTGCTTTCAATGTAGAAAATATGGAGATGGTCATGGCTGTACTTGCAGCTGCTGAAGAAACAGGGTCACCTGTTATAATGCAGACAACACCCGGAACGATAAAATATGCCGGACTCGATTATTATTTTGCCAATGTAAGGGCGGCAGCAGAGAGAACAAAGATTCCGGTAGTAATGCATCTTGACCATGGAAACAGCTTTGAGCTTGCATGCGAGGCATTCAGGACAGGCTATACTTCCATAATGATAGACGGTTCGAAGAAGCCCTTAGAGGAAAACATAGCTCTTACAAGGTCTGTAACGGATGTCTGCCATTCCGGGAATGTACCGGTTGAAGGAGAGCTTGGACGGGTTGGAGGAAAGGAAGACGATCTGGATAATACAGACGGAGTAAATCCCTATACGGATCCTGAAGAAGCAAGAGAATTTGTAAAACGTACCTGCGTGGACACTCTTGCGGTAGGTATAGGAACCTCCCACGGAGTATATAAGGGTATACCGAAGGTAAATGTCGGGGTGCTCTCAGCGATAAGGGATGTAGTTGACATTCCGCTTGTAATGCACGGAACCTCGGGAGTTCCGGATGAACAGGTAAGGGACTGCGTAAGCCGCGGTATATGTAAGGTCAATTATGCCACCGATCTAAGGATAGCATTTACACAGGGACTTAAAGAGCATATCGCTCAACATCCTGATGACTTTGATCCCAAGAAATACTGTGCTCCGGCTATGGAAAAAGTAAAAGCCTACGTTATGCAGAAGATGGAGGTTGTAGGAAGCGTGGGAAAGGCATAGGATAAGTGATAATCCATAAATTTAAAGAGTATGTAAAGACTGAAATAAAAAGAGGGCACCTTAATCTCGGGGAAGTAAGAGATGACGGTGTCTCTCTTGATGTAAACAGTCTGTATACGGAACGAAACACAAAACCCTATATAGGAATAATGGGAGAATACCACTTTGTCAGGGATGATAAGGATAACTGGGAGAGGGAGCTTTCAAAGATAAAGGCAGGCGGTGTAGGTATAATAGCCACCTATGTGTTCTGGATCTATCATGAGGAGACAGAGGGAAAATATGATTTTTCAGGCGACAGGGATTTAAGGGCATTTATAATGCTCTGTCAAAAGCTTGGTCTGGAAGTGATCATAAGGATCGGTCCCTGGGGACATGGGGAGTGCAGGAACGGCGGATTCCCCGACTGGCTTGTTAATAAACCGTATAAGAAAAGAACCAATGATCCCGATTACCTTGATGAGGTAAAAAGATGGTACGGAAGGATATATGAAGAAGTAAAGGGCCTCTTTTTCAGAGATACGGGGCCGATCATAGGTATCCAGATAGAAAATGAGCTTGTGGATAACTCAGAACACCTTAAGCGTCTTAAAGAGATCGCAGTGGAGACAGGATTTGAAGCTCCGATATGGACGGTTACCGGATGGAACAGGCTGTATGGGGCAGAGTTTCCCGTTAAGGAGTTTCTTCCCGTATTCGGTGCGTATGCGGATGCTCCATGGGCTGACCATACTGATAAACTTCCGCCTTCTAAGCATTATACCTTTGATCCGACAAGAAATGATGCGGCTATCGGCATGGATCTTATAAATGATACCGATGATAAGGGATGGAGACTTCCCTATGAGGATTATCCCTTTGCGACCTGTGAAATAGGAAGC
>JAILEM010000023.1 GCA_024687745.1 Lachnospiraceae bacterium
TATAGCCGGCTAAAATGATCTCCTCATCCGCAATACTCAGTATCCTTTTCATATTGTCATTAAATCTTCTTAAGACCGGCTTTTTTGCCTTTTTTTTATCACTGCATTTAAAATAAAAGACATCAGTATTAAAAATAAATGACTTAAGCTCCTGCCTGTAATTACGGATCTCTGCTTCATTGACAAAAAGACCGGCATTACCGATCTGTTCCGCATGTTTTATAAATATATCTCCTCCCACATCGATAACTGTTCTTTTCCCCGTATATTTTCTGTACGTTTCCAGATATCCCGGATAATATGAATAAAAACTGCAGATATCATTATTAAAATATAAAGCCCCCTCTCTTGAACCGGCATGCATACACAGATCTTCAATGTCAAAATTTTGGGCAGCGGGAGTGTTCATTCCCTTTTTTAAAAGCTTCGCCAGTTTATTTCCTATCAGTGTTTCAATACCTTCCGTCCATACCCAGATACTGTATTTATCTCTGTGTTCAATAACATTAAGCATAAATAATATAAGCTTAAGATACCATTTCAGGAGCGCCTCGTCTTCTTTTACCTTACTCAGTACAAAACACGCACTCTTATATAAGCTTAGGAATTCTCTTTCCGTAACACCTCTTAAGCCGTAAACTTCCATGAACTTCCCTGCCTGAGAGGTAAACATCCCAAGTATCACCATATTACTCTCAGAATAATGTCTGTATACGGTCTCGCCAATAGTCTGTATCCATTTGATATTTCCGTATGGTGACAGGTTTTCACTGCCCAATCCGTATACGAAGGGTTTAAATAACCACTCGAATACCTCGGGACTCTTTTTATAGAGTTTTTCATACAGATTATAACGTCTGCGATCCTTATCATTACCCGAAAAAGGATCATTACCATAATTATATTCATAATCACTGTCAAGCATCCTTAACAGATCATTATCGAGTAACGCTTTGTGATATGATACTGTCAGATGATCCTTTTCCACCCTGTCAATGATCTTTAAAAGTATATCCTCCGGTATCTTCAGATCAGCCAAAAAAAGCTGCGTTATAAAGATATATCCGTTTACAAACACAGAATCCGAAAGCGATCCAAACTCATTATCAAGAATCAGACCGCAGACCTCAAAGGTCTTTCCCCGCTCTATCAGCTCTTTTGCCAGGTCATATTCTCTTAAAAGCAGAGCTGCAAAAGCAGGCCCCATCATACAATATCTCTTATGAGATGTATAAGGTATCCTTAAAAGGATACCGATGTTATCCGGATGTATACCGTTCTTTACAGCTGTCAGATATTCCTTTATACTCTCATATTTTTCCCCTGCTCTTAAAAGCCTTGTCCTGTTAAGCCCGGTAAGATTTCTTCCCTTTTTCTCCCATTCTTCACAGCATCCCTTCAGTATATATGGAATTGAAATACCTGAAACCTCTTTATTCTGTTTTTCATTATCTTTTTTTTCTTTAGCTATCCTGATCATATTTTCATCCTCAGTCCTTCTATCCAGTCAGGAATCAGGTCATCACTCAGATCATAACCTTCTCCGGGCAGGATGAAAAATGTTTTATAACCGGGGGCTTTTGTCGGATATTCCCCAAAACCGTCCGTAAGATAAAACAGTGCATCAACCTTGCCTCTGCCCTCAGCCTCATATCTTTCCAGATCATCAAATACCGGAACAAACGAGGTTCCCCCGAATCCGAAAAGATCGATATCTTCAACCTTATCCTCAATCCCCTCTGTATCCTCTATCATATCCTTCTTCTGTATACAGCTGTCACACTGGTAGAGGATTATCCTTCCTTTGCTGCTGTTGTACGAAATATCTCTCAGAAGGTTTGAGGTTTCTCTCAGAAAACTGTTTACCGTATACCCTCCGCAGGACCCGCTCGTATCTATTGCGATCGCTATCGTATCAAAACAATTTTCCTCATTTATCTCCTCCGGTTCTATAAGTGCCACATTGCCATACATTTCAAGTCCGTACTCATACATATTCCTGTCTATCGACTCAGGATCCTCCAAAAACCTCTCCTTCACATTAATAAATTCCTTAAGCACATCGATATATGTATTACTGTTTTTTTCCGCAGCTCTTCCTCTCTGCCCTCCTCTTCCCTCTTCATCTCCGTATAAAAGGCTGTTTATCGGATCCTTTCCATGATTCTTTGCAATATTCAAAACAGAACCGCAATCCGATAAACCTGCTCTTAC
>JAILEM010000040.1 GCA_024687745.1 Lachnospiraceae bacterium
GAAAAAGTTCCAAATTTCACAAGCGCTCTAAGCTTTTCAGCATACATCTGTTCCTTTGAATTTTTCAAAAGGCTGACACCTTCATCATCATGGTAAATATCAAAACAAAACTCATCCTGCTCAATCTGGATATTCTTGTGAACCCCAAGATCCATTTTTGTCTTTAATGAATGACCGGTATCGTCACTAATTACAACCCAGACTCTTTTTCCTCGATATTCCTGCTGAGATAATTCTTCAATATCACCGGATATCCGAAGTGTTATACCCTCAAGGCAGTTTAGCTTATTGATAAAATTCCTGATTGCATCGTCTTCTATGGAATATTTTATAAAGTCTAAGTCAATATCTCTCGTAGCACGTCTTACGTCTCCTGTGATGCTGCGCATGACTATACCGCCTTTGATGGTTACGTTTCGATTCATAGAGCTTTTATAAATAGCTTTTAACACAATATCCTGGCATACTCTTGCCTCGGCGAGCAATTCGCTATAACCATCATTCACGTACTGAGTTACTATTTTTTCAAGATCCATCTTTAGTATACCTCTGTCCGCAGAGTTCTGATTACCAAATCACTCTTCGGTACAGCTTCCGCGTAATTTCTAATTTTTTCTGTGTTTAGCTTAGGTAAGATTCTACGGTAGTTTCCCAGAATCTCTTTATAGTAATTAAAGGGTATTTTGCTTTTGTAACGTACAAGCTCAATAAGCATACGTTCACGATCAAATATCTGAAGATCATACCCTTTATAATCCATAGTTATCTTTCCCTGATCAATAATATCTCTAGGCATAAATATTTGCTTTACACGTTTATCGGATATGGGTGCAGCTTCTCTTTTTGTCGCCATAGTGCATATGTCCGGAACTTCATCTGTAAGTCCATAAAGATAAAAGGCTGTATCCATCGTAATAATCGCTTTCGGGTACTTATATGACAAAATGGCCAGCTCGGGAATATGCTCTTTCTCCGAAAATATTCCTTTCTCTATACGAAAAAGTTTCCCCTCATTAATCAGCTGATTAATAAAGTAATCGGATCCATATTCTTTTATACATTCAGATCGTGTTTTTAACATACTAACTCCTTTTATATAAATATCTGCATTTTGTTAAATTTTGCATAGGTTTATATAAATAATAATACTCTAAAAGCATGTAGTCAATGACTATCTTAATAAATATCTGCAATTTCTAGTATTTCGCATAGGTTTATCCGAATTAGTGGTTTATAAATATGAGGTGAGAAAAAACCGGTAATCATCATTAGAGACCACCGGTTTCTTATTTGTTTTTCTACTCGACAGAGACGATATGATTACATCTCGGTCGCATGCTATTTCTGTGTAAGTTGTTGATATAGTTTCATCAACGTGGCAACACATGCCGCTTCACTCTTATACTCAGGACTGTCCTTTGTGAAGCCGTATGCTTGCATAACAGCTTTGTCATTTTCTTGATGTGCCCGTATAAGTTCATTTGGCATCGTGTTTTCATCATACAAATCTGCAAGAGAGCAATCAGGATAAGATGCTCTTACATCAAGTATCTTCTGCGCTGTCCTTTCTATTTTGGCTTTCTGTTCAGGTGTAGGATTGCACCAAGGGAATGTGTTATAGACCATAGAAAGAGAATAACTATAATCACTTTTCATTCTCATAGCCACACATCTCATCCATGCATTATGAACATTTGATGTCAGTACTCCAAACTGATATATGGTGCCATTAGGTATTATGCTAACTTTAAAAACATGGCTGCTATAGGCGGCCAACTTCCTTCCTGCTTGGATACGATTTTATCTGCCGTGGAGATGGTGGTCAACCCCGTAGCCGCTTTGCGGTGCGGTTCGCGCAGGGTTGACAACCATCTCCGCGACAGATATCCTTTGAACAAGCAGGGAGAAGGAATATGCGCTCTTGGCGCCTTCTAATAAAAGTCATCGGCGCATGCTCTTGGTTTTTTCTGAATTTTCTGACTTTTTCTTGAAATAATCCCCAAAATAGTGTACACTTATTACACGATTTGCGTCATTTATGAAGGGGGAGAATATATAAGTTGGAAAGGATTAAAGTTGACCGAAGGATTCTCTTAGTAGAGACTCTGGGGGCTATTGCCTTTATAGCGGAAACCATAG
>JAILEM010000045.1 GCA_024687745.1 Lachnospiraceae bacterium
CCTTTAACAAATGATGTGATATAGGAAAGCCTTATCCTTGTCTTGTATTTTCCCGTAATACCTATCAATCTGTGTAATATCTTTAGCATTGTTTCAGGCCTCCTTTATCTTCCATGTGCTCGCACTTACGGATGCGTCCCAGAACTTTTTATATTCAGCACAGGTCTCAAGTAAATCATCGTGTCTGTCCGCCGCGATACACTGCCCTTCCTTAATGACGCAGATCTTATCGGCATTCTTAACCGTAGATAATCTGTGAGCGATAACAAGCACCGTCTTATCCTTAATGATCTCATCGATCGCTGCATTGAGTTTTTCTTCGTTTTCCGGGTCCATAAAAGCAGTCGCTTCATCCAGGACAATGATCGGCGCATCCTTGAGGATAGCTCTGGCCAATGATATCCTTTGTCTTTCTCCGCCTGATAGCTGCTTTCCTCCGTCTCCTGCTTTAGTTTCAATACCTTGAGGCAGCCTGTTCAGGAATTCATCGCATTGAGCTCTGTGTGCAGCCTCCAGTACCTCTTCTTTAGTCGCATCAGGTTTTCCTATCAATATATTCTCATATAGAGTCGTATTAAAAAGAAACTGTTCCTGTGATACGTAAGCCACCAGATCATTTAATGCTTCAAGAGACATATCCGTTATATCCTGACCACCGATCCTTATCGTACCCCCGTCTATGTCATAGTAATGTACAAGAAGCTTTGCAAGCGTTGACTTGCCGCTCCCTGACTCACCAACTAAAGCCGTGGTCGTCCCCTGCTTCATCTTTAGACTTACACCATGCAGGACTTCTTCATCTTCATATCCGAATCTGACATTATCAAATACTACATCCATATCTGTTCCGGAAAATCCGTTTTTTCCTTCTTTTAGCGGAGGATGATCCATAAGCTTTTCCAATTCGGAGATCTTATAATCAAGCTGCGGGAACTTACCTGCGAAATTCAAGGCCTTCAGGAATGACGGACCAACCGCAAATGACATACAAAGAACAAGGATCAGCTTATCAAGCGCCAAGGAGCCTGACAGTACCATAAAGGAACCTACGGGGAGCATCAAAAGAGCAAGACACGGTAAGATACTTGCATATGCAGCCATCCACGGCCAGCATACTTTATACCAAGCTATCGTAAAGTCGCGGTAATTCCTTACCACATCACCGAATCTTTTGTATGAATCTCCGTCTTTGTTAAATACCTTGACCACTTCCATTCCGTTCACATACTCGATGATCGTATTGTTCATCTTTGCTGCGGATTCGTAATAATCATTCATCTTCTCGAATCCCGATTTCATCATCATTCCCATCGCAAGCATGCCAAGGATCAGGGGCACCAGTGACAAAAGCCCCAGTCTCCAGTCCACGATGAACATAAGCACGATTATAAGGAACGGAATAAAGATATTCGCTATTCCTTCCGGTATGGCATGAGCAAGGAGCAATTCGATCTGATCGATATCGTCCGTAAATACCTTTTTGATACGTCCTGTGCCCAGATTCTGTATGTTGCCCAAGGGTTGCCTCTCAAGCTTTCCCTGAAGTGAAACACGCAGATTCTTAAGAGTGTTGTAGGCGCTTATATGAGAAAATTCCAACCCCTTAACATAAAAATACGCGAATGCGATCTCACACACGGCCACTGCCAGCACTCTGAACATCACAAACGTAAGGCTTATATGTTCTCCTCTTGTGAGCGGCGAAATGATCTGATACAGAAAATAATACGGTATCACATTGGCTATGATACCAAGTGACATCATAACAGCCGCCCATACGGTATACTTTTTGTACTCTCCGATATACGGAGCAACCTTTCTAAACATTATTGTGCCTCCTCTAGTCCGCCCTGGTTAGTTATTGCTAACTAAACGGCATATATTTAGCCGTCTTTCGACGGCTTGTTAACAACTCCTTATTCCATCCCGACCACTGCTGCCCAGTCAAAGAATCTGCACATTATATGGCAATGCTCTTCCATCTGCTTTTCTGACATATCATGGACAAATGGCTCACATATTGAGTTCCAAAAAGAAGTCAGCAGGATATGAAACTCATCACGGCTCACCTTAGCCCTCGCAATACCGCGGCTATACGCTTCTTTATAAAACTGCTCATATGCATAACTCATCTTAATCACATATTCGTGACTGAAGCTTTCAAATCTTGTTCCCGAAGACTTATCAATAAGGATCTTAAAATCATCTCTGTAGCTTTGAAGCATCCGAAACATCGGGATCATCGAATCATAACTCATCTTCCACGAAGCTTTGATCTCATCATCTGTAATGTTCGAAAAATCGACCTCACTCCGGCTTTCAAGAAATGTATCCAGGGCTCTCACAACATCCTCTACCACTGCCAAGAACAGTTCCTCTTTCCCTTTGTAGCGCTTATAAACTGCACCGGTAGTAACGCCGGCATTATCGCAGATCGTCTTTAGATCCGATTTTATAAACCCTTTTTTTAAAAATTCTTCTCTCGCACTATCTATAAGCTTGGGATCGATACTTGTATCACGTACTGACATATTTGCTCCATGAAACCGATAATTTATTTATCGATAATAATATTATCAGTTCGGATATAGACTGTCAATGTTTTTTTTAGACCATCTATGTAACATTCCACCTCTTTACAGTATTTATTTCCTCAATTAAAAGGTTATCGTCCAATTCAATGTTATCGTCCGTTATATGTAATATCATAGGATAAGCACTGTTAAATGATTTCCATTTGATTTCATGTACTCCCCGTACTTCGTTTTTTGTAAGGTCCGCATTATCTTTTGACAGTTCATTGTAAATAAGGTGTTGAAACACATCTGCCACTGTATTGTTTATGAGATAACCCAGCTCCTCGGCGCTGCTGAAGTTTCCAAGGAGGGCTCCGATCATGGATATCGAATTACCTCCGAATTTTTTTATCGGTGAATTAACCTCCCAGTAAAAACATTTAACGGATTTGCCAAGATCCGACAAAGCAATACAGTTTCTTATTACATCATATTTATAGAGCCAGAATTCCAGTGTCTTTCTCTTTGCCTCTATATCGTCAGAACCATCATTTTTATATTTTTCAAACATTTTGATCAAATTATCTTTTTCTTTTGTACCCTCATATACTTTAATTATGTCGTCAAATGCTGAATTACCCCAGGCATTCATATCTTCTTCAGTGCCGACAGAAAGCAGTGCACTGAATTCATCCGCCGGAATGCCATAAATAAACTTAATATTCCCCGTTTCTCCGTCTTTTATAGCCTGTTCCAGATTTATATTGAGAATACCTTTACCATATGTAGGCACGTACCAGTATTTGTCCGTATTATCTGACATAAACTGTTTAAGCGCATCAAAAGAAATATTCAGCATTTCAGACATTGTACTTACTCCCATTTCCTTCATAACATCTTTAAATATGACTCTTGGAAGTTTATAAGTTCCCTCTTGTTCAAAGGTATTAACCGAAATCAAAAGTGCTTTTTTAAACAGATCCTTTGACTCTTTTAAAACAGATAATATTTTTATACAATATGCCCCCATAGTATCTCCGGCCAGCATAACATTATCCGGGTCGCCTCCGAATGAACGAATGTTATCATGCACCCAGTTTAGGGCCATTACCTGATCCATTATTCCAAGATTGCCTGAGTCTGTGTATTCATCTGCCCAAGGGACATCATCTATGTTCAAAAATCCAAAAATACCAAGCCTGTAGTTAAAACTGACTACTATTACTTCCGGGAATTTTTTCACAAAATTCCCACCATAATACAGTGGTTCAGCACTACCCTCAAATGCTAAATCTCCGCCGTGAACATAAACAAGAACAGGTTTTAGTTTATCGTTTTTATCTTTTGAAGCCGTTCTCCATATATTTAAAGTAAGACAATCTTCACTCTGGGTATGTTCCCTTAGCAAAATTGCCAGATTATCCGATTGCATTGCAGAGTCACCAAAGTAGTATGCTTCCCATACCCGGTCTGAGGGATCCGGCTTTACGGGAGCTTTCCAGCGCAGATTTCCAACGGGAGGTTTAGCATACGGAATTCCGAGAAATTCCTGAACTTTTTTATTTTTTTTAGCCACAAATATTCCGTTTTCGGTTTTTACGGCAAGAGAGCTATCGTATTTACCGATGATCTCCTTATTGTCACCCTTTATCTTTTCAATATAATTAAGCTCTGACTCAGATATTACATGTCCTCCACTGCCATCTTTATAGCGTTTTCTTATAATATATGCCTTGACCATCTGTACAATAAGCAGAAAAATAAAGACTGCAGAGGATATTCCTACAGTCCCCAGTATCAGATTTACTGTCAGATCTTTGAAAAGGGAATAATCAAATAAGCTCTGACTGAAAACAGAAAAAAGGATAAATATAACTACAATTGCGATTGAGATCAGATCCCTCTTTGTTGCACTTTTTTCAGCCCATATTTTTATAAGCTTTCCTCCCAAAAAGCCAAGAAGCATACCCGATAATATTGATATAAGTATGCAAAAGATCTCAGGTTTTCCAAAAGATTTTGGAATAATATAACCTATACCATATCCTACTGCATAAAAAAAAGAAATTAATATATCTTCAGCATTAAGAAGTCTTTTCATAGTTTATCCCTCTTCAGGCAGTTACTGAATTACGATAAGTTCATCTTCCACAATCTCAAGATCCGTGCGATTGTCAAGTAATGACTGCACCTCCTCAGATAGCAATATCTCATCCGTAATTACAACATCTACTATTGAATCCAGAAATTTATACATCCCCTCACCTGTGTTTACTGTCCAGGCAATCGCCTGCTTTCCGGCTTTATGTATGAAATAAATGTTTTCCAAAGTTGCAATTTCTTCTTCCAGGATAATAAGATCACAGTTAAGCTTTGAAAAATCTCCCAAACCTGCAAAGAAAAGGGTTCCTGTTTCAAATTCGGGATAATTGGTTTCCGCATAATCGATCACATCATAATCAAGTGAGATAAGCGCCGTATCTTCAATACAGTCATGTTCCTTAATGATGCGGACCACATCATCTACCATCTGATGATCTGCGGTTGTTCCTTTTAATTCAACAAACAGTTTTATCTTTCCTTTAGACGCATCCAGCATTTCTTCAAATGTAACAACAGGAAGCTCTTGTCCGTTACCTGTTGTATCCTGTATTCTTAGCTCTTTTATCTCATCGATCGTCATATCCATCGGTGCTTTTGAAACACCGGTAAGTCTTGCAAAATCATTATCATGGTTAATAATGTAATATCCGTCTTTAGTACGCTGTACATCGATCTCAGAACCGTAACACCCGTGTTCTATAGCCTTCTTTATCCCTTCCAGAGAGTTTTCAGACGCCATGGTTCCGCCTGCCCGGTGTGCAATTATTTTTACAGGTTCTTTTCTTCCAAATATATTACTGAAATTAAATCCATAAATAACTGATACGATCGCTATAAAAACAAAGGTACCTATCAAAAACAGAACTTTCCCTGCATTACCTGCTTTATTTGGTCTTTCCGGCCAGAGCTCCGACCCTCTTTTTGTAAATTCCAAATAATACCGATTTATAAGCAGCATAAAATATGATCCGCAAAGTAGAGTTACTATATAAACAAGATACTGCCATCCAAAAACGAGAAAAACGATAAGCGACCTGTATGCTATTACTTTGGCATCAATATTATGGTTTTTTGACATTTTTTCGGCTAAGCCCCCAAGAAGAAGCCCGGGAATCTTTGAAAAAATGATTTTGGATATTCCAATAATGGTAACGATGATCAGTGCATTTGGAATAATTCTTTTAAGTAATGTGAATCTGTTCTCTTTCTCTATACGAAAAGAATATTTTATACCTTCTTTGGGTGTCATCTTATCCAAAAGTACAGCATGCATAACAAAACCGCCTCTGTATGCAACAATGTAAAAAAACACTATAAGCACCAGATATCCGAATGTAAATAAAGGATTTTTAAAGACAACCTCCATGATAAAATTAGGGATATAAAAGCTTTGAGATAAGCTTATTGCAAAGGCACTGCCACAAAGAGGAGCCGCGATAAAAATAAAAAGGATGATCAAAATCCCTGTGGCATTGGCAAAGCTTTTTAGAGATTTAAAACCACTTGCAATACACTTTCTAAGTCCTGCCTTCTCTCCCTTTAAGATACTGTCCGTAAGAAAAATAAGAGCAAAAAGTTCGACCGTAATATAAATAAGTACCAGAGAAATTCCCAAAATCAGTGTAAGCAAAAACTTCCAGCTGAAAATAAATTCTTTAATATTTGCCGTAGTAACAATTTCTCCGCCTATACCGGCGCTAAAGTGCATCAGCTCTGTTAAGGCCATAACGGGAATTGCAAAGATCACAGCCGCAAGGATCTGGAACATCCACATTTCCGGCAGTGACTCAAGGGTAAGCTTATAAAAAGATATCTCTCTTTTTTTATTCGAATCTCTCTGCATTGTATCCATATTCATTATTTCCTGTATTTACATTAAAGGAGCGAGGATTCTGAGGATCCCATCAAGGAATGAGCCCCAAATTCCCCGTTTTGTATCACCGATGTCAACCATCCTTGACACTGCAAAGCTGTTTTCCATATCCGTTTTCAGATCTGCTAAAACAGCTGAATCATAGAAAACGGAGAAGCATTCATAATGAAGGAATAAACTTCTGTAATCAAGATTTACTGTTCCTATTCCGCATATTTTGTCATCTGCAGCAAAAGCCTTGGCATGTACAAATCCCGGTGTATACTCATATATCCTTGCACCGGCTTCTAACAGAGGCCGGTAATAGCTTCTTGACATTCTGTATACCATTTTTTTGTCAGGTATACCCGGAAGAATGAGTCTTACATCAACACCTCTTTGAGCTGCTCTTATAAAAGCATCATAAAGAGTATCTCCCAGCATCAGATAAGGGGTATAGAAATATACATAGTCCGTAGCAGTTGATAAAACTTCTGTAAAGAGGATATTACTGGTTGGTTCTCCTTCTATCGGATCATCATAGTATGGAAGTATGTATCCGTTATATTTTTCAGGTGCTCTATAGGAGTACTCACAAATGAGCTCTTTATTAATGGGAGCTGTATTTTCAAAGGAATTCCAGAATTCGATAAACATATAGGTGTAGCTTTTTATTGCCTCACCCTCTATCCTAAATCCGATATCTTTCCATTTTCCAAACGGATGTGTCTCATTGATATATTCGTCCGCGATATTTACTCCGCCGCTGAAGGCAACTCTGCCGTCAATAACCATTAATTTTCTATGATCTCTGTTATTAAGCTGGGTTTTTATCGAGAAAAACGGATTAAAGGGGATACATTTTATTCCTTTTTTCTCAAGTTCTTTTACATCACTTTTTGAATAGGTTGCAATACAGCCAAGGTCATCATACATAACCCTTACATCCACTCCGTTTGCAGCCTTCTTTGCAAGAATATCCACCATCGTATCCCAGAATTTACCCGCCTGGATGATAAAATATTCTATAAAAACAAACTTTTCAGCCTTTTCAAGCTCTATGCACATGTCTGCAAACATATCCTCTCCAAGAGGATAATACTTTACATTATCACATGCGTAGATGGGGAATCCTGTTGTTTCGGAAATGTGATTTAATGTCTGGGCAGCTCTCTTGTCCTTTTCTTCAAGCTCATTGAAAATTTCGGTATTAGTCGGAAGAACCCCTTTTAATTCTGCTTTTACGGGATACATTTTCTCTTTTAGCTTGCGTCCGCTTCCCTTATTTCCGACAAATAAATATAATAAAGCTCCAAGTATAGGTAATCCCATGATCACGATAAGCCATAAAAGCTTATAGGTCCCTTCATCCCGCTTCGTTATTATATAAAGCGAAAATACTACCGCCAGAATACTTAAAATAAGCATCAAAAGCTCAGTAAAATTACTCAATATCAAAAAGATCAAACAAAACCATAAAATCTGAAGAGCAAGGGCAGGAATTATAACCAAAAGTCTGCCAAGTATTTTTTTCATATCCACATTTTCCTTTATTTATTATATTTATTATGGGACATCAGCAGTAAAATACTGCTGATGTCCCGTTTTTGTCTATGCGTTATACACCTGCTGTCCATCTACAAATGTTGCAAGACACTTCGCATTTTCAACTTCTGTAAGGTCATCCTTTAAAAAATCCTTATCAAATACTGTTATATTGGCAAGCTTACCGATCTCAAGAGATCCCATTCTATCCTCTTCATGCCAGCTGTAAGCCACATTAGTGGTTATAGCTTTTAAAGTATCCAACCGGCTGATACACTGATCCGCATGCCTTAACATCTTTTCACCATTTGATGGCAGATATCCAAGCGCACCATAGCATATAGTCCACGGAGCACTGAAAGTTGGAGATACAGGGAAATCAGAGTGTGAAAGGACTACTGCGCCCTGATCTAAAAAGTCTTTTACGGGAAATCCTGCATCAGACTTTTCCTTGCCGACATACTTAACCATAACGTCATATAACGCATGAGTTTTTTCTACCCACATGATCCCGCATACTGCCATGATATTGTATTCTGCGATTCTTCTTATTTCATCAGGCTTTACTGACTGAAGATGTGCCAGTGCATTTCTCATATCAAAGTTACCGGTCTCTTCTTCCGCCTCGGCAATCGCATCAACCCATGCCTTGACAGCAGCATCTCCTATAGTATGAACATGTACGTTCATATTGTGGCTGCTTGCAGCTTTTATCACTCTGACCATTTTCTCATGATCATCGAATCGTGATACTCCGTAATATCCCGGCTGATCAATATATTCATCGAGCATCCAGGCTGTATGTCCTTCTATAACACCATCACAGAATATTTTTGCACCGATCAGCTTATAATGCTTACTATTGTGTTTGTCTGCTTCTTCTGCAATTCTTTCCATATCTTCTTCAGGTGTATCGGTGTTATCACCGATAAGGCTGCCTGAAAACATGTAGTGATGGAGCTTTCCCTCTTCTTCAAGCGCGTAAATAGCCTCAGGCTCCATAATATTGGTAACTTCAACGCCGGCATTATAAACACCTGTATATCCCATTGAAAGGGCATAATCCTGCCAACATAGCATCGCTTCTTTAAATTCATCAAGTGTGATCTTGTTATTAGCTCTGACATGAAATACAGGACCCTCGGAAATATATCCGGTCGGATTGCCATCTTCATCTACTCTGACACAGGCAGTGCCCCATTTCTCAACTGCATCCTTATTGATCCCGAACTTTTCCATAGCCTTGGAGTTTAACCACATCGAATGACCGCCGGAATCTGTGCACATCATGATCTTATCGGGGCAAATTGCATCAAGCATATCGTGATGAGGCTGTACATCATGCTCTTCGAAGCCCATGCCCTGGTAAAGAGGCTTTTCAGGATGAGCATCCATATACTCTTTCATGACCTGAACTATTTCCTCAAGACTAGCATTCGGATCCAAATGTACTATCAGACTCATAAGTGCTCCTGCTCCGCCGGGATGACAGTGTGCTTCCAAAAAACCCGGATATACGGAATTATCTCCATAATCGCAGATCTTTGTATTGTCATCACACAGTTTTCTCGCTGCTGTTGCAGAGCCAACATATATGATCTTGTCGTCCTTCACAGCAACTGCCTTAGCATAAGGTTTATGCTCATCCATTGTGATTACATTTCCAAGTATCAGTAAATCCGCCTTTACATTGTTTTGCATTAGTTACCTCCTTTATATATTATATTAATGATAATAAATGTGACTTGATCCAAACTGTTTACTCATCCTGTTCTACAAATTCAACCGTCATGCTGGCAAGTCTTCCCATATGTATTTTTTCTTCTTTAAAATCAAGTTTATCTATAAATAAATAGCGGACAATAGTATCTGCAAACAGCCAAAACAATACATAGAAGAACTCAAGCGGAACTCCTTCAAACATTTTTTTGGCAATAAACAGAATGACACCGGACAATACAGTACCGATTATCATGTAAATAAATCTTCTCCTCCTGATGTTGATAAACTCCTCTGTCCGGCCAAGGATATAATCCATATCTGCCGTAACTGTATCACTGATAATATTTTTTTCTTCCGGAGTGAATTTAGCGCCGCTGATTTCAAGCACCACGGGATACTCAGGTGGAACAAATTCCGCATAATCTATAATATAGGTTATAAATTCCGTGTCTAATGACTCGCAGCCCTTTACGCTATATTTACTGATTATGTCGTCTATGTTATCCGCTTTACAGGGAATATATGCGACACCGTTCTCGATAACATCACTTTGTAATCTTCTTTTAAGGTATGATTTTTTATATAAAAATTCTCTTTTGCAGCTACTGTTCTTAAACATAAGGTTCATATCCTGTTTTGAAATTTTACAGACCATATCTTTACACCAATATAGATACATATAAAATTATCCAAAACTTTCGATTCAAGGTCAATGGGAGTTCCAATTTGTCACCCCTTGCACTGTTGACTTAATTGGCGAAAACATTAGATAATACAAAAAATAAGTAGTTTTCTTCATCATTGTGTACCATCCGTATTTATCGTAATATAGTAAATATAATTATCGAAATTAAGAAGGAACTTTATGTAAGCATATTTAAGAGGAAACTGTATGGGGATTCAATTTGCAAGTACTCTGAAAAAGCTCCGGACCGAAAAGAATCTTTCGCAGCGCGAATTGGCTAATAAGATGTATGTTACCCGTTCTACAATAGCCCGATGGGAAAATGGTAGTCGTTTACCGGATATTACAATGATTACACGTTTATCCCAGTGTCTTGACGAAAATATCAATACACTTCTAAATGCTGCATCTGAAAGTGATGAAGTTCCATACGTTATTCTCGTAGATGACACGAAAATTACACTTACCGGGGGGCTCCCTGTTTTGGAGGATGTTTTGCCCAATGCTTCTGTTATAGGTTTTACGCGCCCTTCCGAAGCAATAGAGTTTGCCAGAGCGCATCGCGTTGCTATGGCATTTTTGGATATTGAACTTGGTAAGCTGAGTGGATTTGATGTTTGCAATTCTTTGCTTGAAATCAATCCGCGTACGAATATTGTTTATGTGACCGCATACAGTGATTATTCTTTAGATGCCTGGAATACAGGAGCCTGTGGATTTATGCTAAAACCGATCACTGCGGAGGAAGTCAGGGAACAGCTAAGAAAACTGAGATATCCTTTTAATCATGGAGGTTTATTATGAATTACCAGATTAATATGCCTTCATTAGTCTTTCCGGAAATTGTCGGTGTTTTAGCGACTCTTGTTCTTGCATTTTCTACCATTATGCCCGGAGTTGACAATCGCAGCAAACGATACTTTATCGCATTTTTTTCATCTATTGCAATAAGTCGTACTATCTTTATTTTTGATATGCTGACATATATGAAGCCTGAGGCGTTGGCATATACAGAATATTTCCCTTTAATAGAATACATTTCTTTTTTTCTTTCGCCTCTTATCTTTTCGTTATATATGCTTCACTACTGTATTGATGATTTTAAACATAGTATTATCTTTAAAACAGTAATCTCTTTATGGGCTTTTTTCTGCCTGCTTCATATCATAGGACATTTTACGAATTTATTTTATTACACTGATCCTGATGGAAGTTTCTATCGCAAGCCTTCACATCCGCTTCTTATTATTCCGATAATTCTTATTGTTATAATTGACATAACAGTCTTAATCATTAATCACAGAAAGCTGCCACGAATACACTTTACAGCGTTTATGATCTACTTAATACCTACCTTATTTACTACCGTTATCTATTCATTCGTTTTTGATCCTTTTAGTTTCAGTATCTCGGTATACATCGGTTCAATATCAATGTATGTGATGATCCTCACTGATCAAATTGCACAAAACAAACATCAGCAGGTCGATATTGCAAATAAAGATGTAAACATCCTTATCCTGCAGATGCGCCCACATTTTATATACAACACGATGACGAGTATTTATTACCTTTGTGAGCAGGATTCACGCAAGGCCCAACAGATAATCCTGGATTTCACCACTTACCTTCGTAAAAATTTTAACGCCATAGCCAGCAATGATACTATTCCCTTTACAGATGAGCTTGAACATGTCAGGGCATATCTCGCAGTGGAGCTTGCTCAGTTTGAAGAAAGTCTTCAGGTTGAATACGATATCGAGAATAGTGATTTTAATCTTCCGCCACTGACTTTGGAACCTTTGGTTGAGAATGCAATAAGCCATGGCTTGGATCCGGATTCAGAACCTCTTCACATTTTAATAAAAACCGTTAAGACAAATACCGGCAACATAATTACCGTAAAGGATAACGGTTCCGGTTTTGATCCCGATAATGTGCTTAACTCTCATAATGCTCTATCCAATATAAAGAAACGTCTTGCCATTATGTGCAACGGAGATATAACTATTTCTTCTAAGAAGGGCGAAGGAACGATCATAAACATTTTAGTTCCTTAGACATTATTAATTCTGTAAATTTTAAAAGGAGGCAAAAACATGAAAGCATTGGAAAACTTTTTTAAAAAAGATCAGCAGGTTTATGCCTTTGTTATAATTGGCATTATACTCATCATATTTCCTGATGTACTTACTGCCCTGGCGCCATATATTATTGGTATTACTCTTGTTGTTTATTCCATTATCAATGTTTTTACCGGTATTAGAAATCCGGATTCTGAAGTTCGCCTGGGCGATGCTATAATTAAAGGCATCCTTGGACTCATTATTCTATTTCAGGAAGAAAAATCAATTTCTGTAATTGGAATTATATGGGCAATGGAATCCTTCTATGAAGTGGCCGAAGAGATCGATAATTACAGAAAAAGACAGAGGTTTCATATAATAAGTTTATTAAGTATGATAATTTCTATCATCCTTGCAGCAACGCTTATCATGGATCCTTTTGAGCATTTCACCGTACATGTGATAGTTCTTGGAATCGAGATGATAGTTACAGTATTTATTCGCAGCCGTGACAAAAAACAAGATTTAAGCGGAGGCGTTGATCAGTAAATTATTGTGCGTGGCTATTTTCGTTTTTATGGTTGATAATCGAACGTTTGTTTGATATAATATACATATATAGCACATTGAATAGTTTGACTTTTAACATTAATAATGTACTGATACAGGAAAGATTCCCTCCGGTAACATGCCAATAAACAACTACAAGCGAATCAAAGAGAGCCTCGTAAAACTTCCTCTCCCTTTCAGGGAGATCATAGTCCTCTATTTCTGCAGAAGCCCCCTTTTTCACTGCAATTGAGTACGAACGGTATCAGTCTCTTGAATCTTCTTTTTTCCTAAACACCTCATTCTTTTTGTAAAATCTTTAGTCCGGCTATTCCAATTACAATAAGAATAACGCAAATCACCTGTGGAACTGATAATTTTTCTTTGAAAAGAATTATTCCAAGCAATGTCGTTCCCACTATTCCAATACCGGTCCACATGGCATATGCTGTACCCAAAGGAAGTTGTTTCAAGGCCAATGCTAAAAATACAGCACTGGCAATATATCCCACTCCGGTAATGATCGATGGGATCAAGATTGTAAATCCATTAGACTTCTTCATGGCTACAGCCCATGTAATCTCCAACGCACCTGCTAAAAACAAATAGATCCACTTCATATAAAAACCTCCATATAAAAAATACGCCATTTCCTTACCTGCTAAGACCTAATGGTAAAGAAATGACGTTAATCCCACTACTCGGTAGCAATGGGCGTCTGTTTGTTTAATTACATCAACAATACTTAAGAAACCACAAATTGTCAATGCTCTTTTTTTATAAAAGCCTCCGACAAATCCCGATTTGCTTAACCGTATATATTATTCCAGTACTGGCTGGCTCTTATCCATGGACAGTTCCCCCGTAAATGTCAGATATGATACACATAGTCTGCTTTTCTGGGTACGGGATCCCCGGCAGGTTCAGCTGCATATCCGAGCGCACAATGTCCTATTCCTTCGTATTCGCCATCGATGCCCAGTTTCTTAAGGATACTCTTTCCAAAGTCTGATTCGAATTCTTCCTTTGCCCTGTGGATCCATATACTCGCAACTCCAAGACTTTCCGCAGCATTCATGAGATTACCCATAACAAGTGATCCGTCGTAAACGTGTGTAGGCACATCCTTATCAGCCAGAACAATCAGGATCACCGGTGCTCCGTAGAACGGATCGAATCCCTCATCCCATCCTCCGATCTTGCGGTTTTCGGCAGAGATTTCATCTCTTAAAGCCTTATCCGTAACCGCTATGATGATCGGACTCTGCTTTCCCATACCCGTTGCGGCATAAGTTCCGGCCTTGATTATGGCTTTCAGTTCATCATCCTTAACCATATCGGGCTTAAAGCTCCTGCAGCTTCTTCTTGTTTCCAACACCCTTAATGTTTCGTTCATAAGTTATACCCTCCAATCATATGTTTTTATATATATTCTTCTGTTACGGCAGATATTTTCCTGCAGCTAAATAGAGCGCATCCTCCTTTAAGAATTCTCTTGCGTGATAATGCTTTTTCACGTATGTTAACTTCATAATATAACTTGAAGTTAACTTTAACACAAGTTTTTTTAATTTCTTTGGAGGATATATGACTTAGTATTCCCCGTTGCCTAAGACACCAAAAATCTTCCATCTTAGACGGATACGAAGGATTCAGAAGCATCTCTCTTTGTATCATTCGCAGTAGATCTTTATCGCCTGCAGCTCATTAACTGTTGATTTTAAAGTGTTTCTATAAGTTCAACTGCCTTAATAGATTCCTGTTCAACCTTACAGTTATTTGCCAACATATACTCCAAAACATCCTTATATGCTAAAAGCTGTCCATCCTTTTTGGAAGTGATTATCTTTCTGTCCCTGGCCGTTAAGTCCTTATATAATCCTGCACGATAAAATCGCTCTATTGTCCCGACATCCATCAGCAAAGGTTTGATCGGTATTCTAGTCTTTGAAATCAGATTATCTAAAATCAGGAATCCATATACATCAAGATCGCCTTCGTGATAGTAATCCTTGTCACTATTGTTCGCATAAATCAATTCAAGAAGATTCTGCTTGGAAGAATTATGATAACCTCCTAGGTAGATATATACTGCATCCGATTCATCGCAATCGTGATAGGTTGTGAGATTCTCTACAGTTATTACCTTATCCGCTTTTACCGAAACCTTTTGAATTCCAGCAAGTGAACCATTGGATAAAGCGATACCGCCAGGCATCTCTGATAATTCGATAGCCGACTCAGCAAAGCAAATCCCTGCGTTTCCTTTGATAAGTACATACGTCGGATTCTCGTAGAGATTGTAATATCCGAGGATACCATCCTTTTCTACAACATCATCCGTATAATCAAACAAAATGCTTTCTATCGTCGATCTATACTCTCTTTGAAATCTTTTTGAATCCTTGAATAATGCCGTTGAGAAGTTACGTATGTATGTCTCCGATGTAAGTTTGGTCACAGTCGCAAGGACCTGCAGCACTTCTCCTACCCGTCTTTCATCATATCCCAGATCATAAGGAAGTTTCTTATATGCCTTAATCTGATCACAAAAATCATTTACTATCCGCTTAATAAAACCGGATTCAGAACAATCAACCTTCTCTAAAACACTCAAAACTTTTTTGCACTGATCCGGTATGCTCGTTCTTTTTAACAACGCATAGCAGTCATCTACCTTTGCAACATTAAGCTTGATTTTTGAATACCGACCGGTTTGATCTTTTTTAGCAACGATCAATCCCGCCGCAATATTTTTTTCGATTGCCGTGTTGATATCTCTGTACTTCTCGTTATCATATCGATCCTTGTATACAGGATATTCCTTTGAGACCTCAAACTGTATAGACCGCAAGTCTTCAGCTCTTTTGGCATAACCGCTCCTTCGCTCGTAGATATCCAACAACCGGCTTATAATGTCTTTACTGTACTCCATTTACACCGGTCCTTTCGAAAACGCCGATTGCATTTCTATTACCAGACTTAATGATCGAATATGTTATATCGCAATAAGGCAGAATCGCAGTTGCCTTTTCAGCAGTGGCAATAAGTACAAGCTGAAGATTCAACGTTTTAAACATGTTCATCATTGGCTCAATGCGGTCACTGGTCATGTTATTAAAAGCCTCATCCAACAAAACAAGCTTGATACATCCGTCCGGATTCTGCTCGTATATCTGAAGAAGCGACGCGCAGATAGCAACATAGAAAGGTGCCTGGTTCTCTCCTCCACTTCCTTCACCACTTACCTTAGATAAGGGAACTTCTATGCCGGTGACACTATTCTTCACGATGATGTCATAGTCAAGATATATTCTGTAATCGGCATACATACCCATACTCTTTGCACCAGTTTTATTTCCGGAAAGGTTCTCTTTTGCATGTTCTTTCACGTCAATCATGATACGACTCATGAAATCTTCTATCTGACTTTCAAAAACTTCAGATTTATTGGTTTCAGCAAGATACATCATGATTTCATTATCCTGATCAATCTGCTGATTGTCCTTGTCCATTATGATGTCATAGAATAGTCCCAATTCCTTGTCTTTGCTTCGGTCAATTCCGAAGCGATAGCTCTCCTCTCCATATCTGAGGTTTTCCATGACTCGATTTATTTG
>JAILEM010000058.1 GCA_024687745.1 Lachnospiraceae bacterium
CCCTCTTCTCCCATGGCATGTCTGTTCTGTTCAACCGTAGTTACAGACGGGGTGATATATTTGGAAATATCCTGATTATCAAAGCCTGTAACAAAAAGATCCTTTGGTATCCTTATACCCATATCCCCGGCAGTACGGACAGCTCCTGACGCAATCGGATCATTTGCGCAGATAAGTACCTGGGGAAGTTTTCCGTTATAAAGAGAATACAGCCTCTTAAAACCGTTGATCCCACTCTCCATGTCAAAGCTTTCAAAATAGAAGCGTGAGGTTTCACAGGGAATACCGTGTTCCTCGCAGTATTCCCGAAGTGCCTTGGTCCTTATCCTGTTTTCATAATTATCCACAGGTCCCATGAGAAACCAGAAATCATTGAGTCCAAGCTCTTCATGAAGATAGGTTATCACCGAGGTCATCGCAGAATAATTATCTATTCCGATATAATAGAAGCCCTCAATATTGTTGCCTATTGAAATGACGGGCTTTCCGGAGGCTGCCGCAGCACGCATGACATAGGATGCGCCTATGTCTCCGTAGATATTTTCAGCTGTATTATGGGAATTGTTTATATCAAGTATGATCCCGTCAAAATCATTGAAATCCGGCAGCCTGTATATATTATATTCACCGCAGTTATGGGCCTTGTCATATCCCGCAAAGCCGTTACTCCTGAATATATAAAGATTTGCCGGTGTCTCCGTATTTTTTACTGCCCTGCAGAATCCCTTTACTCTTTCATACGCAAAGCTTCTTCTGTCATCATCGAGGATATAGATTATCCTTTTCATGATCCTTCCCCTTTTTAGAATTATTTTAATAATAAAAACGGAAAACTCTGATCAAAAGTCTATCTGCGGTATATAACCGCTTCATAAGGCTTTAATTCCTTTTTTTCTCCCTCTTGCATACCGTCTTCTGCCTCTTTTCCTCCATCATATGATGAAATAAGAAACTCATACTCCTCAACAAGTGACGCATCATACTCAGCCGGATCATTTGAAAGGTTTATCAGTACAACAGAGGTATTTTCCCCGTTATCCCGCTTATAGGCAAATATCTGTTCATCTTCCTTGAGTATCTCTTCATAATCTCCGTTAAGAAGCTCCCTGTTTGAGCTTCTTATCTCAGAAAGGGTGCGGTACCATGAAAGCACGGAATCCGGATCTATCGTCTGCATATCCACATTGCGCATTTTGTAATCCTCATAGACCGGAAGCCATGGAGTACCTGTGGTAAAGCCGGCATTTTCATACTCATTCCACTGCATGGGAGTTCTTGCATTATCCCTGCTGAACCGCCTTACAGCCTCCATGCACTCTTCCTCTGAATAACCCTCTCCTTTGGCAAATTCATAATGATTTATGGTCGAGATATCCGAGTAATCATCTATGCTGTCCCATCCTGTATTGACAAAGCCAAGCTCCTCCCCCTCGTAGATAAAGGGAGTTCCTCTCAGGGTTAAAAGCGCCGTCCCCAAAGCCTTAGCAGACATATCAGGATCCGTACTCCCCGGGCAGTAATGGTTTATCGATCTTCCAAGGTCATGGTTTTCAAAGAATATCGGATACCAGCCGTTGTCCTTAGTCGACTCCTGGCTGTCTGAAATGCATTTTTTCAGATCCGTAAGCTTCCATTCCTTTGTTTCACACCAGTTGGTCTCGTCAGCAACATCGACATTTACATGGCTGAATTCAAACACCATGTCAAAAACTCCGTCTTCTCCTACCCAGTAAGGAAGGTCTGAGGGCTTTACTCCGTTTGCTTCTCCGACAGTAAAGATATCCTTTCCCTCTGTTACATTTTCCTTAAACTCATGAAGATAATCGAGTATTCCCTCTGTATTTGCGGTCATTGAATGAACACCTGTCATTCCGTCTTCTGCATCCGGCGTACCGTCCTCAAAGCTTTCAGGCTTTTTGATATAGGTAACGGCATCCATCCTGAATCCGCCCACACCCTTATCAAGCCAGTAATTTGCAACATCGTAAAGAGCCTGTCTGACCTTAGGATTTTCCCAGTTTACATCGGGCTGTTCACTTAAGAAGGTATGCAGATAATACTGGCCTCTTTCCTCGCAATATGTCCAGGCGGAACCGCCAAAGATACTTCTCCAGTTATTGGGTTCACTTCCGTCTTCCTTTGGGTCCATCCAGATATACCAGTCACTTTTGTCATTGTCCTTAGAGGCTCTTGACTCAAGGAACCATTCATTCTGATCCGATGTGTGGTTAAACACAAGATCCATAACGATCTTTATATCCCGCTTCTCCGCTTCCTTTATAAGGCGGTCCATATCCTCCATTGAGCCATACATTTCATCTATTTCATAGTAATCTGCAATGTCATAGCCGTTATCTGCCTGAGGAGAAGCATATACAGGTGTAAGCCAGATAGCTCCGACTCCGAGTGACCTAAGATGATCAAGGCTCTGTATTATGCCGTTAAGATCGCCTATACCGTCCCCGTCAGAGTCCTTATAGCTTTTAACATAAATCTCATACACATTGGTTTCCTGCCACCATTCAAGGTCGTCGTTGTCATCGGGTGAGCCTGTCGTCTCTGCTCCCCCGCTTCCTTCCCCTGATCCCGAAAGGCTCATGTCCTCAGACTCCGTTTGGGATCTGTTGTCGTTTATGGTTATCTCAACAGGATAACAGGCCTGCAAAAATAATGCCGACATTAAAACAACAATAAGCAGCTTTGCTCTTAATCTGTTTTTCATAAAGAATCCTACCTTTCCGTTTACATATACGATCTGCGCCTTTTATAAACTATCTGAAAACCAAAAAGCAATATCCCAAGCAGACTCACAGTTATCCCGGGAAGAGTTCCCTTTGGTATGTATTTCATTTCTATCTCATGTCTGCCATTTGGAACCTCAAAGCTCATTAGCTGCTCTATGGCAGCTCTCCCCTCTATCCTTTTCCCGTCACACTTAATTTTCCAGGCATCGTCATAGGGAATGGACATCATCACAGTCTCTGCTTTATCCGAAGCTATCTCAAACCTGAGTTTGGAGCTTGTGATCTCCTCTGCCTCCCCTATAGGCTCATTATAAGCATCGGCTGCTTTTCCCCATTGTGCCAAAGCCTCCGCATCTTCATAATAGAAGCAGGCATCGGATATTTCAAGCCCATCGTCAAGTATTTTAAGCTTTATCTCTAAAATATCGCCGGGCTTATAAAATCCTGCGCAAAGAGTATTCCAGTGGTTTACGGTAAAATACAGATCCCTTGACTTTCCGTTGACAAAAACCTCTGCATTCTGCCTTTCAGGCGCATAGAAGTAAAAATACAGAGGCATTTTTTCCGTGATCCTTATATTATATATCACATAGCCTTCCTCTGCCGTTTTTACAAATTTTCCGTCCTTTTCCTCTGCTCCCTCAAGAAGCATATCGTATTCGGCCTCTAAGTATATCGGATCATCACTCCAGTACGAGGCGATCCTGTTCTGCTTCTCAAATGTGTTTCCTTCCCTTATATCACAGTCCTCTAAACCCTCAGGTGCGATATAGGCCATGGGGAGTGCATTTTCATTGCTGTAGGCATAAAATTTCCCCTTATAGTCCATTTTCTTATAAGGCTTTGCTATCCCGTCAAATCTTGAAACAAAATATTTTATTCCGAAGAAGTCATCCACAAACGTCGTACTTCCGCCGTTATAATAGGTATAATATACCGTTTTGCAGAAGCCGAAATTCAAAAGCCAGTTGATCAGCTCATCCTTCTCACAGGAGCTGTCATGTGAGAGTCCGATATAATCAAACATGGCAGGGTCATTTATCGCCCTGTCAAAATCCTTTTCTATCCTGTAAAAACCGTCATCCTCCGATTTTATATACGAGATAACCTCCGATATATCCCTGTATTCTTCCTTAAATTCCTCTATCGCGGGAAGCGTTCCGTTGTTTGAATTAAGAGCTAAATAGGACGTCTTTGATGAATACAGCATATCTGCAACGGAAATGGCGGAAAGGATGCCAAAGCCTGCGATCCTTACGACCTGCTCTGCCTTTCTGCTCCTACATATCCTCATGCCATCAGCTGTCATGAGCACGGTGAGAAGGGCTATTGCGACCACTAGTCCGATATTTATCACAAGTCTTTCCATATCAAGATATTCATTCCCCGACACTCTGAGCCACGCTAAGTAGAATAAGAGAATGACCGCTGAATAGATTATGGCTCTTATATCCCTCTGCCTGCGGTATTTTTTTATATAATCTGCTGTTTCGGGTTTTATTTCTTCGGATTCAGTCACTGTTTCTCCTGCACTGAGCATTACCTCTGCTTCAGTCACTGTTTCTCCTGCGCTAAGCATTACCTCTGCTTCAGTCACTGTTTCTCCTGCACTGAGCATTCCCTCCGCTTCGGGCAGAAGTGTGATAAGTCCCTTATAGCCCAGCACTATGACAGTGATACTTATATAATAAGCATATCTCCAGTAAAAGCCTTCCGGATTGTTGAACCCATGCCATACCGTATCCAGGAGGTTTATCCACATACTAACGGCAACAGCAGCTATTACAAATGCATTTGCAAGCTTTTCCCTTATCCTTATCTTGGGTGAGATAAAATATAAAACCGCAAAGAAAAATGCCGCAACTGAGCAGTATATAAGGGGCCTGAGATCACTTCTTGCGCAACCCGAGAACATCCCCGCAAAAAGCTGGTTCATGGGGAAGCGCCTGTATAAACCATAATCCGCTCCGTCCGTTGTCTTTTCACCGATAAGCGATAATCCCGTTCTTATAAGGAAGAAGCCATCGATCATTATGACAGTTATCCCTGCCATAAAAAGTGATCTGATCCTTTTTATGTACCGGGTATCGGCTATCATCCTTGAAATGTAGAGTATCGACATAAATATCACCAGCATAAAGCCGACATGGTAATTTATGTATATAAAGAGAGAAGCCGTCACCACTAACCCGATAAAGCCCTTTTCATCATCCAGAAACTTAAGAAAGTAATATATAACAAGCGGCAGGATAGCCAGTGCCCCAAAATATATGGTCAGTACGAGATAGCCAAAGAAAAAGCCCGAGAATGCATACGCCGTCGAAAACAGAAGAGACATCCACGAAGCTTTATATCTGTTATTAAGAAGTATGGCTGCAGAAAGACCTGCTATCGATATCTGCAGTGAAAACATAAGCTCTATCCCTGTAGCTATCTTATCTCCCGGAAAGAAAAAGAGTATGAGAAGCAGCGGATCATGCAGCTGAAAAGCCGCAAGTCCCGGGAAATCACCGCCTAATGTTTTTGCAAACATATAAGACCAGTCATTTTTTGTTTTAAATGTGTTAATGAAATATGCATAGAAATTTACGAATTCAATATCCATATCTCCCGTCAGGATGGAATTCCCACCAAAGGGATGTATCCTGCATATGATCCAGAATATCTGCATCATAAGAAACGGGATCAGAAATGCACACGCAAAGATAGCTGGTTTCCTGCCTTTGTGTACTGCTGTAACCATCAAACACTCTCTCCCTTAATATATCCTGTATTCCCCAAAGCATAAAATAAATATTTAAATGATGCTTTAAAGGACGATCTGAATAATGCTCTCAATAATGCTTTAAGCAGCTATATGAACAGTGCTTTGGCAGTTCTTTGAATATTGCCTGTACAGTTCATCCGGGCATTGCCAGATAATATCCCTGAAACAGGTCCGCGCCCAGATATTTCATATATTCAAATTCTTCCTCTGTCTCTATTCCCTCGGCTACTACCAGCTGATTTCTGTTGTGCATAGTCTCAATGATCGCCTGGCAGTTGGCCTGCTTATACTCGTCATGATCGACACCCGAAAGAAGGGCACGGTCGATCTTTACTATATCCGGATTCACGATATCCACGATATGAATGTCATTAAAGCCCGCACCGTAGTCATCTATAGCGATCAGATTCTTGTGCAGGTCTGCATACTGACGCTTGATCCTGGACATCTTTTCCGAAAATTCAGGATATTCCAGACATTCTATGATCATGGCATGGTCTTCTTCTCCGTAATACCCGATGAAGGTCTCAACCTCTTCCCTCGAGAATATCTCGCAGGGAAAGGAATTGATCGATATGAGTTCCTTATAGGATCTTAGCACGTATTTCTGTGTTGCGCCAAAAAAGGTGGCAACCTCCAAAACATGAAGCTTCCCTGCCTTTTCATATTCCTCTATAAGCTCAGTTACCGTCATTTCCAAAGGTCTCATCAGGGCTTCTCTCGCAAAGACGGTTTTGCCGTCAGGATGATAGATGGGTTGAAAGACATAATCAATCTTTAACTCCATAAGCGCCTGCTTTATATCTTTGGAAAGCGGCAGATCATCAAAATAAATCATATGACTGGATTCCCCCAAAACATCTCCGGTTATTGATCTCCATTACATTATATCAAATTTCAGTAGTTTTTCTATCTTTTTATGCTCTGATTATAAGGATTATAATGATCCGCTCAGGAACAGACAGCTCAGGAACAGACAGCTCAGAAACAGACAGCTCAGCCCAGAGAAACCGTCTCTCCTGCCCCTGCCTCCACATATTTTCCATTGACCGAAAGACATATAAGAGTGGCGCTCGGATTATAGACAAACTGATTGTCCACCCCGAATTTAAGCCTTTTTGAAGCATCAATGTAGTCTGTTATCTCAATATTTGTGGCATACCAGATATCTTCTCTTTTTCCCATATATTCACAGAACTTCTCTATGACTTCCCAGTTCCCTGCGTTGTCAAATTCATAGCTGTGTCCCCATACATACATAAGCTTAAGGTACTGGCTCTTCTTAAATTCCGCAAAGAATTCGGCCTTTTTCATGAGCTCTTGATCATTGTGATGCGCTGTCGGATGCCATTCAAGGGGGTCCTCCGGGAGCTTATAGTCAGGCCTTGTCTCCACTACTCTTGCATATTCTATTCCAAGCTGCTTAAATAGGGACTTGATCTCCTTATTATAGGATCCGTTAGGATATGCATTCCCTCTCACGGGCTTACCTGTAATCGCCTCAAGTCTCCTCCTGTCCTCAAGTATCTCCCAGGCAACCTCTGTGAGGGGGCATCTCTCGATCGTAGGATGGGTACAGGTATGGGTAGCCACCTCATGATCTTTATACACTTCCTTAACTTCATCTGCCTGAATCCTCGGATAGTCATTGTTGTAGACCTTAGAATCAAAAAGTCCGGAATTAAGGTTGAAGGTTCCCTTGATCCCGTTTGAATCAAATATCTCTATAAGCCTTTTATCCTGTATCTTACCATCGTCATAACTCATCGTCAGACATTTGGCCTTCCCCTCAGGGAAAGTTATATAAACCTTATTCATCCTTTTCTCCTTTTCATTGCGGGACCCGGTATCTATTTACGGGATTCATATTTCCGGTATTTATTCTTTTGTGATTCTTTCATTTATAACCGGTTCTACAGATCATTCTCCTTTAAATAATCTTCCAGCGACTTGATCAGTTCCTCTCCGTTAAGGTTATAGAAGAGCTTGTCAAGGCTTCCGCTTATCATCGGGTTAAGATCCATGTCGAGTTCTACAGATCTTGCATCTGACTTTAATCCATAACATCTCTTGCCGTTCATGTAAGCCATACCAAGCTCAACGCAGACGCCCTCATCCGGGATCCTGCCATCGAGTACGCCAAAGAAGATATCTGCCTTCAGCACCTCATCCCTGTCCTTCTCAAATATCTTCTTTATCTTCTGTTCCTCTGTCAGACCTTCAAGTTCAGGCGCAAGAAATCCATCACGCTGTGGAAGGAAGACTTCATAGCCATAGCTTTCGAGAATAGAAACAATCTTTAAATTATATGTTCTCTCAGCATCATTAAACAGAGGAGCAGCAAAGTAAACAGTCTTCCCGACCTTATCAGTATTTGAAGCTTTATCAGCATTTGAAGACTTATCCTTCTTCCCGGCCTTATCGGCATCCGAAGTCTTATCCTTATTCCCGGCCTTATCAGCATCCGAAGACTTATCCTTCTTATCTGCCTTATCAGTATTTGAAGTCTTATCCTTCTTATCAGGCTTATCCTTCTTATCAGGTTTGTCCTTCTTATCAGCCTTATCCTTTGAAGCCTTAAGAGTAGTGGCTGCCTGAACCGTTACCCTGGGGCTAAGCTCCGGATTTAAATCTTTGGAGGCTGCCCCATAAGAAGCAACTACCAATGTTAAAAGAGATGCAGTTATCATTAATATGTTCTTCACAGTAATACTCCTTTCTTTACACGTAAAATTTTCCTTTGATTCCCTGCATTTATTCTGTGTCTTTCCCTATCATCCCGGGAATTTATAAATCCTGCTTATTCTGACCTTTCCCTATCATCCCGGGATTTTATAAATCCTGCTTATTCTGTATCTATCCCTATAGTACCAAGCATTTTTCTTCCCATATTATACATCATTTTGCAGGCTTCTTCCTTAGGAAGTTTGTAATTGTCGTATATCATCATCACTGCGAGTCCGTGGGTATAGATGACTATATCCTTAACTGTTTCCTCTATCATCGCAGGATCCACATCGTATTGGGAGGCAAGTGCCTCAACCGCCACATGATCAAACCTTTCCGAAAAGATACTTGTATCTCCAAGCATCCTCTCGCCTACAGTTTCAAGAGTATCGTCTACATTTATAAATCTGAACACATTTGGGTGATCACAGGCATTTGATATGTACTCTACCCCGGTCATATAAAAGGTTTCGATCGCATCCTTTCCCTCGATAACGGTTTCCATCCGGTCGTAAAGTCTGTGCGATGAATAAATAAACAGCTCCTTCTTAAGCTCTGTCATGCTTCCAAACAGCCAGGAAACAGGCTGTGTAGAGCATCCAAGCCTTGCAGCGACAGGCTTGATGGCCACCGCTCCTATACCCTCTTCATCAAGCAGCTCATATGCTGCCTCCAAAACCATTTCCTTGGTTATCCTTGCTCTTCTGCCCATTTTTCCTCACTCAGTCATAGGGTCTGTAATCCAGAGGTAGCGTACAGCCCCAGCTTTTTGCTGCTTTGTCAAAACTTTTTCTCCCCGCTGTTTTAAACATGATCCCAAGCAGAAAACGCACAAATGCCGGGAATACCTCGGGCCCGGTAAAGGCCCTGCACTTATCCGAAAAGAAATTACCGGTTTTTGAAAATTCACGGCCCATTTCCTCGTAAGGGGCGGTAATCTTATCCCTGGCCTTTCCCTCTGTTAATCTTATACCAAAATTACTGCCTTTTACAAGTGTTCCTCTGTATTCACAACCAAGTCTTTTTGTCAGCTCCTCAAGATATGTCTCTCCGCATCTAAGCTGTACCCCTTCGGCAAATCCGCTCTGAAGGATGTAGGCTATTGCGGCATTATCCTCCCTGACCTTGAGTGATTCAAGAAATTCCATCAAAAGTCCCGGTATACATTCAACGAACAGGGGAAGTGCTATGATGATATTACTGTTCCTGTAATATTCCTCCCTGATCGTGTCCCATTGTCCTTTATCCGAGATCTCATATTGCTCAAAGGTATTACCTTCACCGCTTCCTTCCTCACATAACCCTCCTGTGAATCTTTCAAGGATCTTATCGGTATTACTGTATTTCTTCACTCTCGGACTTCCGTTTATTATCAATACATGCATGCTACAGCCTCCTTTAATTCTTTGTGATCAAACACGCCCAATGACTCACTCTCAAAATTAAGTGCTACCCGTTTATTCCATCTCTCAAGGTAATCCCTGTCACAATCCCCTATATATATCAGGCCGAAATCAGCTCTCTTATCATATCTTGCGATATGGCGCATCTGATCGCCCTTAAACTGCAGATACATTGTCGCAAGAGGAAGGATCCTGTCGTATATGTTCTTTCCTCTGTGGTTGAGAAATCCCAGGGCAGTATCCGATATGACCCAGATCTGATCAGCATGTATCATTCTTTTAAGGATGATCTCGTAATCATCCTTTATCGCGCAAACTCCCGGGGTCTTTAACCAGCAGTGATTACAGCCGATACAGTGGCTTATATCCATCTCACCTGCTTCAAAGATCTCTGTTTCGATCCCCGCGGCATCCGTATATTCTTTTATTTTCTTCGTGACAGCGGTTTCCGAAGTCGTATTAACTATCAGTATCATGATAAACCTCCTTAGGATCCACAGACAGCTGTTAAAAAAAACATCGCGTCTTAAGCTGTCCGGCTTTTGTTATAATATATCGCACTCCTTAAAATATAAAACTATTTTATATAAACTTGTTTATATAAACACGTTTATATTATATCATCATACCCGGTATGTCAATAAAAAATTCCGAAATATTTTTTTATGCCGGTACATATCAGCAAATAAAAAAACACAGGGATCTTTTATGATCCCCGTGAATTTTGATGAAAACAACACCTTGTGATTTTTCCGGATCTTTTCCTGATCTTTTTACTTATCGTGAAATCTGTACGCGCTTGGACTTAACCCGAAGGTTCTTCTGAATATCTTGGCAAAGGTCATCTGATTATCATATCCTACCCTGCGGGCTATCTCCTGTATGGGTAATTCGGTTGTAAGCAAAAGCTCGCAGGCTTTTCCGAGACGGTATCTGAGAAGATACTCCTGCAGTGAATCACCCGTTTCCCTTTTAAACAGGGTTGTCAGATATCCCCGGTTTATACCTATGTAATTTGCGATATCCGAAACATTTATTCTTGCATAATTACCGTAGATAAAATCTATGGCGCGCTTTACATAGTAATATGACAGTTCCGCTCCGGACAGATCCTCTGCACTTTCCTTTGAGTATCCCGATCTTATGGCAAGCGAGATAAATTCCAGAGCAATTCCTATCCTCATAAGAACACTTTCCGTCATGGGATCGGAGATTGACAATATACGCTGGGCAAGCAAAAGATATTCCCTGCTGTCCACCAGACAATCCCGTACATATACGCCCTCTGTAAAACCGGCTTCATCCATATACTTTTTGGCATTGGTCCCGTTAAAGCCTATCCAGCAGTAAAACCAGGGGTCATCCATATCAGCCTGATAATAAGATGTTTCTCCTGCCTTAAGCAAAAAGGCCTGGTTTTTATGAACTTCATATGTTTTTTTGTTTACTGTAAGCTTTCCCGATCCTGACAGGACAATATGCAGATGATAATTTGCCCTGGATCTTCCGTATGAATAGCCCTTTTCACACCTCATGACACCGCAGTAGGCGAGGCAGAATTCATCGCTTATCTTGTCATAGAGTCTGAGTATGTTATAGCGCTCTCTTTTAACGTCACATATCCTTTCCTTCTTGTCCAAGCTTCCTCCTCCCGACAAAAAACATCCGTTTATTACCATATGTTTTTATCATAAAAATAAATCCATAGCCTTCATTATAAATTTTTCATTTAGCATCAACAATCGGGCATACCTATCCTCCTTAGAATTGACTGTTCAATATTAGAGTGCACCCCATCCGAATCGATTACGTAATAATGATAACCCCCCACCTAATATTGTTATATGGACAAATGTTTTTTCTATAAGGACTTTTGTCAATCATAAAAGAATCTTTTTGCATTCAAAAAAGGTCAAAAAAAACACCCTTAAGGTGTTTTTTTTATCTGTATATCACGGAACATAATCCCATATATTAAAACTCTCATCACTACGTTCCTCTTCAGGTGTTATACCCTCTACAAATTGCGTCTCATAAGTTTCTCCGGAAATCCGGTCTATATAATAACGGACCAGAGCAGCTGTATATGAACGATATAAAACAACTATTTCTTTTTCATCACTGGAAACCACGGACCAATATACACTGTACACACCTTCCTCAACAATCTCCTTTAAATCAGGATTGTTTATATAACAGTAATTCATTACTGCGTCAACTGCCATTTCATCAGTAAGTTTATAACCTTTTTCCTGCCCTTTTGCCGGTGTATCTTCTGCCTCTTTACTTTCCTGTACTTGCGCACCCGGCTCCTCTGCTTCCATACTTTCCTGTACTTGCGCACCCGGCTTCTCTGCTTCCGTGCTTTCCTGTACTTCCGCACCCGGCTCCTCTGCTTCCATAATTTCCTGTACTTGCGCGATCTCCTCTTCCTCAGCGATCACTTTTTTTTCATCTGCGACTTCACTTTCATCCTTAAAATTACTTTGCGAGGAACATCCCACTGTTAAAAGCACAAGCAATATCACAGGCAGTATACTCTTAAACATTTTCATTTA
>JAILEM010000060.1 GCA_024687745.1 Lachnospiraceae bacterium
AAGGGAATAGGAGGAATGAAGATACAGGTAGGATCGATGGAAGGACAGAGTATAACAATGGCTATTCCTGAGATATCCTTAGAGAACCTTGGTATAAGCAAGATGGATGTTCGTACCGAGGATGGAGCAAAAAAAGCTATAGCAATGGTAGAAAACGGAATAGCTTTTATATCTGAAATAAGATCAAGACTCGGTGCTTACCAGAACAGATTTGAGTCAACGATCTCAAATCTCGATGTATCGAGCGAAAATCTCTCAACCTCATATTCAACCATCAAGGATGTGGATATGGCTGAAGAAATGGTTGAATATACAAAGCTTCAGATACTTACACAGGCAGGCACATCGATGCTTACACAGGCAAATGAGCAGCCCCAGCAGGCATTGCAGCTTTTACAGTCATGAAGGGGTTCTTGAGAATATAGATAAAAAGGGAGATCAGAATAATGACAAAGGAACTTATTCAGGAGTATACGTTAAAGATAACGCAGGCTAACAGAAGCCGGATAATCGTTATAGTATATGATATGACAGAGCAGTATATCAAGGATGCCCTGGAGGCTTTTGATCACGGAGACCTTTTGACATTCAGGGATAATTGCAGATATGCCGGAAAATGTGTCGGAGATCTTTTGGAGGCTCTTGATTTCGATTATGAATTAGCCTTTCCCTTAATGAGGCTGTATGTTTATATAAGTAAGGAAATATCGATGTCTTCGATAAAAAATGATACCGAGGGTCTGCTTGTTGCAAGAGGATTGCTTCTTTCCTTAAGAGATTCCTTTGAGGAGATGGCAAAGCAGGATAAGTCGGAGCCTGTAATGGGAAATACAGAGTCTGTATATGCAGGGCTTACCTATGGAAAGAACAGTCTGAATGAAAGCATTAACGGAAGCGGGAACAGAGGGTTTAAGGTCTAAGATCCCGATAAGACAAAGATTAAGAGTCTTTGTAAAGAAAGAATAAGGGTTATAAAAAATAAGCGCTTTATGCGCTTATTTTTTTGTAAGTAATCCACAAAAGTTGGGCATATGGGATAAAACTATTTAGTTTACATAAATATAATGATCGTACAGTATCCACAAAGCTTGGAAAATCGGATTTTTAGGCTGGACAAAGGCTTTTCCATGCAATATAATCATTATTACACAAGGATATATCATACAATTTTTCTTAAATACTTATCTGAGCATATTCTGATTTTTCGAAAATATCCTTTGAAAATTAAATGTTGGGTATAGAATGACAGCCCCTCATACACTGTTTTTACGATCTACTCATATGATCTCATTCTATTTAAAACCATATACCGGGAAAGTAAGATGAATATAAAGGAGGACAGGTTTGGACAATAAAATAACAGTATTACTGATCTTTAGTATGATCGCAGCCATTATGGACATAATCTCACTCAGAGTAAGCAATTACCTTATAATCGCAGGAATGATAACAGGACTAAGCATATCTGTATACAGAGACGGGGCAAAGGGAGCTTTGTCATCACTTATCGGTGCTCTTATACCCTTCCTTCTTCTCTTCGTTTTTTTTATTTTCCGGTATTTCGGAGCGGGGGATATAAAGCTGTTTTCCATGATAGGTACATTTCTCGGACCACAGGGTGTGATGCTTGTTTTGATCTATGCTGTTTTGACAGGAGGAATAATGGGAGCGGTTAAGTATATTTTGACATATAAGGAAAAGGGGCTCAGAAAGATACCCTTTGCCATCCCGGCATTTATCGGAGTTGCCTTGCTTGCAGGTGGGATGATGTGAAGAGGGTGATCATTTGTGATACCAATACAGTATATGCCAAAAAGCTGGCAGATTATATAAACAATCACAGCAGTGGGGACAAGGTCATACTCTATACCGATACCGAGAGCTTTGATCTTGAGCTTTCGGATATGGACAGCAGTTCATTGATCATAATAAGTGAGGATTTTGCCAAGGGAGCCGGTATGTCATACGGATATGCCGATAATGAAAAAATATTCCTGCTTTCAGACGATATGCAAAGGGTAAGGGAGAATGGGGCAATATACAGGTATCAGCCTGCAGATTATATTTTACGGCTGACAGAAAGATCGGGAAGAACTGATGATGGCGTTATAAGGGATGAAGGCTCTGATACTTATGCAGGGATAAACAGAGGTATTGACCCTGTAATAAATGAAAAAACAGGGATCATAACCGTATATTCTCCTCTGGGAAGGGTCCTCAAAACAACATTTTCTCTTACACTTGCAGGGCTTATGTCAGGATACGGTAAAGCTCATAAGGTATTATATGTGAATCTTGAGGGATATTCTGGGATCGGGAATATCTATGATATTAAGGATAAGAGCACTATGGCAGAGCTTATCTATGATTACAGCACGGATAAGGAAAGTACACTAAAGAATATGGAGAATTATGTCTATGATACGGGAGAAATATATATTCTGTATCCCGGACCCTGGTCAGAGTTAGAGGATATTGATGCACATACCTGGATAGAGTTGTTTTCTTCGATAATAAAGGCTCAGATATTCGATCTTATCATCATAGATGCCGGTTCCTGTATACATGGTATAACAGAGCTTATTAGTAACAGTGATAAGGTATTCATGCCCGTAAGAAGGGATGTGCTGTCAGTCTTTAAGCTTGAAGAATTTAAGGAAGATCTGAGAAGAATAAGTGATGATGCGGTATATGAAAAGGTGGTCAGGGAGATAGAGCTTCCATGGTTTAACGATCTGAACGTGGATCATTATGATCTGTGTGCCAGCGAACTTGCAGAATATATCAGAAATGAGGGATTGTTATCATTGATCTGACAGAAGAGAAGGAAAATATAAGGATAAAGGTTCAAAGGGATCTGGACGGCATTCCTGTGATAAATGATGAGGATGTTCTGAAAATGATAGATCAGAATATTCAGAAGGAGTGCAGAAATATCCATATATCCCTCAGGGACAAGCTGACCTTAAGGAGAGATATTTTTAATTCCATAAGACGTCTGGATGTTTTGGAGGATTTTATAGAGGATGAAGATGTAACAGAGATAATGGTAAACGGAGTCCACAGTATCTTTTATGAAAAGAACGGATGTATAAGTGACAGCGGCAGACGTTTTTCATCCAAGGAGAGGCTCGAGGATATAATCCAGCAGATAGTTGCAGATGCCAACAGGACGGTAAATACTGCGTCTCCCATAGTGGATGCAAGGTTAAAGGACGGTTCAAGGGTAAATGTTGTACTCCCTCCCGTAGCAATAAACGGCCCTATCCTAACCATAAGGAGATTTCCAAGAGATCCGGTAGATGATAAAAAGCTATTAAGGTATGGGGCGGTAAATGAAGAAATACTTGGTTTTGTCAGAAAACTTGTGGAAGCAAAATACAACATACTTATAAGCGGCGGAACCGGTGCGGGCAAGACGACTTTTTTAAACGTTCTATCCGAGTATATTCCAAAGACTGAGCGTGTGATAACGATAGAGGACAGTGCCGAGCTGCAGATAAGGGGGATTGAGAATTTAGTCAGACTGGAGGCAAGGAGTGCAAATGTTGAGGGCTGCAGAGAGATATCCATAAGAGATCTTATAAAGGCCTCCCTCAGAATGAGACCTGACAGGATAATAGTGGGTGAGGTAAGGGGAGAAGAGGCCATAGATATGCTTCAGGCCTTCAATGTTGGCCAGGACGGATCCTTATCAACTATTCATGCAAATTCCGCAAAGGATGCGTTATCCAGACTTGAAACAATGATGCTCATGTCCTCGGATATACCTGTTCAGGCTATAAGAAAGCAGATGGCTTCGGGAATAGATATCATAGTTCAGCTTGGAAGGTTAAGGGATAAGAGCAGAAGACTGCTTGAGATACTCGAGGTAGATGGGATCAGGGATAATGATATAAGCACAAGGAGACTGTTTTCCTTCAGGGAGGAGTCTGAGAGTAACGGAAGGGTAAAGGGAGGATTCATAAAGGAAAATGAACTGATACACAGGGACAAGCTCTGCAGGGCAGGTATAGATATATGAACTATGAGGTATATAAGCTAAAGGGATCAAAGATAGGCGGATACATCCTTGAATATATGGCTGTAACTTTTATTATCTCGTATCTGTTTTATGATTCCATATATATATTTTTGATATTTCTTCCGGGAGTTATTCCCTTTATGGCATTTAAGAGAAAAAGACTCAGGACAGAGAGGCAGAGAGATATAAAGAGAGAATTTATCGATATGATCATGTCGGTTTCTGCTGCTTTGAGTTCGGGATTTTCAATAGAAAATTCCTTCAGGGAAAGCTACAGGGATATGGTTTCTCTTCATGGGAAGGACGCGATGATCTCAAAAGAGCTTGAAGGTTTTTTTAAACAGCTTTCCATAGGTGTGAATTTAGAGGAGATACTGTATGACTACGGAACACGTACCGGAGTCGAGGAGATAAAAGATTTTGCGGAGATATTTGTCATGGCGAAGAGAAACGGAGGTGACTTTATCAAAATGATAGTTCATACAGTAAATATATTAAAGGAGAAGGAGGATACGGAAAATGAGATAGAGGTACTGCTTAGCGGTAAGAAGATGGAGCAGAGGATAATGAGTGTGATCCCCTTTGTGATACTTATGTATCTAAGGGTCAGTACGGGAGGTTTTCTTGATATATTATATCATAATACCAGGGGGATATTCATAATGTCGGTATGTTTGGTAATATATATATTTGCATATTTTATGGCAGAAAGGATAACAGATATAAAGGTATGATATGATTGTTGTGTATATTACAGTCTTTTCTTTAAGCCTTTTATCACTTATCTATCTTAAAAACTCATCAGGCAGCAGACTAAAGCAGATCATTAAGAAACTTTCCAAACAGGACATATATGATGACCTGAATAAATTCACTTCAAGGATCGGAACCGAAAAAAAGCTGACCCTTTTCTATATAAAAAAATTAACTGCGTTGTTCATAACAGTCATGGCAGGTTCTCTAGTGTGCATAGTAATGGAGGCAGCATTCTCTGACGGATCCGTTATCAAGGATACGAACCGGATATCCCGTGATGACTACAACGGTGATGATAAGGTCATCTCGATCTGGGCACAGGATGAAAGATCTAAAGAAAAGGTCAAACTGGATCTGACAGTTCAGAAAAGAAAATATGACAGAAGTGCCCTGGAGAGTATGTGTGATGAAGCACAAGGTCTGCTGCCTGAAATCATTAAAGGAGAAAACATCTCTCTTGATGAGATCATATTTGATCTTGATGCAGTAAGAAGTATTGAGGGATTTCCCTTTGATATCGAATACAGATCCTATGACCCGGTGATCCTTGGAAGCGACGGAAAGATCAATAAGGAGAATATCCTTAAGCGGGAAGGATATGAAGGGGGGATCCCTGTAAATATAGCCGCCACCTTTAAGTATGAGGATTTCAGGAGAGAATTAAGTCTGTATGTAAGAGTTTTTTATTATGAAGATAAGGAGGATGCCACCTTTGAAGATGGTCTGAGGGAGGAGATCAAAAAGGCAGAGGAGAGTACAAAATGTGATGAAAGCCTTGTTTTACCCATAAATATTGACGGTACTCCTGTAAGCTACAAGGAGGAGGATTCCCATGAAACCATACTTGTATTTATATTGACTCTTGTAGTCGGCGCTTTGATATATAAAAGAGACGATCAGGAACTAAAAACAAAGGTGAAGTTGAGGAATGAACAGATGCTCAGTGATTATCCCGGTATAATAAATAAATTTGCCATCTTCTATGGTGCCGGAATGACAACAAAGGGTATAATGCTAAAGCTCTGCAGGGATTATGAACAAAAAAGGGAAAAGGGCCTGCAGATCAGATATGCCTATGAAGAGCTGTTAAGAACAAGACAGAGGATGGAAGAGGGAATGGGAGAGCTCTCTGCCTATGAGGATTATGGCAAGAGATGTCAGATACATAAATACAGACAGCTGGTAAATCTTATGGAACAGACTGTTTCCAAAGGAAGAAGTGATATAGGTTTATTACTTGAAGAAGAGGCAAGGGCTGCATTTACCGAGAAGAAAAACAGGGCAAGGGAGATGGGTGAGAAGGCAGGCACGAGGCTGCTTGTTCCAATGTTTTTAATGCTTGCGGTCGTACTGATCATCATAATTATGCCCGCTATGGTTGCTTTTAATATGTAAATATAAGCTTTAAACGAAATTTAGGATAGGACAACAGGTAATTAAAACTAAAGAAGGTAAGAAAGGAGGAATTTACAATGATGAATTCTATAAAAGGAGTATTCAGGAGATTTATAAAGGAGGAGGATGCTATAGGAACGGTAGAGCTTATCCTTATCCTTGTGGTACTTATCGGTCTGGTGGTGATATTCAGGAACCAGCTCACCTCGCTTATAGGCGGTATCTTTGAGAGGATATCGGCAGACAGTGCGGCCGTATAGGATCACAAAAAAAGCGGAGATAACGGTATTTCTTGCAATGCTTCTTTCTGTTTTCTGCTTTTTCATCCTCTCTCTTATAGAAAGTGCACGAACAGAGATATTCAGATATGAAACGGAAATATATACGGATATAGCACTGAGGTCATGTTTTGCAGAATACAATAAAGAGCTGTTTGAAAGATTTGACCTGTTTTTTGCAGATACGGGCTACAGGTCGGATGAGGGCGGTTTGGAAAGGTTTGTGGAACATCTCAGGGGCTATGTAGAAGCAAATACCGAAAACAAAGGCGAGGTTGATCTTTTAAGGATAAGGCTTGATGAGATTTCAGTAAACAGTTACAGACTTGCGAGCGATAAAGAGGGAGAGGCCATGGTTGAACAGGCTGTGATCTATATAGACAAATATGGAAATGAAGAGCTTGAGAGAGGACCAAAAGCAGATAAATATCTTATAGATGAATACAGTCACAGTGATTTTACGAATGAGTGGGACAGTGTATTATCATGCATTGGATTTGAACACGGGGATGAATCGCTATATCCGTTTATGGCAGTAAGAAACAGGGTTTTAGATTCCGAACAGCTGTTAAGGGGATCTTATATGTATTTAAAAAGCCTTAATAATATGGATCTTCCTTCTAAAAGAGAACTGAACAAAGGGGTATATCCCAGGGAGAGAACAGAGGATCCTTCAGAGGAGGAGTCATTTAATGCCTACCTTATGGAAAAACTCGGTTGTTATACGGAATATGACAGTATGCAGGCTTTAAGGTGTGAACTTGAATATATGATCTTTGGCAATGAAAATGACAGGGAGAATATGGAGCGGATAACAGATCTTCTTATGTCATACAGGGAGGGTATAAATCTGGAATACATAAGAAACAGTGAGTATATGCTTTCGTTGGCCGATGAGAAGGCCCGTGAATATTGTGAGTCAATGGGAGATATGCAATATGAGATAAGAGAGGCGATAATATATTCCTGGGCATATGCCGAATCTGTAATCGAAGTCAACAGGCTCTTATGCGGTGGAAGATGTGAACCTGATACAGAGGGACTGATATGGATAATTCCGATCGATGATATGATGTTCTTTCCTGAATATCTGGGAGAAGGGGAGGGCGAAGGCCTTTCCTACAGAGATTATCTTGAGATCCTTTTATACACAACAGAATACAGGGATAAGAGGATGAGGTTTATGGATATAGTGGAAATGGATATAAGAAATACAGGATATCCGGCTTTTAAGATAGATAACTGTATCGGATATGCGGATGTGACCATGAAATATGAAAGTGGATACGGATATAGAAGAGAAGTAACCGATGAATATGCTTATGACTCCGGTATTTTGGATTAAAACAGGCGATGAGAATACTGCCAGACATGAAAATGAGGACATGCGGACGGATATATCCAAGGGCTTTAGAGTAAAGAAGCCGGTGCCTGTTTTTAATATAAGAAAAAGGGGAAGCCTGAGTCTGGAAACAGCTCTTGTTCTGCCCCTTTTTATGTTTGGAATGCTTTTACTCCTCTCATTTCTCTCTCTTATGGAAGAGTATATGTCATTGGAACAGGCTATTTATACGGAGGCTAAGCTTTTGGGGATAAAAGTCTGTGAAGGAGGATCCGTTGATGATGAGAGGATAGGCAGGGAAGTATCTGAAATATTCCTTAATGAGTCAGGTAATAAAAATAAAGGGATAATAAATACGGATGAGACTGATTTTTCGGAAAGTAAATATGAAAATAATGAGATACTTACGATAGATGCCGGATACAGGGCTAAACTGCCATTTGACATGGAAGGGATATTTGACAGAGAGCTTAGTAACAGGATAGTGATCCATGCTTTTACCGGATATGAAAAGGGCCTTGACTCTATGTCAGACAGATTATCGGATGAGTATGTGTATATGACCGAAAACGGAACGGTCTATCACAGGAATCCTGACTGTACCCACATAAGACTTAAGATCCATGGGATATCATCGTCAGAGCTTGAGAGCGCAAGAAACAATAACGGAGGCAGGTATAAACCCTGTGAGCTCTGCCATGCTAAAAAAAGCGATCCATATATCTATATAACGCCTGAGGGAGACAGGTTTCATAACTCATTCGAATGCAGCGGCCTGAAAAGGACAGTAAGGATGGTAAAGCTTTCCGATATCCCGGGGGTACCGCCCTGCTCAAGATGCGGAGGAAAAAACTGATAAAATACCTGATAATTATCATGCTCATCATATGTTCATATACGGATATAAGAGAAAGACTTGTGGATCTTAGGGCAGTGTATGGCTTTATGCTCTTAGCGGCGGTCATTTTTCTGTATTGTTATAAGAATGATCATGCTCAGGATATGGGAATACTATTGTATGGATCCGATCCGGTGGGGATCATAGTGTCAATGCTGCCGGGTTTGCTTCTTATACTGTCAGGGCGCTTAAGTAAAGGGATGATAGGTGAGGGAGACGGTCATGTGATACTTGTTCTTGGTTTGATGATGGGGTTAGAAAATCTTATAAGGGTTATTGCCACAGGCTTTTTCATTGCCTTTTTTGCAGGTGTTTTAACTGTTGCATTAAATAAGACGGTATTTAGAAGAGAAAAGTGTGATTCCATTCCCCTTATCCCCTGTCTTTTGATCGGATATATCCTGGTCTACCCGTATGTAAGCAGCAGCTTTTAGGATAAATGGAAAACACAGGGGGAGTGAGAGTAAAGCATAAACTATCCGTATTTTATTCACAGACATCATGAAAAAATATATTTTTGATAAAAAAAATAAGAAAAACGGAAGTATGACGATAGAATTGTCACTTCTCATGCCTGTAATCCTCGGAGTCCTTATATTTATAATCTTTTTGGGGTTCTATCTTCATGACAGATGCATACTTACAAAAGCCTGTTATTATGCTGCAATGAAGGGCAGTGAGCAGACAGATGATGATAATGCATATATTGTATCTGAAGAGGCCTTAAATGAGGTCATAAACAACAGACTTATCGGAAAATGGGAAAGCAGGGAGAGTATTTATGTTGATGAAGAGAAGATAACAGTTAGCTTAGAGGCAGGGATAACATTTAATAATAGTCTTTTTTTCGGGCTTCTTGATGATAACCGGATGGGTCTTAAAAGGTCGGCTGTTGCATACAGGATCAATGAAACAGACTATATGAGAAAAAAGAGAAGGGAGGGAAACAGGGATTGATAGTAAGAGAAGTTGAGCAGAAGATCACCGGAAATATCCTTATTTTGAGCTGTACTGAGGGCAGGGACGGTTATGAGGTCAGAATGTATGAGGAAAATGAGATAGACGGATTCTTAAAAAGCAGGGTAGAGTACAGAAACGGGGAAGAGCTTTATGTTTATGATATCTCAGGGTATGAGAATCTTTCGGATCGTTATGGCCATACGAGCATAAGAATAAATGATCTGAAAACACTTTTCAGGGATATTTCCTCAGCTTTTATGATGACAGAGCGCTATATCCTTTCTCCTGAACACTTAAGGTTAGAACCTGAGAATATTTATTATGGAAGCAAGGATAAGAGGTTTTACATATGCTTTTATCCTAAGGAGGAGGGAGAGCTTAAGACAACGCTAGAGACTCTTGCTGATTTTATAATCCAGAATACGGATTATAATAATGAGGATGCCATCAGGCTGGCGTATGAGTTTTATAAAAACGTGACGATGGGATCCTTTATTATACCGGACTGCTCGGATGTAAAAGAAACTGAAAATAAGGATAATGAAAGTATAAATAATAAAAATATATATAAAAGCGAAGCAGGCTATTGCAGTGAAAGAGCTGCTTATAGGGAATACGAACGGGAAAGATCGACTGATGCGGGATCAAAGAGCTGTTGTGAAGATAAGGATAAAGAAATAAGTGGTGGAGAGGAAGCCAAAGGCATTGGGGTATCACTTGTCATATGCGGTATTATAATGACTCTTATAACCGTATTTTTACTGGTCGCAGTTATCTGTTCTCCTTCTGAAATAAACAGATTGCTTGAAAAGAACGGAGTACTCGGAGGGATCGCCATAGCTGCTTCTCTTTGTACGGTAATCCCGCTGATGAAGCTCGGACATGGTAATAAGATACAAAAATAATTTTTAATTACATAACCTGAAATAAATTAGGTAAATTTACTTTACTTATTGATTAATTGTGATAAAATGAATATAGTTTAAATAAAGGTTGTCAGATCAGACAAGCTTAAGGATTTTATCATATCTGTCATGGGGGATGTAATATGGCAAAGCTCGTAACAATGAAAGATATAGCCAATGCGCTTCATATAAGTACGGTTTCCGTATCTAAAGCTCTGTCCGGCAAGGAGGGAGTAAGCGATGAGGTAAGGGAACAGATAATAATAAAAGCTGAAGAAATGGGATATCATTATCATTCGGGTCCGAATTCGAAGGGAAATATAAGTGAGGGCGGATTCAGCATAGGTATCATAATTGCCAAGCACTTTGTAGAGACCGATGACTCAAGCTTTTATTCGAAGATGTCTAATTACGTGATAATGGATCTGAGCCACAGGGGCTGCTTTGGAATACTTGAGATAGTAAGGAAGGAAGATGAAGAAGCCTGTAATGTGCCTGCACTTATAACAAATAATAAGGTTGACGGTCTGATAGTTTTAGGTCAGTTTTCAAATAAATATATAGAGATGATAGTTGACCGTCATCTTCCCGTGACTTTCCTGGATTTTTATACGGAAAAGGTAAGTATCGATTCCATAGTAAGCGATAATACTTACGGAGCTTATCTGCTCACAAAGCATATCATAAAAAACGGTCACAGAAATATAGGCTTTGTCGGTGATATCTTTTCAACCAGCAGTATCCTGGACAGATATTTAGGATATTATAAAGCTCTCATAGAGAACGGGATAGAGGTAAGAAAGGAATGGGTACTCAAGGACAGGGACAGCGATGGGGTCTATTCGGAAATAGTATTCCCTGAGGATATGCCAACGGCCTTTGTCTGCAATTGTGACCAGGTGGCCTATGAGGTCGTAAAACGTTTAAAGAAAAAGGGTTACAGGGTTCCCGAAGATATTTCGGTAGTAGGATTTGATGATCATATTTATTCAACCTTATCAAATCCTCCTCTTACAACCTTTTCATGTGATATGCCTACGATGGCGGAGACAGCTGTGGAATCAGTGATGCACAGGATCTCGGGAGAGACCTTTATTCCCGGAAGAAAGGTAATAAGCGGAAAGCTTATAGTAAGGGAATCCGTTAAGAACATTAAAACAGAAGGGGATGAACAGTGAAATGGAGGAGCTTATAATTCTTGAGCCTGAAATAAAGGAGATGATCTGGGGTTGGGAGTTTTGGACTGTATCAGCACATCCAAACGGAGACTGCAGGGTCAGGGAAGGGAAGTATAAAGGATTAAAGCTTTCAGAACTTTGGAGAGACCACAGGGAGGTATTCGGAAATGCTAAAGGTGATGTTTTCCCGTTGTTAGTAAAAAGGATAGACGCAAAGGATGATCTGAGCATACAGGTACACCCGGATGATGAATATGCAAAGCTTCATGAAGACGGATCCCTTGGAAAGACTGAATGCTGGTATGTGATAGATTCCAAACCCGAAGGATCCATAATAATAGGTCATAACGCAAAGACCAAAGAAGAATTAAAGGAGATGATCGATAATGAAAGGTGGAAGGATCTTCTTCGGGAGATACCCACAAAAAAAGGAGATTTCTTTCAGATAGTTCCCGGTACGGTCCATGCAATAAAGAATCATACGGAGATCATGGAGATACAGGAAAATTCGGATATCACATACAGACTTTATGATTATGACAGATTAAAGGAAGGAAAAAGAAGAGAGCTTCACATAGAAAAGAGCTTAGATGTCATAAAGGTTCCCTATAAAGATCCCGATAAAAATACCGGGGGAATAAAAGACAGACTTGTTTCCTGCAGATATTATACCGTAGATAAAAGGATAATAGATGGAAGTGCATCATATGAGCAGGATAAGCCCTTTAAGATAATAAGTGTCATAGAGGGGGAGGGCGATATAGACGGACATAGGATCAGGTTCGGGGATTCGCTTATCATCCCTTACGGATATGGAAGATACACTATAAACGGAAATATTACCGTATTGATTACAGGTATTTAATTGAGTATAATAGCCACTGGATATTATTATTCAGTGGTTTTTATATCAGGAGTATATTTTTGGCTGAGATTACAGAGTTTAACGCTCCATACAACAACGTTCCGGATCCCGGAGATTTTAAAAAAAAGCTGGCAAGACACAGAAGGCTGATAGCATATCGTGTGATAGCGATCATCCTGTTTTTTGTGGTTGTCTGTATTGGGATCTATTACAGCTACAAAAAGAGAATATATACGGATTATTCGGTATTAAAGACTATACAGTATACAGAGGTTAGCAGTGCGGACTATAAAAGGTTTAACAATAATATAGTCAGATACAGTACCGATGGTGCTTTTGCCTTTAATATGGGTAATGAGATGCTGTGGAACCAGACCTATGAAATGCAGAATCCCATGATAGATATCTGTGGTGATCATGTCGCAATAGGTGATTATAAGGGTACCATGATATATGTTATGAACAGTAAGGGTAAGGTCGGAGAAATAGATACGACACTTCCCATACAGAATTTCTGTGTATCCGACACCGGATCCGTGGCTGTTGTCTTAGAAGAGAATGAAGTCACCTGGATCAGGCTTTTTGATGTAAACGGAGAAATGATAGCAAGCGACAGGACTACCATGTCACAGAGCGGTTACCCTGTTGATATCGCGTTATCACCAAACGGAGCCATAATGGCGGTCTCTTATCTGGTTATAGATCAGGGAGAGCTTACGACATCGGTTGCATATTACAATTTCGGAGATGTTGGGCAAAACGAGATAGACAATCTTGTAAGTGGATATAATTATGAAAATACCGTAGTTTCCTATATAAACTTCATGAACGACAGAACCGCCTTTGCGGTCGGGGATAATAAATTTGTTGTGTATAGCGGAAGTCAGAAGCCTGAAAGCATAGCGGATATAGATATCCGGGAAGAAGAGATAAAGAGCGTCTTTAATGACGAAAGTCATATAGGACTTGTTTTTATAGAGGGAACGAGTGAGGCCGCATACAGACTGGATGTTTATAATACCCAGGGAAGCCTGGTATACAGTAAGAAATTCAATCTGGAATATACCGATATAGTATTCAGCGGTGATTCGATAGTTATTTATAACAGTTCCGAATGTCTTATCTACAATCTGGATGATGTGGAAAAATTTAACGGGAATTTCAAATCCTCGGTCATAGAAGTGGTACCCACAGCTTCTTCCACAAAATATCTGTTTGTTTCGGGGAATAAGACTGAGGAGATCCAGCTGAAATAACAGGGGAGTCTGATTTAAGACCGGATCGATATTGTAAAAGTTGTAAAAGGGGAAAAGGGGAAAATGGCATCGGAAGTAAACTGGCTTTTTGTCGTTATAACCGGACTGTTTGCTTTTTTTATGATCTATGGCTACAGCCGGGGTTTTTTGCGGATAGCGGTTTCAATAGTAAGTATGGTTTTTGTGATAATACTTGTAACCTATTTATCACCTTTAATCAGCAACAGCCTTTTGGAAAACGAAACAACCTATAACAGCATTTTTGATAAGGTAACGGAAGTTTTTAAGGATGCCAATTCAAAGAGCAGAAATATCACAAAAGAGGAACAGACTACCACAATAGAATCCTATCCTCTTCCTGAGCTTATGATAACTGATCTTATACGTCATAACACGGAAGAAATGTATGAGACCCTGAAAGTCAAAATTTTTGAAGAGTATATTTCCGGTTATCTGACGACTCTTATAATAAAAGCCGGAACCTTTGCGATACTCTTCATATTGTTTCGGATAATAATGCGTATAATTATCTCTGCTACATCCATCATATCAAGGATACCCATTATCAAGGGATTTAATAAAACCCTGGGATTACTTGCGGGTTTCTTAGAGGCACTGATAATCGTATGGGTATTTTTCTTTATACTTATAATGTTTATGGGTAACCCGGTTGCAGATTCGCTCTTATCGGATATTAATTCAAGCTCTCTGCTTTCTGCCCTTTTCAATGCCAATATTCTTTACGGTATTATCGGGTAAGCCTTGCCACGTAAATCTAATCGGTATAAAATAGTGGAGAAAGTCAAGACTCGCCCGTGAGTCTTGCGCGCCGGATTCGGGTCTGCTCTGCAGACATATTTCCTATCCGAATCAGTGCGCATCCTCGCGGAGCGTTTTAACTCAGTCGGAGTTTGTACACCGACCGAGTATAGTATGTCATACCCCCCACTTAAGCAAGGACCTAGAGGTGGGGGATTTCACCGACTGAGTCAAATCTTGAATATCAGTTAAATAAAAATTATAAAGGAGAGATCAGAATGAGCAAAAATGTCAGTTATGATTACAGTAAGGCTATGGCATTCATAAGCGAAAATGAAATAGAGCTTATGGGTAAGCAGGTAAATGATGCTAAGGATCTTTTGCTGTCAAAAAACGGTGCGGGAAATGATTTTCTGGGATGGATAGACCTTCCCGTTGACTATGATAAGGAAGAGTTTGACAGGATCCTTAAGGCTGCGGAGAAGATAAAGAAGGATTCAGAGGTACTTATCGTTATAGGTATCGGAGGCTCATATTTAGGAGCAAGAGCAGCTATCGAATTCTTAAGCCACAGCTTTTACAATACTGTATCTAAGGAAGTAAGAAAGACTCCTGAGATCTATTTTGCAGGTAACAGCATTTCTTCAACATATTTGAAGCATCTTATGGATGTTGTGGGAGACAGGGATTTTTCGATCAACATGATATCCAAATCAGGTACAACAACAGAACCTGCCATCGCATTCAGGGTATTTAAGGAAAAGCTTGAAAAGAAATACGGAAAGGCAGAGGCAGCAAAGAGGATATACGCAACAACCGATAAGGCCAGAGGATCACTTAAGAACCTTGCCAATGAGGAAGGCTATGAGAGCTTCGTGGTACCCGATGATGTTGGAGGACGTTTTTCTGTACTTACGGCGGTAGGTCTTCTTCCGATCGCAGTGAGCGGAGCCGATATCAATAAGCTTATGGAGGGAGCAAGAGCAGGAAGAGAGGCAGCACTTAACAATAAGTATGAGGAAAATGACGCATTAAAATATGCCGCTGTACGTAATATCCTTTTAAGAAAAGGTAAGCAGATAGAGATCATGGCTAATTATGAGCCGGCAGTTCATTATATTTCCGAATGGTGGAAGCAGCTTTACGGAGAAAGTGAAGGAAAGGACCAGAAGGGTATCTTCCCTGCTTCTGTAGACCTTACAACAGACCTTCACTCAATGGGTCAGTTTATACAGGACGGCTCCAGAAATCTGTTTGAAACAGTGATAAATGTTGAAACCTCAAGAGAAGAGATCATAATAGGTGAAGAACCTGTAGATCTTGACGGTCTTAACTATCTCGCCGGAAAGAGCGTAGATTTTGTTAACAAGAGTGCGATGAACGGAACTATCCTTGCACATACGGATGGAAATGTACCTAATACCGTTATCAACATTCCCGAAGTCAATGAGTTTTATTTGGGAGAGCTCTTCTATTTCTTTGAGTTTGCCTGCGGAGTAAGCGGATATCTGTTAGGAGTAAATCCTTTCAACCAGCCCGGAGTAGAGAGCTATAAGAAGAATATGTTTGCTCTTCTTGGAAAGCCCGGATTTGAAGAGCAGAGAGAGGCTTTGTTAAAGAGACTGTAAGATCTGAATATGTTATCATAAAGAGTGCCCGGTCATCTGTGATGCCGGGCACTTTTTACGAACAGGCTTATGGCTAAAGTACGCCTGTATTGAGAGCTGTATTTATTCAGAGTATCATTTGCTGCATTTGATGATAAGCTCTATTATCTTTTCAATGGCATTGTTCTGCGAGCTCTTTTCCATATTATCCTTAAACTGATCTCTGGATCCGTATAACTCGGTTATCTTTTCATAAAGAGTAAGATCCGTGATATCCTCTTCGTTTAATACCAGTGAAAAACCCTGTTTTTCAAAGGATGTTGCATTTAACAGCTGATCTCCTCTTGAGCTCTTCGAGGGAAGAGGTATGAGAAGGTTTGGCTTTTTAAGTGCTAAAAGCTCAAAAATCGCATTGGCCCCGGCTCTTGAGATGACTATGTCAGCTAAGGCAAACAGGTCCTTAAGCTCATCCTTTATATATTCGAACTGGAAATAACCCGGTTTATGGGACAGTGAGGGATCTGTCTTACCGTTGCCGCAAAGATGTACTACATTAAAATCATTGAGAAGCTTATCAAGTAATGACCTTATGGCAGAGTTAACGGCAGCAGCTCCGAGGCTTCCGCCTATTACCAGGAGCACAGGCTTATCCTTATTGATATTATCTATATTAAGAAAGGCCTTTCCCTTTTCCTTATCACCCGTCATCAGTTCATCCCTTATGGGAAGACCGGTAAGTACAGCCTTGTCGGAAGGAAGATAAGCCATGGTTTCGGGAAAGCTGCAGCAGATCTTTGATGCCGATGAAAAGCTTAACTTATTGGCAAGTCCCGGTGTCATATCGGATTCATGGATTATCACAGGGATCCTGTTTCTTTTTGAAGCCATAACAACAGGAACGGAAACAAAACCTCCTTTAGAAAAAACAATATCCGGTTTTATCTTTTTTATAAGCTTGTCAGCCTCAAAAAATCCCTTTATAACCCTGAATGGATCGGTAAAATTTCGAAGTGAAAAATATCTTCTGAGTTTTCCGGAGGATATACCGTGATAAGGTATTCCCTGATCATTTATAAGGGATTTTTCTATCCCCTCATAAGAGCCGATATATTCTATCTCGTAACCCTGTTTCTTAAGATAGGGCATGAGAGCGATGTTTGGCGTAACATGTCCTGCCGTACCGCCACCGGTTAAAAGAATTTTTTTCATTTGAAACTCCTTCATCCATAATTGTCTCTTCGCATTATAACATAAGTTTGCAGAATTTTTTTCAGCTTTTAATAATAATTTAATAGTTAGAGGTGTCAGAATTTGTTAAAATCTTTTTATGAGACTGAAAAATAAACTTCTGTATATGGCATGCTTTGTAGGACTTCCTCCGATAATCCTTATGGCACTGTCCATATTTACGATAGACTATTTTGACATAAAATTTCAGATGATCTCACTGGTGGTGCTGACGGCCCTTATAATGGTCGTCACCACCATAGTTTTTGTAAGGAATTTTTATAAGTTTATCATAAACCCGATAAGGAAGCTTGATGATGCCATGGATAAGGTGGCTGAGGGAAATCTTGATTTTACCCTGCATTCGGAGGGGGATGACGAGATAAGCATACTCATCAATAACTTTGATGATATGAGAAAGAGGCTGAAGGAATCATCTGAAGAAAAGATAAAGTATGATAATGAGAACAGAGAGCTCATAAGTAACATATCCCATGATCTTAAGACACCCATTACTTCAATAAAAGGATATGTGGAGGGAATAATGGACGGAGTTGCAGATACTCCGGACAAGATGGACAGGTATATAAGGACTATTTATAATAAAGCCAATGAAATGGACAGACTTATAAATGAGCTTACCTTGTATTCTAAGATCGATACAAACAGGATCCCATATAATTTTCACAGGATAAATATAGCGGATTTCTTTGAAGACTGCGTGGAGGAGATGGGATTTGATCTTGAACAGAAGAACATAAAGCTGAGCTATGAAAATCACGTTGATAAATCGACTAGGATAATAGCGGATCCCGAACAGCTTAAGAGAGTCATAAGTAACATAACCGGAAATTCCATTAAATACATGGATAAGCCGGAAGGAAACATATCAATTAAGATCCTGGACAACAACGAGTCGGTTCAGATAGATATTGAGGATGACGGTAAAGGAATATCACCAAAAGATATACCCAACATCTTTGACAGATTCTACAGGACCGACACTTCAAGGAACTCCCTTCAGGGAGGCAGCGGTATAGGTCTCTCGATCGTAAAGAAGATCATTGAAGACCACGGAGGATATATCTGGGCAACAGGACAGGAAGGCATAGGAACAACTATTCATTTTGTTTTAAGAAAGTATCAGGAGGCAGATTTAAATGAGCAGAATACTAATAATTGAGGATGAGGCCGCAATAGCCGAGCTTGAAAAGGATTATCTTGAGCTCTCGGACTTTGAGGTTCAGATCGAAAATGACGGAAAGAAAGGTTTGGAGAGTGCATTAAACGATAATTATGATCTGCTGATACTTGATCTCATGCTTCCCTCGGTAGATGGATTTGATATCTGCAAGGAGGTAAGGAAGGTAAAGGATATCCCCGTTATAATGGTATCTGCAAAGAAGGATGATATAGATAAGATAAGGGGCTTGGGACTTGGTGCCGATGATTATATGACAAAGCCTTTCAGCCCCAGTGAGCTGGTGGCAAGGGTAAAGGCACATCTTGCAAGATATGAAAGGCTCGTAGGAAGTAATCCCGGTACAAACGACATAGTTGAGATCAGGGGTCTTAAGATAGACAAGACCGCAAGAAGAGTTTATATAGACGGTGAAGAGAAATCATTTACCACAAAGGAATTTGATCTTCTTACTTTTCTTGCACAAAACCCCAATCACGTATATACAAAGGATGAACTGTTTAAGAAAATATGGGATATGGATTCCGTCGGTGATATAGCGACCGTTACAGTTCATATAAAAAAGATCAGGGAGAAAATAGAATTCGATACCTCCAATCCCCAGTATATTGAAACCATATGGGGAGTGGGGTATCGCTTTAAGATCTGATTATCGTTTACAGAGACTTATTTTTAGCATTTGATCCTTGAGAGGATCTCACTTTGCTCATCCTGTGAAGGCTGACCGGGTTTCCATCCGATCTTCTGTCCGTCATCGTTATATCTTGGGATAAGATGGATATGGAAATGGAATACGGTCTGCCCTGCAGTCTCGCCGTTATTCTGAACAATATTAAATCCGTCACAGTTAAGCTTATCAGTAAGATGGGAAGCCATTTTTTTGGCCAGCTTAAAGGCTTTTCCCGCTGTCTCATCATCTAATTCATAGATATTTGCAAAATGCTCCTTTGGAAGTATAAGACAATGTCCCTTTGTAGCGGGAGCGGCATCCATTATGACCGTAAAATCATCATCCTCATAAACAACATTTGTCGGGATTATCCCGTTAGCAAGCTTACAAAAAATACAATCATCCTTCATGATAAAGAATCCTCCGTTTAAAATTTATCTGTCAAATCTATTTTTCAAAATCAAATATCTGGTCAAACATCCTTAATATCTTGATATCACCCTTTGCCTGTATGGAACCAGTCATAAAGGCCTTCTGAAGAGTTATCCTTCCAGATACTACCTGGTTCATCATCGAAGTATCAAGCTTACATCTTAGATCGGGATCATCAAAATCTCCGTAGTGACAGGAAAGAGTACTGTCAGTTATCTCAACGATCAGGGGTTTCTTTTTCTCTTTTATCTCAAATTTATAGATCGCATTGATATTTCCGTGAGGTCTAAAATGAGCTTCCAGCTCAGGTATGAATTTAATTGCCTCATCCTGCCCGGACTGTTCCATCATGCCTTTAAATAACGAAGCAAGCTCAGCTATATCCTCCTTCTGCTTCTGTACATAGGTCTCATCGGATGCATATTTGGATAACTGCTCGGTTTCCTGAGGAGTAAGCGGTATCATGGGAGCCTTTTTTACGATCGTATCCATTGCCTGATTGCTTGAAGGAAGGCTGGGGGTTTTTTTAGAAACTGTACGATAGATATTTTCGGCGGTTTTTTCAAGGATATCCGTGTAGGTTGGATTATTTTTAAACTCTTTGATATCGGCAACATAAGCATTTATTCCGCTGCAGGGAAGACCGCCGAGTATCTCCCAGGCAGACTCTAAGGAAAAGAGGGCGTCTTTTTCTCCGTAGGTAGTAGACATTACTATGGGACACATATAAGTGCTTGAGAATTTCTCCCTGTTGCCGTACAGCCAGCATGCATCGAGGAACTGCTGCATAAAACCGCCTATCCCAAACCATTCGACCGTTGTGGCAAGTATTATGCCGTCAGCCTCGTTAATGGTTGAAGGAAGAGTGGTAATAGTATTTTTGAGTTCATAAAGCTTAAAAACCTCGGATCTTACATTCAGCTCGTTAAAAACCTCAACGATCTTTCCTATCACATACAGCGACGGATCATCCATCATTCCTCTGCCGCCGTAATAAATATTAATCTTCATCTGAGATCCCCCTCATTGATCAGGCTTATCTGAATAATTATTATAATACAGATGTCGTATCACTATAATAAAAAATGTTAGCATTTATGGCAAAAAGTGTCAATTGAAAGGGAAAAAAGACTGTGTTATACTCTTTTTTACAGGAGATTGTCGGAAAACCTTCAAAAATACTAACAAAAGTCCTTAGAGACTGTTCAAAAACCGTATATTTTGGAGGAAAAGACAGAAAATGAAATAAAAGAAAGGAAATGTTTTATGGACAACTTGGAATTACAGAAAATGGCCAATGAGATCCGTAAGGGAATAGTAACGGCAGTACATGCAGCAAAAGCCGGTCATCCCGGAGGATCCTTATCTTGTGCAGACATTATGACTTATCTCTATTTTGAGGAGATGAATATCGATCCAAAGGATCCTAAGAAGGAAGACAGGGACAGGTTTGTACTATCTAAGGGACATTGCGCTCCCGCATTATATTCAACCCTTGCAAACAGAGGATATTTCCCTGTAGAAGATCTGGTAACACTCAGAAAATTAGGATCTCACCTTCAGGGACATCCCTGTATGGCTCATACTCCCGGTGTGGATATGAATACCGGATCCCTGGGACAGGGAGTATCGGTTGCAACAGGAATGGCATTATCCGCAAAGCTTTCAAATGACAGCTACAGAGTATATACAGTACTTGGAGACGGAGAACTTGCAGAAGGTCAGGTTTGGGAAGCTGCCATGTTTGCAGGCTTCAAGAAGCTTGATAACTTAGTTGTTATAGTAGACAACAACGGTCTTCAGATTGACGGTCCCATAACAGAGGTTTGTGATTCCAATCCCATAGATGAGAAATTCAAAGCATTCAATTTCCATGTTATAACCATTAATGCCCATGACTTTGACCAGATAAGGGCTGCTTTCAAGGAGGCAAGGGAGACAAAGGGAATGCCTACCTGCATAGTTGCAAAGAGTATCAAGGGTAAGGACGTATCCTTCATGGAGAACAGTGTTGCATGGCATGGTGTGGCACCGAATGATGAACAGTACGAGATAGCAATGGCTGATCTTGAGAAAGTAGGTGAAGCATTATGTCAGAAGTAAAAAAGATCGCAACAAGAGTAAGTTATGGTAATGCTTTGGTAGAGCTCGGAAATGAACATGATGATCTTGTGGTTTTGACAGCAGACCTTGCTGCAGCAACAAAAACCGAGATCTTTCTGAAGGCTCATCCCGATAAACATATAAACTGCGGTATAGCAGAAGCTAATATGACAGATATAGCAGTAGGTCTTGCACTTACCGGAAAGGTTCCCTTCTGCAGTTCATTTGCGATGTTCTCGGCCGGAAGAGCTTTTGAACAGGTAAGGAACAGCATCGGTTATCCTCACGTAAATGTTAAGATAGGAGCTACTCATGCAGGTATTTCCGTAGGTGAGGACGGAGCATCACATCAGTGTAATGAGGATATCGCTCTTATGAGAACGATTCCCGGAATGGTGATAATCTCACCCGCAGATGATGTAGAGGCAAGGGCAGCAGTTAAGGCAGCCTATGAGTATGAAGGACCCGTATATTTAAGATTCGGAAGAGCAGGAGTTCCCGTGTTTAACGACGAATCAACCTATAAGTTTGAGATGGGCAAGGGTATCGTATTAAAGGAAGGTAAGGACGTATCGATCATCGCAACAGGTCTTACCGTTCCCGAATCTCTTGAGGCCGCCAATATGCTTGCAAAAGACGGAATAGATGCAGAGGTTATCAATATTCATACGATCAAGCCTATTGATGAGGAACTCATCCTTAAGACAGCTAAGAAAACAGGCAGAGTAGTGACAGCAGAGGAGCATTCTGTTATAGGCGGACTCGGAAGTGCGGTTTGTGATGTATTATCGGCTAAGCTTCCCACCCTTGTTAAGAAGATCGGTATGCAGGATGTCTTCGGTGAATCAGGTTCCGCATCAGCTCTTATACACAAGTATCAGCTTGATGCCGAGGGAATATACGACCAGATAAAAGAATTCATGAAATAATATTTATACATAGAGCAAAAGGAGGAGCTTAGGTATCCTCCTTTTGTTTTTTTGTTTTAGGGGTTTTTATTATATGAAGCTGCTTGGAGAATATCTCAGGGAAGAATATGGATGTAAGGTATATAAGCTGAGTCTGTCCGCAGGAGTAACCTGTCCGAACAGGGACGGAAGGATCGGTTATGGCGGTTGTATCTTCTGTTCTGCGGGAGGCTCGGGAGAATTTGCCGCAAATGCTGATAAGAGCATTCCTGATCAGATAGAGGAAGCAAAACTAAGAGTCAGTAAAAAAATTAAAGGTGAAGCTAAATATATATCGTATTTTCAGAGTTATACAAATACCTACGGTGATCCGGATCACCTTGAAAGGATCTACAGGGAGGCGATCGGGGGTAATGACATAGTTGCCTTATCGATAGGAACAAGACCTGACTGTATATCTGATAAGATTCTTAAGATCCTGAGTGATATCAATAAGATAAAGCCTGTATGGGTAGAACTTGGACTTCAGACCATACATAAAAGAAGTGCTGTTTATATAAGGAGGGGATATGATCTCTCCTGTTATGATGAAGCAGTAAAAAGGCTTAAGGACTGCGGGCTTACAGTAATAACTCACCTCATACTGGGACTTCCCGGAGAAACAGCAGAGGATATGAAGGAAAGCGTTAAATATGTTGTAAATTCCAAAGTGAACGGAATAAAGCTTCAGCTTCTTCATATATTAAAGGGTACGGACCTGGAAAAGGAGTATTATCTCGGAAAAGTAAGAGTAATGGAAATGGATGAGTATACAGATCTCTTAGGTGAACTTATCCCTCTCATCCCCGATGATGTCATAATCCACAGACTGACCGGGGATGGAGATAAAAAGCTTCTGATCGCACCTCTGTGGAGTGCCGATAAAAAAAAGGTCCTGAATGCGATCAACAAAAAACTGAGATCTTTGGAATAAACAGATATTATCTTTCATCAGCCCAGAAAAGAGCTGCCTTTACGGCTCTTTTCCAGCCCTTAATAAGCTCCTCCCTCTTATCAGGATCCATATCGGGGACAAAATCCCTGTCCTTTTGCCAGTTGTCGACTATCTCATCCCTGTTCCTGTAATAACCTACGGCAAGTCCTGCCAGATAAGCGGCTCCTAAGGCTGTTGTTTCGATACAGCTTGGCCTTTTTACAATGCATCCTGAAATATTACTCTGGAACTGCATAAGAAAATCATTGGCACTTGCCCCGCCATCTACCTTGAGATTATTTATCGAAACTCCGGCATCCTCTTCCATGGCCTTAAACACATCGTAGGACTGGTAGGCGATCGACTCAAGAGCAATACGGATGAACTGATCCCTGTTTAAGCCTCTTGTTATACCAAAGATGCTTCCTCTTGCATAGGGATTCCAGTAAGGTGCACCAAGACCGGTAAAAGCGGGAACCATATAAACTCCCTCAGGCTCTTCTGCCTTTTCTGCACATTTTTGGGTTTTAGCGGCATTTTCCACAAGCTTCATCTCATCCCTCAGCCATTGGACGCAGGCTCCTGCAACGAAAACACTGCCTTCAAGTGCATAGTCGGGAGTGTCATCTTCTCCCGCAGCTATGGTGGTAAGCAGACCGTTTGAGGAATTTACGGGTTTTTTCCCCGTGTTCATAAGTATAAAGCTGCCTGTACCGTAAGTATTTTTTACATCACCGTTGTTAAAGCAGCATTGACCGAACAAGGCAGACTGCTGATCGCCAGCGGCTGCACCGATAGGTATCCTTCCTCCGAGAACGCTTTCCTCGGTATGACCGAATATATAAGATGATGGTCTGACTTCAGGAAGGAGCTGCTTTGGAATATCAAATATCTCCAGAAGTTCATCACTCCACTCAAGCTTATGTATATCAAAGAGCATTGTCCTTGAAGCATTGGTATAATCCGTGGCATGTACAGATCCCTTTGTGAGCTTCCAGATAAGCCAGGTATCGACAGTACCAAACAAAAGCTCGCCCTTATCAGCTCTTTCCCTGACTCCCTCTACATTATCAAGTATCCATTTTATCTTACTGGCTGAAAAATATGCATCGGGAACAAGACCTGTTATGGAACGGATCTTTTCAGAATAACCTTTGGAAACGATCTCATCTATCATATCGGCAGTTCTTCTGCACTGCCAAACTATGGCATTATAGACGGGTTCCCCGGTGTTTTTATCCCATATTATCGTGGTCTCTCTCTGGTTTGTGATACCAAGGGAAGCTATATCTTCACATTTAAGGGAGAGTACGGCTAAGGCCTCCATTGCTACAGAAAGCTCTGTAGACCAGATTTCCAGGGGGTTATGCTCTACCCATCCGGATCTTGGGTAGTACTGGGTGAATTCCCTCTGTGTCACGGTTTTAATGTTTCCCGACTTGTCAAATATGATACATCTGGAGCTGGTAGTGCCCTGATCAAGGGCCATCAGATACTGTTCAGCCATAAGTAATACCTCTCAAAGAATTTACCTAATAAAAATATTTCAGGACCGATCCTGATGATATTCAGGTTTTGTAAAGATTATACCATATCTTTTCTGAGAGCGATAAAGGCAATTATAACTCCTGCTATGCTGACGATGAGACTTACAAGCAGCATGAACCTTGGACCCATGGTATCAAGTATCCTTCCGCATAAAAGGCTGCTGAAGACGCCACCCAGAGTGATCGAACAGGTAATATAGGCCTGACCCTTAACCTGATCATATTCTTCCATAACCATATTTACATAATATGCGGAAACCGGGATAAACACTGCATAGGCAAATAACTGCATGGCCTGGCTTATATATACAGTTATCATATTATCCGCAATGAACATAAGAAATGTCTTTATCATAAAAGCTATGCCCGATATTATAAGAAGTCTGCTGCAGGAGACCTTTTTCATTACCTTATTTATAAAAGACATTGTGGGAAGTTCCAAAACCGCAGCCAGAAAAATGGCACGTCCCATATCTGCCTCATCGCCTCCAAGAGGAGTGATGATCTGAATTATATAATCATTAATGGCATTATGTGAGAAGAAAAAGCAAACCGCACCTAAAACAAATAACATAAACATAGGATAGGTTCTGATAAAATCAAAAACATTGTTATGGGCAACAGGGGTATCCCCATTATCTTCAGATATCTCACTAACCGCAGCGGATTCTGGCTTCTTAAAAAAGTAAAGGGCGATAAGGGCAGCAGATAAGATGATTATATTAAGCTTCATAAGGATATCAACTCCGTATGAGCCTATAGCCTTTCCCGTAAAAAAAGAAGCTATGGCAAAGCCTACAGAACCAAGCCCCCTTGCAAGGCCGTAATAAATATTACAACCGGCCTGGGCATATTCGAAATTCATAGCTGTGATCACCGGCTGATATATCATCTGGATCATATAAATAAGAGCAAAGATCAAAAAGATAACTACCTTATTATTATCGGTTGACAGAAGGATGACGGATCCGATAAGAATAAGAAGAGTTGATATCATGGATACGTTCCTGTTAGTAAATCTTCCGGGCTTATCAATAATACCAGCTATAAAGGGCTGAAGGATAACCGAGAGGATATTTGCAAGTGCAAGGGTTATTCCTATCATGGTATTGGAAAAGCCTTTATCAAGCAAAAATACCGAAGCATAAGCATGAATCCAGCAAAAGACCATGAAATAGGTAACATTTATAAGAGTATATCTTAAGGTCCAAAATTGATTTCTTTCTTTTTTCATTGTAAGATCCTTTCAAACAGTTATCATATTCTATCATGTAAACGCAGGATAAATATAGTATTTATTTTTATATATTGTAAAAAATATATAAAGATAAAAAATCAGGAAAAATCCATATAAAATAGTGGACAAAAATAATAAAAACCACTAGATGTTGTAGGGAAAAAAATTGATCGAAAAACAATTGAAAAATTACGAAAAAATGCGTTGACATTAAAATATCTCAATGATATTATAGATAAGCCGCACGAAAGTGTGGCTTTAAAAATGCACTTTGACAACTGAACAGTATAAACCATTAAATCGAAATCGAAAGTACATCGAAAGATGTAGTGAAGAGAGAACCTATCTCGAGAGAGGTAGGAGTCGATTCCTAAGAAACAGTAAAGAACGGTAAGATATGTAACATATCACAGCCAGCAAGAAAATAATAAACGAAAAATATTATTTGAGAGTTTGATCCTGGCTCAGGATGAACGCTGGCGGCGTGCCTAAC
>JAILEM010000130.1 GCA_024687745.1 Lachnospiraceae bacterium
TCCCCTGTTCCTGTTCATCCACAAAGGTTATGACATCATTGGAAGAATTGTTTTCATTTGAGGAGGCATCGCCATTTTCTGCCTGAGAGCCGTCAGATGCAGCCTCTGCACCCTGATCCTGCGCCGAACCTGTTCCCTCGGTATCTCCTTCGCCTTCTTGAACAGTTTGCTCTCCCTCTGAAGGCAGGGCAAAATCAAGTTCCTTTTCCTTAAGCTCTGCTATCTCATCCTCGGTCATCTCTTCCGTCTTAAATATATGCATATAAGGAAGTACCTCTGTAAGGATGTCCCTTGTAAGTACGGTCGCATATTTGGCACTTGCCTGACTGGCAACATTAGGCTGGTCTATTACTGTGTATATTACTATCTGCGGATCATTGCTAGGTGCAAATCCCATAAAAGAAACCAGATAATTCTCCGTTCCTCTGGGATATTTCTCGGCTGTTCCCGTTTTTCCTCCGATCAGATATCCTGCCGGTCTTGCCGATTTACCCGTTCCAAGAGATACAACATTGTTGCAAAGCTCCACTATCTTTTCTGATGTTTCCCTTGAGATCGTCTGCTTCAGTACTCTCGGTTCAACACTTTTGACCGTTGCTCCGCCATCGTTTACTATCTTTGTCACAAGATGAGGCTGATAGTAATATCCACCGTTAATAAGTGAACAGAACCCGGATATCATCTGTATCATGGTAACGTTAAAGCCCTGTCCGAAGGAGGATATCGCAAGGTCTGTAGGTGTCATGTTGTCTACATCAAAAACCAGGGAATTGGTAAGCGCCTCTCCCGTAAGATCCACATTTGTTTTAAGTCCGAAGTTGAACAGTCTGTTATACTTCATAAATGTAGGCTTTCCGATCATTGAAGCCATATCCATAAATGCTACGTTACAGGAATTCTCAAGAGCCTGCGAAAAGGTCAGGGGGCCGTGTCCAAGTCTGTTGCTGCAGTGGATCTTATGATCGCCCACTTCCTTAACACCGTTGCAGACAAAGTTCTCGTTTCCGGTAAGCTCTCCCGACTCAAGACCACACGCCATTGTAAAGGGTTTCATTGTAGAACCCGGCTCATAAGTAAAATTCACACAGAAATTCTTCCATCTGGCATTTAATGCCTCCATTTTAGCCTCTTCATAAGCCTCTTCATATGTTTTAGGCTTCTCTGCGGCCGATCCGTCCAAGGCTTCCCCTTCCCCTGTGCCGGCGGGGGCGGTGATGGTTTCCCCAACCGCAACCTTTGGTTCTGTAGAAGTATTTGAATCCGAACCTTCTGATCCGGAATTTTCTTCCGTACCCTGATCCGTGTTTTCAGTACTGCCTGTGCCTTCCCCCGAGTCAGCATTTCCCTCTTCTTTGACAATACCCGACATCTGGTATTCCTCGGATACCTCTATTGTAATATCATCCGTATTTCTCGGATCATTAAGATTAAATCCGGGAGAACTTGCCATGGCAAGTACTTCACCATTATTGGGGTTCATTATTATAACCCCTATATTGGTAGCTCCGTCACCTTCCCTGTATTCATTTTCATGTTCTTTATTAAAGGCCTGTATATGCTTTTCAACAATACTCTGGATATTAACGTCTAAGCTCGTTATGAGTGTAAGACCATTCTCTGCAGGCTTCGTGGTACGTTCAAGGTTTTCATCATCATTCAGATAACCATATTCCCTTCCGTTAGTTCCGACCAGGATATCGTTATAATATTCCTCCAGACCGTAAGCTCCTTCATTTTCGCCCTGGACAAAGCCGATCACATCAGCGGCAAGAGTATTGTACGGATATGTTCTCTGATAGGTCTCTTCAAGCCACACTCCTTTAAAATTCGGATCCTTTTCTCTTGCGTTCAGATCATCCATAAGAGCAGAAACAACCTCATAGGTTTGTTTTTTTGCGATCACTCTGTACTGGGATGCGGGGTTCTCCGAAATGTAAGTCCTGAGCTCAGGCAGTGTATACATATAATTTACATTGCTGTATGAGAAAAGCTTATTAAGCGTTGGCTCTAAAAATTTACCCTCTTCTGAATTAAGGGTCTTTGGATCGATACATATATTATATACCTTCTGGCTCACAGCTATCTTAGTGCCGTTTCGATCCTCGATCTCCCCCCTCTTGGCCGGAAGGGTTATTGAATCATAGGATTGCTGTGATAAGACCTGTCTCTTATACTCCTCCCCGTTATCTCTGTTTATGGCATAAAGTCTTATTGACAAACCAAGGAAAGCCACCAATATCACCAGGGATGATATTGCCAGCTTTTTCTGCATTTTTTCTGTGAATTTTTGCGACCTCAGATTTTCCTGTCGCTTACTGCTCACGCTTTACACCACCAATATTTGTCAGTTAATGTCTTTAAACTGTCTTACATAATCCGTGTCCGAACTGTCGTATTCTACGATCTGGTCGCTGTTTGCATATTGCATTCCAAGCTCCCCCATTGCCTTGGCCTTAATGGCTTCAAGATCAACATTTCCCTTTATACGGCTTTCGGTATCATCATTTTCGGCCTTGAGACTGTTATACTCAGCTTCCAGTACCGAAATATTTTTGACTCTATTTGTTATATCAGATTGTAATCTTAAATACAAGATTAAAACTACACCGGTAGCGGCCATGGCCATGCTGAGGAACATAACCCATGCGAAATTCATATGGGAGTGTTTCTCCCTGTTTCTCCTTGCTGCATGGCTCAGTTCCTTAGGGCTCTGTTCATCCCATTCTTTGGGATGCATCACCCTTACGTTATTTCCTTCTGTATAATAATCCGGATTGAATTGTACTGTCCTTCTGTTGTTCACCTGGCTTCTCCTGCGGTCAGTTCCATATCTTTCTGCCATATTCTCCCCCTCTTAAACTCAATAAAACCCTATGCTTTAGTTTTGTCGGGAATCAATATTCCTACCTCTTTCGAATATTCTGAGCTTTGCACTTTTACTTCTGGGATTATCCTCACATTCCTTCTCTGATGGAACTATAGGCTTTTTAGTGATGACGATCCCTTTGGGTTTTCTTCCGCATACGCATACCGGAAACCTCTTCGGACATATACACGGATCTTCCGCTTTCCTGAATGCAGTCTTTACTATTCTGTCCTCAAGCGAATGAAAGGTGATGATGCATAATCTGCCGTCCTCGTTCAGAAGATCGATCATTGTCTCTATCGTATCCCTCAATACGTCAAGCTCTTCGTTCAACTCGATCCTTATCGCCTGAAAGGTCTGCTTGGCCGGATGTCCCTTCCTGCTTCTGGCCTTTGCCGGTATTGCTTCTCTGATCAGTGCCGCAAGCTCAGTTGTCGTTTCAATGGGAGCCTTCTCTCTTGCGTTCACAATATGCCTTGCGATGTTTTTTGCAAAAGGTTCTTCTCCGTAATCCCTGATCATTCCGACAAGCTCATCATATCCGTATCCGTTAACTATGTCCCTTGCCGTTTTTTCGCTCCTCTGATCCATCCTCATGTCAAGCGGAGCTTCTTTATTATATGAAAATCCCCTTTCGGGTGTGTCCAGCTGGTATGAGGACACTCCCAGATCAAGAATGATTCCATCCACATTCCCCTTGTGGTTCCCCAGTACTACATCCCTGATGTTTTTGTAATTATCCCTCACGATAATTTTGTTCTCAAAACCTTTGAGTCTTTCGGATGCTGCTTCAATAGCTGCCTCATCCTGATCTATGCCTATAAGACTCCCCTGTCCTTTAAGCCGCTTAAGTATCTCGTATGAATGTCCTCCGCCACCCAGTGTTCCGTCCACGTAGGTCCCTTCCGGCTTTATTTCGAGTCCTTCAATGATCTCCTCAAGCATTACAGATCTATGATCGAATTCCAATCTGTTTCCTCCTTAAATACTCAAACCATAGTCTGCCATTTTTTCAGCAATATCGTCGATATCATCATCATTTTCACAATCCCATACCGACTTGCTCCATATCTCTATACGATTCAAGGTTCCCGCCAATACCACATCCCTTTCTATATGTGCATGTTCCTTCAGTTCGTTCTTGATAAGCACCCTTCCCTGCTTATCGATCTCTACCTGATCGGCTCCTGCGGTAAAAAATCTGATTATCTTCCTTGAATCCTTGTTGGAAGGCATGGTACCAAGCTTCTGCAAAAAGGTATCCCATTCATCCAAAGGGTAGATATACAGACAACCATCAAGTCCCTTGGTGATCACGAACTCTTCCCCTAACTGTTCGCGAAACTTTGAGGGAACTATCACTCTGCCCTTCGCATCGATTGTATGGTTGTACTCACCCATGAACATCGGATCGTCTGGCCCCACTTTCTACCACTTTGTTACCACTTCCTACCACTTTTAACCACATTTTAATCTTTTTTAGGATAAAATGCAACCCCATATTCCTTGGAACAGCTGTAATCATGCAGTCTTCCGGCATTTCAAATCCACAACATCTTGTGCTTTGGGGCACAAAAAAAGAACCCCAAGACCATATCTTGAGGTTCTTTTTTTTCTGATATTTTTTTTATTTTTCCGATCCAAATTCAGATCATACTACATCCCCTTAGGGTTTGGTCCGAATTCATTATCTCCGGGATCACTGTCCTTGCAGAACCAAACTATAAGGATTATGGTTCCAACAACCGGAATCAATGCAAAGAGGATCCATGTCCACTTCTTTCCGATATCATGAAGTCTTCTTATCTCAACCGCAAGTCCCGGAAGAAAAACAGCAAGTGTCCAGAGTGTAGCTAAAACTGTAGTACCCATTGCGTTCCCGATCATACCAACAATGAACGATACAACAAAATTAAACAGTACAAACCACCACATCTCGCTTCTTCTTGCACGGCCGTTAAAGTTCACGTACTTCTGAAAACAGGTTTTAATTGCATCAATAAAACTCATATCCCACATCCTCCTATAAGTATTCTCCCTCATGCATATATCTTTCCTCTTACTTTAAAAAAAACAAAAGTTGAAACATATACACTCAGTTTTGTATCATCTCTATCAGTATAGCACAATATATATAAATATCAATGGATTTTTAATCAAAACACTAAATGTTGTACCCGAGAAGTGATATCGCCACAAACATCCTTATCACTCCAACAGTTTATTTTCCAAATATTTCTGCTTTAAGCTTATCATATTCAGCCATGGTGATCGCTTTATCTCTGTAATGGAATTCATTGGTTTCATTGTATTCATCAATTCCCGTTTCGTCATAATTATTCCAGTAATCTGCTCTCAGTTCAAATGAATCGACTATATTATCAGCCCCCTCATATCTGGTAAGCTCATATACTTCCCTTCCCTGATGTGTATCATCACTATGCACTATCCAAACTGCATCGTCGTATTCAGTATAACTGATCTGGCTTGCCGAATCATATCCTCCCGTAAACTCTTTAAGAGAACCATTAGATGCATCAATATAAATACCACCATATAAATTATTGATTATCTGTTCATTTTCTCCGTCGTTATCAAGATCAAGTCTTTCTCCAACCGAAAAGATCTCCTCATACTGATTATATGCCATGAGATCAGAGATAAAGAATTCCTCGTCCCCGCTTTCGTAAGAAGCCGGTATTTCATTATTAATAAATGCATCCAATAATTTATCTGCTTCACTGACGGTTTGCCCACTGGATTCATTACCCTTAATCCATATATTATCTATAGCCTCATCAATAGAATCAAAGTATGCCTCATCACCGATCTCCGGTATCTTAACATATTCTTCCTCAACAAGAGCAATTTCCTCATCATACCCCTTAGTATTTGTAAAGGCATCATAATTTACAACCTTTACAGGCTCCAGATACTCCTTATCAAATCCTTCATAATACATTATACTGAGAGATTCACCATCAGATGATGCTCCCACACATTTCGATCCATGAGGTTTATAGTACATATGCATACCGTCTCCACCCCATATGACATCACCATTATCATAGGAAACAAGGAATATATTTCCTTCGGATACTATAAAGAGCTCAGGAATATTATCTTCATCCAGATCATTAACAAATAAAAATCCGGGATCATAAAAATCCTGCTGTTTAACGAAATCCTTATAAGCCACCAAAAGATCTTCCTTAACACTTTCATCCACAGGATTAATTTCTGATGAATTATCAATCACAGCATCTTCAGTTGTTTCCGCTTCTTCAGATACTTCTGTTTTCTCAGCTTCATCCGTTCCATCAGCTTTCTCATCAGTCTCAGAAGCTATAGTTTCTTTAGTTTCATCTCCTTCTGAGGGATTATCTGTATCTTCAGTCTTTTCTATTGCGCCAACCTCTTCTGCCTCCCCGGCACTATCAGCAGGCGCCTGACTGACACAGGCAGATAAAAACACAGAGCAGACAAATAATGACAAAACAAAACCGGTTTTCAATCGTCTAAACATTTATAAATTCCTTTCCTCACCACAGCAAAACAACTACAAATCCCACAGATACCACAGATCAGACATTGAACCTGAACAGAATAACATCACCATCCTGTACAACATAATCCTTGCCTTCCATACCGACAAGTCCCTTTTCCCTTGCCGCAGACAAAGATCCAAGCTCCAACAGATCCTTATAGTTAACAACTTCAGCTTTTATAAAGCCTCTCTCAAAATCCGAATGGATCTTTCCGGCTGCCTGAGGAGCCTTTGTACCTATTTTTATAGTCCAGGCCCTTGTTTCGTCTTCTCCCGCAGTCAAAAAGCTCATAAGATTAAGGATCTTGTAGCTTGCTTTTATAAGCTTATCAAGTCCTGATTCTTCAAGTCCTAAATCTTCAAGGAACATAGCCTTTTCATCATCGTCAAGTTCCGCTATCTCTTCCTCGATCTTTGCACAGATAACAAATACTTCAAAACCTTCTTTGGCAGCATATTCCCTTACTTTCTTAACATACTCGTTATTCTCACCATCATCTGAGATGTCATCCTCCGTAACATTTGCAGCAAAAATAACAGGTTTTGCAGTAAGAAGATTATAGGAAGCAAACCATTCCTCCTCATCCTCGTCCTCTGTAGCAAAACTCTTTGCAAGCTTTCCTTCTTCAAGATGAGCTATTATCCGTTTCAAAAGAGCCACCTCTTTTGCGATCTTTTTATCGTTATTGGCTGCCCTTGCCTGCTTTGCCACTCTTCTTTCAAGTATCTCTATATCCGAAAAGATCAACTCAAGGTTTATTGTTTCAATATCTCTCAACGGATCGATAGTCCCGTCAACATGTACTATATTTGAATCTTCAAAGCAACGTACCACATGTACAATAGCATCGACTTCACGGATATTGGCAAGAAACTGGTTCCCCAATCCCTCTCCCTTGGATGCACCTTTTACAAGACCGGCTATATCTACAAATTCGATCACGGCCGGGGTAACCTTTTTAGACTTATACATATCGCCAAGCAGTCGTATTCTTTCATCCGGAACCGATACAACACCCACATTAGGGTCGATCGTACAGAACGGATAATTGGCAGATTCAGCACCTGCTTTTGTAAGTGAGTTAAATAATGTACTCTTTCCAACATTTGGAAGACCTAC
>JAILEM010000081.1 GCA_024687745.1 Lachnospiraceae bacterium
ATCGCCTGCCTGATATATGGCTCCATAAAGAGCTTAAATTCGGACAGATCCGAAACCCTCCATACAACATTATCTCCAAGCCTTATGTTATCAAGCGCCGTATCCATCTCGGGAATCCCGCTCTTTACCCTGTCAAATGCAACCATGTCCTAATCCTCTTTAGCCCAAATACAGGCATTTAAATAAATAAAGGTGTTCCATCCTTTACGAACGAAACGCCCTTGTTTCCTGATTGATGTGCTTATCATATCACTAATACCTTATTCAGGCAAGCCAATATTCTCCACAAGGGCATTTCCGAGACACAGCTCATTGAATATAACATCATTTACAACTTCGATATATTCATTTTATGAACCGGATGACTCTGTTTTCCGAAAAAAGCGTCTTTCTATACTCTCTTTATTCAATTCATAGCTTTTGACATCAAAAATAGTTGAAAATAGATGTCAAATTGTGTTCAAACCTCAAAAAACAGCCGTTTTTGAGTCGCCGCGGACCAGCCACATGACAGGCTGAGCAGCAACCACCGTTCGCTTCTTCGAAGCTCACGGGGCTGTTACTTCGTGCCAGCCCCGTCCAATCAAAAAAAGAACCATCCTTCCGTGCAAGCACGGGGATGGTTCTTTTTCCGCTTGGCGGTGGTTGCCGCTCAGCCTATCAACCTATCAACCAATCGTACATTTCCTGGTATTTTCTTGCGGAAACGTTCCAGGAGAAATCTGCTGCCATGGCCCTGTCAACTATCTTGTTCCATTCTCTTCTCTTATTGGTATATACATCGAATGCATATCTTATCGTTCCAAGCATCTCGTGTGCGTTATAATTCACAAAGCTGAATCCGGTACCCTTACTCTCGTACTCATTATAGGGCTCTACCGTATCCTTAAGTCCGCCTGTCTCCCTTACTATCGGAACCGTACCATATCTCAGAGCCATAAGCTGTGAAAGACCGCAGGGTTCAAAAAGTGACGGCATCAGAAATGCATCACAGCTTGCATATATCTTGTGAGAAAGCTCCTCTGAATAATAGATATTGGCCGATACCTTATTATTGTATTTCCAGTCAAAATGCCTGAACATGTTTTCATAGCGTTCTTCACCGGTTCCAAGTATCACGATCTGAAGATCCATCTGACAGAGCTCATCCATGATGTAGGCGATAAGATCAAATCCCTTCTGATCCGTGAGTCTTGAAACTATACCGATCATCATCTTCTTCTCGTTTACCTCAAGACCGAGCTCCTGCTGAAGGGCCTTCTTATTCTTAACCTTTTCTTTTCTGTAATCCTTGGCATTATATTTATAAACGATATATCTGTCCGTTGAAGGATCATATTCGTTATAATCTATACCGTTCACGATACCCCTTAAGTCATTGCTCCTTGCGGACAACAGGCCGTTTAAGTTCTCGCCGTAGAATTCTGTCTTGATCTCCTCAGCATAGGTATCGCTGACCGTCGTTATCGCATCCGCATAGACAAGTCCTCCCTTAAGCATATTGGCATCCTTAAAAGCCTCTAACTTATCCGGTGTGAAGAAGTAATCCGGCAGATCCGAATAAGCCTTTATGGTCTTAACATCCCAGGTTCCCTGGAACTTAAGGTTATGGATAGTCATAACCGACTTCATGTTCCTGTAAAATTCTCCCTCATGGAACCTCTCCTTAAGGTAAACGGGGATAAGACCGGTCTGCCAGTCATGACAGTGTACAATATCCGGTCTGTAATCGACTACCGGAAGGATAGACAGGGCAGCCCTTGAAAAAAAGATGAATTTCTCTATATCCCAGAGTATGTCTCCATAAGGCTTTGCACCCGAAAAATAATACTCATTATCAACAAAATAGAAGGTAACACCCTCATATTCCATCTTAAATATCCCGACATACTGCGATTTCTTATCCATCTCCATATAAAAATGATTCAGATATTCCATTCTGTCGGTAAATTCCTTCTTTATGCACATATATTTTGGAATGACCACGCGGCATTCAAAATACCTTTTGTCGAAGCATTTGGGAAGAGAGCCAACAACATCGGCTAGTCCTCCTGTCTTTATAAAGGGAACACATTCCGAAGCTACAAAAAGGATTTTTTTCATTAAATAACCTCCAATATAGGTTTTGGTTTAGGTCTGACCGGATATTTATGCATTTGTCTGACCGGTTAAAGGGATATCCTCCCTGCTTTTGCTCATTTAGAAAATTATACTATCAAAAGCACAAAATTAAAAGAAAAACATCATCTGAGTTTTACAACCTCATAATCTCCCTCTGCACTGTCTACTATCGTAGTCCTGACCCTCTCTGCTATATGTGAAGCGGAAATTATATGCGGATCCGTAAGATCACATTTTATACTTCCGTCAGCACTCTTTATATAATCCTTAAACCTGACCGCGCAGAATGTCTTTGTGGAAACCCCGTTGGCCTGTGTCAGCGTACAGATATAGACTATGTCAAGGATATTATGGTCTACACCTGTCTCTCCCTCCCTGTTTGTTCTCGCGGTCTTAAAATACGCCGTACTCTCTGAAGGAGAGACCCAGCTAAAGGTCTCATTCTTATTTGAATCATATACGGGAGTAAGTCCTGCCTCTGTAAATACCCTGACTCCGTATTCGTTTGCGGAATCTTTGGAAAATGCCATTTTCCCCGCATGTATTGCCTCTTCAAGGATGTCCTCGCTTATATCCGACGCATCGGAAACATAGCTGTCCACTCCCGTGACCACATATTCCTTAATACATTCCTCACTCGGAGTGTCGATCGAGTAATACCTGGCCAGAGCCTCATCCTCGTTATAGATGGCTCGTATCCTTACAACATCTCCTTCGGAATAGGTATCCTTACTCTCTGTGGGTTCAAATTTCATCTCCTTTATATAAGGATCTATACTGTTATTTTTTATTTCCATTACGATATCGGGAGAGATCCCGGAAAATGTTACGGAAATACCCTTAAACAGATCATCGAGTGTCAGAAAAATGCCCGATTGAAGGCCGGCCACGGTAATCTGATCCCTTCTTCCTGTTATCTTTACTCCAAGCTCCTTTGCAAGCTCCTCATCACAGGAAAAATTAAGGTCTATCTTCTGGCCGTTTGTGAGATTATCACTCTTTGAACTTTCAACGCTTATGGAAGCCACAAGAGCATCATATCCGGCCTTGTCTATATCCCGTTTGATGACCTTGCTTTCGTATTCATTTACAAATTCGGAAATCTTTTCCCTGACAAATTCTTCATTAAGAGTGATGATCAGATTTCCCTTATTGTTATAACCTCCGTAGGCCACCGAATAGCACTGTTTTAAAGACAATGTGCCATACGGCATGTAATAGAGCATCCTCGAAAGGACGACAACTATTATCAACGCGATCGGAATGACTATCATCGCCGTGATGATGCCACTGTCGAGTCTTTTCCTTCTTATCATTTATTATTACTCCACTCACCCTTGACCCTGTCCGCAAGCTCCTTCATCTCCTTTGCGGAAGCAAGTACCGCATCCGTTATCTCTGCGCCCGAAAGCATCCTTGCAAGTTCATTCACGATGTCTCCCCTTGACAGCCGTGAAACAGTGGTCTCGGTTCTGTTATTTTTTACACCCTTGGATATCTCAAAATGTGCATCGGCCATTGAAGCTATCTGCGGAAGATGCGTGATGCAGAGCACCTGATGTGTCCTTGCAAGAAGGGCAAGCTTCTGCGATACCATCTGAGCCGTCCTTCCGCTTATACCCGAATCGATCTCATCAAAGATCAGGGTCTCTACATTATCCCTGGTGGCAAGAGAGCTCTTAAGAGCCAGCATTATCCTTGATAATTCTCCCCCGGAAGCTACCTGTATGAGGGATTTTATCCTTTCTCCGGGATTTGTGGATATCATAAACTCCACATCATCATAGCCCAGGGAAGTGATCTTTTCTTCATCACTTACAACCGATATCTCAAATTCGGCATCGAGGAAATTGAGATCCTTCAGTCCGTTTTTTATCTCTTTTCCAAGCTCTTTTGCGCCCTTCTTTCTTATATCGGATATTTTCCCGCACAGTTTAGTAAGTCTTGCTCTTATCTTTTCTGTTTCTTCCGTGAGATTTCTTACATAATTATCATGATCGGAGAGCTTTTCAAGCTTTTCTTCCCTTTCCTCAAGGGCTTTGTTTATCTTATCGATACTGTCTCCGTACTTGCTTTTAAGCTTATTTATGATATTAAGCCTTTCCTCGCACTCTGCATATTCCTCATCAGAGTATTCAAGTCCTGATTCGTAATCGGCTATGGCCCTGTTGAAATCATTCAAAAGACCGTCTATATCGCTTAACATAAGGCTCAGATCCTCAAGCTCCTTATCAAAGGAGCTCACCTGGTTTAAGCTTCTTAATGCCCTTCCGATCGAGACTCCCGCCCCGTCATCCTCATCATATCCGCTTGATCTGTGGGCATTTGAAACAGCCTCCATTATCTTCTTGGAATTGAGCATCCTCCTGTATCTGAGTTCAAGCTCCTCATCCTCATTCTCTCTGATCGCGGCATTTTTGATCTCATTGATCTCATACTCAAGGAAGTTTATCTCCTTATCTATATCCCTGTTATCATCTAAGGCTTCCTCGAGCTCCCTCTTCTTTTCCGTATATTCTCTGTATTCATTTTTAAGGGTTAAAAGTAAGTCCTTAAGATCATCCATACAGTATGAATCAAGGATCTCCCTGTGCTTTTGCTTATAGAGAAGTGACTGGTGTTCATGCTGTCCGTGGATATCGATAAGATACGATGCGATCTCTTTGACTGTGGATATCGGCACTGTCTCGCCGTTTATCCTTGAAATGCTCCTACCCCTTGTTATCTTTCTTGCGATCACAACCTCATCCTGTTCCGTATCGATCCCAAGCTCCAAAAGTCTGTCCTTTACCGCCTTATCCTTTACAAGAAAGGTCAGCTCCGACAGGGCCTGTTCCTCATCTTCCCTCAGTATATTCTTTGGTACCCTGCTTCCCAGGGCAAAATTTACCGCATCTATTATGAGCGATTTACCCGCTCCCGTTTCACCGCTAAGTACGTTAAAACCATCCTCGAGCTCTAACTCAACCTCGCTTAAAAGTGCTATATTTTTTACGTGAAGACTTATTAACATCTTTCTCCTTTGCTTTACTTCAGTATTTCATTTAATTCTTCCATAAGCTCACTGCAGGCTCCTGAACTCTTAACAGCGCACATTATCGTATCGTCACCCGCGATGCTGCCTACTATCTGCTTGTAATCCAACGCATCAAGAGCCGCGGCGACCGCCATTGCCATCCCGGAAACTGTCTTTATGACAAGGATGTTCTGAGCGGTATCCATGGATACAAATCCGGCCCTTAGAACGTCCGCATATTTGTCATCAAGACCGGAGGGATTAAGCTCCTGTGCAGAATACTTCTGCCCTCTCTCCGAGGGTATCTTTTTTAACCGAAGCTGCTTTATATCCCTTGAAACTGTCGCCTGGGTCACAATAAACCCTTCTTTGTTAAGGAGATTTGCAAGCTCCTCCTGGGTCTGGACGTCATTCTCTTCTATAATCTTAAGTATTGCCTGATGTCTCGAATTCTTCATACAGGATCCTACACTCTCATCTTTCTTCCCAGTATATCCAGAAAACTCTCCTTACTGAGCCTGATTATCCTTGTCTTAACAGAGGCCTTCCTTACGGTAACTGTGTCATTTGACCTGAGATGCTTATTCTTTCCTCCGTCAAAGGATACATCCGCCTCCGGATCATGAATGAACTTACCGCCTATGACCTTTACGCTAACCTCATCCTCGGCCGATAAAACAATCGCTCTTGTATTGAGGGTATGCGGACATATCGGATTTACAAGGATAAGATCGGCCACCGGCTCGACTATCGGACCTCCGGCAGAAAGGTTGTATCCGGTGGAGCCTGTGGGCGTAGATATGATTATACCATCTGCATTATATGTATTCAAAAGCTTTCCGTTTACGTAGATCTCATAGTTAATGGCCCTTAAGGTCCCATGCCTTGCTATAACGATATCATTAAGGGCATAAAGAGGGGCTGTCTCCTTCCCATCCATATCCTTACCCTCAAGCATCATCCTCTCCTCTATCTCGAAATCACCGTCTATAAGCCTGTCGATAGTGGGAAAGATATTGTCCTTTTCCACCTCCGCAAGGTAACCAACAGTTCCGAGATTTATCCCTATCAATGGGATATCGCTGCCTGCCATCTTTCCGGCAACCTGGATAAAGGTACCGTCGCCCCCGAGCACAAGTATGCATTCTGCATCTCTTGCCTCACTCATAAGCTCCTTGCCATAGTCATCCACCCTGATTATGCTCTCATAGGTGATGTCAAGACCCCTCTCCCTTATATAGCTTACTATCTCTCCTGTAACCTTTAATCCCCTGTCATTATCTTCATTAACAACTATATGAAATCTTCTCATCTGCCTTCAAACTCCTCGTCTGGTAGATAGTCTCATAAAACTTTTCATACTTATCTGTCAAGCTCCTCATGCGCCCTTTGGGTCACAAGTCTTACCGCCTCTTCATCAGATTTATCTGATCCGTTATCCGAAGCGCTCCCGCCTCCTTTTCTTATATAGATAAGATATTCTATATTTCCTTCAGGCCCCTTTATCGGAGAATAGGTAAGACCCAAAATCTCAAACCCCGTCTTCCTTACCATGAGGATCGTATTGTTAACGACCTCTTCATGCACCTTTATGTCTCTTACTACTCCTTTTTTTCCTACCTTTTCCCTTCCCGCCTCAAACTGGGGTTTTATAAGACAGACCATATCTGCACTGTCCTTTAGCATCGTATAGGCAACCGGAAGTATCTTTGACAGGGAGATAAAGGAAACATCCACCGAAGCAAAATCAAGCTCCTCATCTATCTCATCCCTTGTCATGTATCTGAAATTTGTCCTCTCAAGACAAACTACTCTTTCATCATTCCTGAGCTTCCAGTCAAGCTGTCCGTGTCCCACATCCACAGAATAGACCTTGGAAGCACCGTTTTGGAGCATACAGTCAGTAAACCCTCCGGTAGAAGCTCCTATATCCATGCAGACAAGGCCGTCGAGACTTATCTCAAACTCCTCTATTGCCTTTTCAAGCTTAAGTCCGCCGCGGCTTACATATTTTAAAGGGTTTTCCCTGACCTCTATCGTCACCTTATCCGTATCAAATGCGGTCCCTGCCTTATCCTCCTTCTGTCCGTTAACATAGACATTTCCCGACATTATTATGGATCTGGCCTTTTCCCTGGAAGGGGCGTATCCGTTTTTAAAAAGTATGACATCAAGACGTTCTTTCATCAGCCCTTTTACTTACCCTTCCGATAAGAGATCCCTGACCTATGGTCTCAGTTATCCTGTTTACTATGGAGTCCGTATCTATGCCCGTTTCCTTTTTTAATATATCCACATTTCCATGCTCTATGAATTCATCCGGAAGTGCGATATTCAAAAGCTCGGCATTTACATCGTTGATATCAGCATATTCCCTTATCTGCTGCCCGAAGCCGCCGACATAGACATTCTCCTCCATGGTGACTATGAGCTTGTGTCTTCTATCGAGCTTCAATACGAGTTTTTCATCAAAGGGCTTTACAAATCTCACATTTATGAGTGAACAGCTGTAGCCTTTGTTTTTTAATATGGCTCTCACGTCCTCTGCTGTCTTTACCATGCTGCCAACTGCTAAGAGAACTATATCCTCCTCATCATGGATGACCTCTGCCTTTGAATACTCTATCGCGGCCCTGTATTCCTCAAGTCCGTCATAAGCCTCACCTCTTGGATACCTTATAGCTATCGGCCCGTCATATTTTACGGCAAATTTGATCATATCCGATAACTCCCATTTGTTCTTGGGCGCCATTATAGTCATATTTGGGATCATCGACAGATAGGAAAGATCAAATATCCCCTGATGTGTCTCGCCATCAGATCCCACCAGTCCTGCCCTGTCTATACAGAAGACAACATGGAGATTCTGTATGCTGACATCATGCAGTATCTGGTCATAGGCACGCTGTAAAAATGACGAATAAACGGCAACTATGGGTTTTAATCCTCCTGCCGCAAGTCCTGCCGCAAAGGTTACGGCATGCTGTTCGGCTATACCCACATCAAAGAATCTGTCAGGATACATCCTCGAAAACCGCTTCAGCCCGGTTCCGTCAGGCATCGCCGCCGTGATGGCCACTACCTTTTCATCCCTTGATCCAAGCTTTGTCATGACAGTCGAAAAAATATCTGTATAATTTGCCTTTCTTCTGTTTCTTACAGGAAGCCCCGTATCTATATCAAAGGGCTCCGTTCCATGGAACCTTGCAGGATGTCTCTCTGCGGGCATGTATCCCTTTCCCTTGGTCGTATATACATGCACGATAACGCATTTGGGTATTTTCCTTGCTTCCTTAAGCATCCTGACCATGGCATCTATATCATGTCCGTCCACGGGTCCGAGATAGGTTATTCCCATATCCTCAAAGAACATTCCCGGTACAACAAGCTGCTTTATACCGCTTTTATATTTTTTTAGGGTATCTACCACATGCTCACCGACCTTTGGGATCTTGTTTAAATAATTCTCAAGGTCTATCTTAAAGTTCTTGTATGACTCCGCAGTCCTTATCTTTCTTAAGTATCTTGCGATACCTCCCACGTTCTCCGCGATCGACATCTCGTTGTCGTTAAGGATTATCACATAGTTTGTCTTGAGCCTTGAAGCGTTATTAAAAGCCTCAAATGCCATTCCTCCGGTGATCGCTCCGTCCCCTATTACAGCGTAAACACCGTAATCCTCACCGTTTAGATCCCTGGCCTTGACATAACCGAGTCCCGCAGATACGGAGGTAGAACTGTGACCTGTATCAAAGACGTCACATTCGCTCTCCTTTCTCTTTGGAAAACCGCTCATCCCGCCGTATTTTCTTAAGGTATCAAAGCCATCCTTTCTTCCCGTGAGAAGCTTATGGGTATATGACTGGTGTCCTACATCCCATATTATCTTGTCCTTTGGAAGATCGGCGACAAGGTGCAGTGCCATGGTAAGCTCCACGACTCCGAGGTTGGAACCAAGATGTCCGCCCGTTATGCTTATCTTGTTGACCAGAAAATCCCTTATCTCCTGTGATAGCTGCCCGTAATCCCCGGGATCTACCTTTTTTATGTCATTTGGTTTGTTAATGCTGTCTAATACCATTTTTATCACTCAAAAGTCTGATCTATTTATTTCTTTCAACAAGCGAAAGTATCAGTCCTTCCATAAATTCAGAATCCCTGCCAAGGCTTTTTAAAAGCTTTATGGCTCTGTCGGAATATTCCCTTACATCCTCTTTGGATCTTTCAATACCGTACAGTGTAACATAGGTGATCTTGTTGTTTCGCTCATCTGACCCGACAGGCTTTCCAAGCTCCTCCTCGTTACCGGTAACATCAAGTATATCATCTCTTATCTGAAATGCCATACCTGTATTGGTTCCTATCTTTTCAACTATGGCTGTCTCTTCATCTTTGGCACCTGCAAGTACCGCTCCTATCATCATCGAGCTCTCTATGAGCGCACCGGTCTTTAACCTGAAGATAAAATCAAGACCCTCCTTATCGAGGTTTATGCCCTTATTCTCGGCTTCCACATCATAGACCTGTCCGCCCGCCATTCCGTATATTCCGGCCTTTTGGGCAAGGATATTGAGAGCATTGGCCTTCCTTTTAATCATATCCGTGTCATTATCTTCAAGCAGGGTTTTGGATGCTGTCTCAAAGGCCCTGTTTAAAAGAGCATCTCCCGTTAGTATCGCAAGATTTTCCCCATATACCGCATGTGTTGTCTTTTTTCCCCTTCTGTACATATCATTGTCAAGTGAGGGCAGGTCATCATGCACAAGAGAGTACGTATGGATCAGTTCTATCGCTGCCATGAAGGGCTCGATGTACTTATCCTTTCCGCCAAAGAGATCATACATCCCCTTCATAAAGACAGGCCTTAATCTCTTTCCTCCCGCATCGAGGCTGTAATTCATGGCCTCCATAACGGTTTTCTGATATCCTTCTTCCTCTATGGCCGCATACCTTTTAAGTACATCGTTGGCATACTCAGTCTCTCTTTTAAGTCTGTCACTTATATTCATTAAGATCACCCTCTTCATTCATGACAAGGACTTCCTTTTCCACCTTCTCGATCTTTTCATTGCAGACCTTTAAAAGATCTATCCCCTTTTTATAAAGGGCAAAGCCCTCCTCTAAGGGAACATTCTCCCGGTTAAGCCCTGAAAGTGTCCTGTCAAGCTCTGTAAAGATCTCCTCAACCGACATTTTTCCGGCATCAAAACCGTCCTTTATATCATTTTTTTCATTTTTTTCATCTGTATTACTCATTTTTCCTCCCGGTTCTTTATCTCCCTTACATCAAGGACCTTTGCGTCTATTTCCTTATTTATCATATGCAGGAGAAGGGTATCTCCTTTTTTTACGACCGTATCGCCTCCTACCACACTTCCCTCTGACTCTATGAGGGCATATCCCTTTTTAAGACTCTTAAGCGGCGAGGCGGCCTCAAGCTTTTCGGCATAGAGGCTAAGCTTATGCTTATCCGCATTTATAAGGCTTTTGATCCTTTCGTTGAACCTATCGTTCATGGCTGCGAGGGTCATCTTCTTTTCTCTTATGATGCCCTCAGGACTCTTCTGTCCTATCATTAACAACAGCCTCTCATAACGGGTTCTCTTACTCTCCATTATATTTCCAAAGGATCTGTTAAGCCTGTAATCATAATCCTTAAGCTTATTAAAGAATTCCCCGAGATCAAAGACTGCAAGCTCTGCAGCGGCAGATGGAGTGGGTGCCCTGAGATCTGCAACAAAATCAGCTATCGTCGTATCTGTCTCATGTCCCACGGCAGATATGACCGGGATCTGACAGTCAAAGATCGCTCTTGCAACCTCCTCTTCGTTAAAGGCCCAGAGATCCTCTATAGATCCTCCGCCCCTTCCGACTATAATGACATCGGGCTTTAATCCCTCAAGCGCCTTTATCCCTCCCACGATCGATTCCTTAGCTCCTTCTCCCTGGACCTGAGCAGGACAAAGGATTATCTCGATATAGGGGTTTCTTCTTTTGGAAACATTGATTATATCTCTTATCGCAGCCCCCGTAGGTGCGGTTACAACACCGACTCTCTTTGCATATTTGGGGATCGGCTTTTTATACTCAGATGAGAACATTCCCATTTCCTCAAGGGTTTTTTTGAGCTGTTCAAATCTTACATGAAGGTCTCCCTGACCGTCTGAGGTCACACTCTGTGCATAAAGCTGGTATTTTCCGTCCCTTGTATATACCTCAACAGAGCCAAAGGCTATTATCTTCATGCCCTCTTCCAGCTTAAACTTAAGATTTTTTCTGTTTGAGGAAAACATAACACAGGATAAGGTACTGCTTTCATCCTTCATTGTAAAATAAATATGACCTGAGGAGTGGTATTTTACGTTCGAAACCTCTCCTTTAACATAAATAGACCGCAGCATATAATCCTGCGTGAACATGTTTTTTATATATGAATTGACCGAAGATACCGTATATATATTTTTGGATGCCATTTTTCTACCGGTAACACTTCCCTGATAAAATCTTGTTACATTCCTTTTGCAAAGTATCCCCTCAGTCTTCTACTTTACAACTCCTGATAATATCCCGTTGATAAAGGAAGAGGATTCATCCTGCCCGTATTTTTTGGCAAGCTCGACCGCCTGGTCTATCGCTACCCCAACCGGAATATCATCATCATACACTGCCTCATAAACCGCAAGCCTCAAAATCGTAAGATCCGTCTTTGATATCCTCTGTATCGTCCAGCCCTTGGAGGACTTTTCGATAAGGGCATCGATCTGTGGCAGAAGCCTTGAGATATTATCATACTTCTTAATGATATAATCCCTGTCCTCATCGCTCTCTACCTGATGAAGACTGTCCTCGTCGGAAAGCGTATCCTGATTTTCAAAATATCTTTCCGTCTGCTCCGTCATTTCAGGATCCTCGTAAAACTCTTTCCTGAACAGCAATCTGAATAAATGTTCTCTAATATCCTGTCGTTTCATAGATGACCGCTCTTAAGCCTGCTTGGAAGTATCTATTCCGGAAATCTTGATCATAACATCACTTACCTCAAGACCGGTCATGTTCTCGATGGCGTTTTTCACTCTTTCCTGAACCTTCTTACAGGTTACGGGAATATTGTATCCGTAATCCATGATAAGATCCATTTTAACGGAAACGACCGACTCCTCCACCTCTACCGAAACACCCTTTGAAACAGACCTCATTCCGACCTTACTCATAAGTCCGTTTGTGATGTTTCCTACCGTGGATGCCACTCCCTCAACCTCTGTGGCTGCGATCCCTGCGATATTTGCAACGACCTCATCGGCTATCCTTATCTCACCTTCCACATTCTCTGCAGTTCTGTATGTTTCCTTCTCTATTTCTTTTGACATTTTCCTACCTCATTTTAACCTGATAAAATACTTATTTCGGTACAACTTAAATTATTATAACAGAAACCGTTTATTATGCAAACTTTAAAAAATTATGTCTGATCATGCCTTTCTTATGCTTTCCCTGTCTTTAGCGCGCTTTTATGGCTACAGATAGAACATTATCTCGTTCTGTTCGGGAATCTCGACATAACTGACCGACGTATCTCTTAAATAATTAAACACCTTCTGTTTTTCCAGAAGATAATACTTCATATCGGAATACACCTGCTCATTTGAACACTTTAGGGTTAAAGTTTCCTCATAAGCATTATAAGCTCTTATGAAGGCCTTATCCAGTGCCTCCTCATTAACTCCCTCAAAAAAGAGGCCTTCCCTTACATAATAATTGGCTTCCATATGGGTACATTCAGGCATCGGGATCGTAGCATTTATAAGATGCGATTTTTTGATCTCCTCTGTCGTAGTACACAGATAATCATAGTTGACCTCAGGCGGGATAAACGCAGAGTCCCCGGATTCCTCCGTCACAAGATTATAGGAAGCATCTCCCCAGGTAGGATCCACATAATAAAACTCTCCGTCAACCTTCACAAGGTTCCATACGTGTGATTCTCCCTCCTTAACAGAGCCCTCCACCAGAGTACAGAAAACTCCGAGATCATTGAGGATATACTGCATTCCCTTGGCATATCCCTGACAGACGCTCTTATTATCCCTGAACACGCTTATCAGATTCTGGTTGTTCGGGGCATCCTTATCATAATCTGTATTCCTTATGATAAATTCATAAACTTTTTTTACCTTGGTATAATCGTCGGCATCGAGCGGAATAGTCGATTCGCATTCATCTACATATCTGTCGATCACCGATTTGCAGGAGAGGATCTCATTTTCATTCATTGTATAGGAACCGCTCATGAGTATCTTCTCTATCTTTCCTCCCCTTGTATAGGTCTTGATGGAATAGCCTTTAACATAGAAGATCTCCGGATGGTCTATGAGCATACAGGTAAAAGCATGGTCTATCTCATCTGTATCAAGGGAGGACAGATAACCTCCTGTCTGGAAGCCTGTGATTATATTATAGATCTCGTCATATATTATCTTTTCATGCTCATCCAGGCTGTCATACGCATAGGTATTTGCCACATTTTCGATATCCCTGATCCCTACGGGTTTAATGCTGTTCTCCCGGGGTGTGGTCGTCTGCGTATCACTTGCTGCGTTATTTTTATCATCCTTATCATAATCATTGATGATGATTATCTCCTGGGTTACATTCTCACCATCCTTACCCGTAACAGTCTCTTCTTTACCAAAGTCACCGAAAATATCCTCGATCTTACCGTAAAGATCGATGTCGGGAGCTTCGCAGCCGGACATTAAAATAGCGCACGTTATGGATATAAATAACACTCTGACTTTCATCTGTTTGTCCCTCATGATCAACAGGTTGTGAACTATGGTCTTTATCTGTTTTAAGCCCCTATAAATATCATGCTTTACCAAATTCTGCCAGTACCAGTCCTTCATTTCGCTCAAGCGTCATTCCCACACTCCAGCTGTTTATAAATAATAACAGGGGATTACCTTTAAGGTCCTTTATCTTTTTCATATCTGAAGTCCCTGTCAGTTTTTCTATATCTACCTCGTCCTTGTTTTCTATCCATCTGATATACTCATAAGGAAGGTTTTCAAGCATTATATCGACGTTATATTCATTCTCAAGACGGTATTTTAAGACCTCAAACTGCAGAACGCCGACAACTCCGACTATGATCTCCTCAAGTCCCGTGTTAAACTCCTGGAATATCTGGATGGCTCCCTCCTGGGCGATCTGGGTGATACCCTTTACAAACTGTTTACGCTTCATGGTATCGACCTGTCTTACCCTTGCAAAATGCTCGGGTGCAAAGGTAGGTATCCCCTCAAACCTGAATTCATCCTTAACGGAACATAAGGTGTCACCTATCGAAAAGATGCCCGGATCAAATACACCTATGATATCGCCTGCATAGGCCTCCTCGACCACATGTCTGTCGGATGCCATCATCTGCTGGGGCTGTGAAAGTCTCATCACCTTATTGCCCTGGACATGTTTAACCTCCATCTGAGCCTCATACTTACCCGAGCATATCCTCATGAAGGCCACCCTGTCTCTGTGCGCCTTGTTCATATTAGCCTGTATCTTAAACACAAATGCCGAAAAATCGTTTTCGGTTGTATTGATTACACCTATATCCGATCTTCTTGCCATAGGAGGCGTTGTCATCTTAAGGAAATAGTTGAGGAAGATCTCTACTCCGAAGTTTGTCAGTGCGGATCCGAAGAATACCGGGGTCAGCTCTCCCCTGCTCACGGCCTCCTGGTCAAATTCGGCTCCTGCGCCCTCCAAAAGCTCGATCTCATCGCTAAGCTTTGAATAAGCGTCCTCGCCTATATGAGAAAGGAGTTTTTCCTTATCATCAACGGATATCTCCTCACTTTTTCCCTCTTTTGTTCCCTTCTCCGTATCCGAAAAGGTTATGACCTTTTTTATATTCCTGTCATATACACCCTTAAATCCCTTTCCGGAGCCTATAGGCCAGTTTACGGGGCAGGTGGCAATCCCCAGCTCCTTCTCGATATCATCGAGCAGATCAAAGGAATCGTTTGCATCCCTGTCCATCTTATTTATAAAAGTAAAGATGGGGATCTTTCTCATGACGCACACCTTGAAGAGCTTTCTGGTCTGCGCCTCCACACCCTTACCGGCATCTATTACCATTACAGCGGAATCTGCCGCCATCAGGGTTCTGTAGGTGTCCTCGGAAAAGTCCTGGTGTCCGGGTGTATCCAGTATGTTTATACAGAAATCATCATATTCAAACTGAAGGACTGAGCTTGTTACGGAAATACCTCTCTCCTTTTCGATCTCCATCCAGTCAGATACCGCATGCCTTGCTGTTGCCTTGCCCTTTACCGATCCGGCAAGATTTATGGCTCCCCCGTATAATAGGAACTTTTCGGTAAGGGTAGTCTTTCCTGCATCGGGATGGGAGATTATGGCAAATGTCCTTCTTCTGTTTATCTCTTTTATCAGATCGCTCATCCTCTCAAAAACCTTCCTTTATTGTTGTGAAATGCCTTTAACACATCCATAGAGGGAGGTGCCGTCTGTCTTTGCAGGGACATCAAGATAGTCAAGCACTGTTGCGGCTATGTCCGCAAAGGTCTTCCTTGTCCCAAGATTTTGAGGCTCTATATTTTTCCCATACAAAAGATAAGGGGTATACTCCCTGGTATGGTCGGTCGAGGCCATAAAGCCCGGGTCACAGCCGTGGTCAGCCGTTATCATAAGCACATCGTCATCTCTCATAAGCTCAAAGAGTTCCGGAAGCTTTTCATCAAAATATGCAACAGCCTTAGCATAACCGTCTATATCTCTTCTGTGTCCGTAGAGCATATCATAATCCACGAGATTTACAAAGAGAAGGCCGTTAAAATCCTTCTTCATATATTCCGCCGTTCTCTCAATACCCTCTGCATTTCCCTTTGTATATACAAAGTCCGTAAGACCTGTACCCGCAAAGATATCATGGATCTTTCCGACCGCTATGCTGTCAAGCCCTGCGTCCTTAATATGATCGAGCATAGTCTTCTTTGGCGGCACGAGAGAAAAGTCGTGGCGGTTGGCTGTTCTTTTATAATCTCCCGATCCTCCGATAAAAGGCCTTGCGATAACCCTTCCGACGCCATGCTTGCCCGTAAGGATCCTTCTTGCTATCCTGCAGTACTCATAAAGCTCTTCACAGGGAACTATGTCCTCATGTGCTGCTATCTGAAAAACAGAATCCGCGGAGGTATATACGATAAGATCTCCTGTCCTTACATGTTCATCACCGTACTCGTTTATAACGACCGTTCCTGAATATGGTTTATTACATAAGACTCCTCTTCCGGTCTGCTTCTTAAATTCATCAAGCACCTCATCGGGAAATCCCTCAGGATATGTGGGAAGCGGTTTATCCGATATTATCCCCGCAATCTCCCAGTGCCCGATGGTAGTATCCTTTCCTGCGGAAGCCTCTGTCATTCTCGCAAAGGCACCGATCGGTTCCTTACATCCTTCGTCATAATCTATGCCGTCTATGTTGAACAGTCCCATTTTCCTGAGATTGTCCGCCCTGAAATATTTGCTTTTATAACAGGATCTCATGGTGTCTGCTGAGGCATCGCCAAAAAGTGCCGCATCAGGTGCCTCCCCTATTCCGAAGCTGTCCATGACTATTAAGATCACTCTTTTATTCTTATTATTGTCCGTATTATTGTTTTCCATATTATTGCTGTCCTTATTATTGTTGTCCTTATTATACGATCTGTTTTCCTTTGTTGTCCTTACTTTACTTACCCATCAGCCTTCTCAGTGGCTTACCCATAAGCCTTCTCAGTGGCTTACCCGGCAGCCTGCTCATTAGCTTACCCATAAGCCTCCTCAGGCACAAAACCCGCATATAGGCCGGGCTGTGATTCATGTCCACCAAAACCATTAAATTTTATCACAGATCCTCATTATAATCCACAACAAAAGAGATTTACTGATTTGATAACGCATGTATCTCTATTTTGGATTTTTGTGCTTCTGTTGAAATTTAATTCCCTGTCAATTAGATAACGTTAGAAGGGCGTAATTGTCTGACAATTTCATCTTTTCTAAGGTGGAATGAATACAAATATTTGTATACACACTTTTCCACATAAATATCAAATAATGAATTCAAAACTGCTGTAATCAGTTTTATCCACACAATCCACAGGTCTGTACACTGTGATTTTACGTCATTTCTATGTCGCATTGGATATTTTCCGCAAAGTTTAAATCGTCATTTAAACTTTACCTCCCCTGTGGATAACTCGTTGAAAATGCGGTTTTATGTCGCATGTATTTTATAAAAACAATTCAAAAAAATCTGATGTTCATGTAATTATTTTATTGAAAAACACCGGTATTCTTTCGAAAACCGGTGTTTTTCATTTATTCTGCCCCGTTTACGGCTTTTTAAGCCTTTTTCCGGGTCATATTGGCTATTTTTAGTTTGCATCCTTTATTGAGAAGGATATTCTTCCCATCTTATCCTTGCCAAGACACTTAACCCTGACCTCATCCCCGAGAGTCAGGACATCCTCAACGCGATTTATCCTTTCCCTGGCGATCTTTGAGATATGTACCATTCCTTCCTTACCGGGTGCGAATTCTATAAATGCTCCGAATTCCTTGATGCTGACTACCTTACCCTCATAGAACTGGCCTTCCTCAAACTCTGTTGTTATTATCTTTATGAGTTCTATTGCCCTGTCCATCATAGCTGCATCTGTTCCGCATACGGAAACATTTCCGTCATCTGTTATGTCGATCTTGACACCTGTCTGATCTATGATCGCATTGATGGTCTTTCCTCTCTGGCCTACAACATCACCGATCTTCTCAGGATCGATCTTTATCTGGACGATCTTGGGTGCGTATTCGTTAACTGTCTTTCTGGGCTCTGCTATGGCAGGTTTCATACAGTTGTCCATGATGAAAAGCCTTGCCTCACGGCATCTTGCTATGGCTCCCTCAACTATGGGTCTTGTAAGACCGTGGATCTTTATATCCATCTGTATGGCCGTAATACCCTCTGTAGTACCTGTAACCTTGAAATCCATGTCCCCGAAGAAGTCCTCAAGTCCCTGGATATCTGTAAGCAGTACGTAATCATCGTCTGTCTCACCTGTTACAAGTCCGCAGGAAATACCTGCAACCATCTTCTTGATGGGAACACCTGCTGCCATGAGTGACATACATGATGCACAGGTAGAAGCCATGGATGTGGATCCGTTAGACTCAAAGGTCTCTGATACGCATCTGATGGAATAAGGGAATTCCTCCTCTGAAGGAAGAACGGGAATAAGTGCTCTCTCAGCAAGCGCGCCGTGTCCGATCTCTCTTCTTCCGGGGCCTCTTGAAGGCTTGGTCTCTCCCACAGAATATGAAGGGAAATTATAATGATGCATATATCTCTTGGATACTTCATTGGAATCAAGTCCGTCTACCTTCTGCATCTCCGAAAGAGGGGCAAGTGTACAGATATCGCAGATCTGTGTCTGTCCTCTTGTAAACATTGCCGATCCGTGAACTCTGGGTATTATATCAACCTCTGCTGCAAGAGGTCTTATCTGAGTGATCTCACGACCGTCGGGACGCTTATGATCCTTAAGGATCATCTTACGTACCGTTTTCTTCTGATACTGGTAAACAGCCTCCGAAAGAAGCGCAAGCCACTCTTCGTTTTCCGCAAATGCTTCTTCAAGCTTTGCTGTAATGTTGCTTATATTTTCCTCTCTGACCATCTTATCGTCAGTGAATACCGCATTTTCCATCTCCTCAGGAGTTACGATCTTCTTCATCTCCTCAAACATTTCCTCGGGGATGGCACAGCTTGTATATTCGTGCTTCGGCTTTCCTGATTCTTCAACGATCTTATTGATAAAGGCTATGATCTCCTGGTTGATTCCGTGAGCCATATAAATAGCCTCGATCATCTTTGCCTCGGGTATCTCATTGGCACCTGCCTCTATCATTATCACCTTTTCGCTTGTTGATGCAACGGTAAGGTTTAAGTCTCCTAACTTCCACTCCTCCTGATTGGGATTTACGATGAATTCCCCGTTTATCATTCCTATCTGTGTCGTAGCACAGGGTCCGCAGAAGGGAATATCCGAAATACTTGTTGCTATTGCAGAACCAAGCATTGCGACAAGCTCGGGTCTGCATTCGGGATCTACGGATAATACCAGGTTATTGAGGGTACAGTCATTGCGGTAATCCTTAGGGAATAAGGGCCTCATGGGTCTGTCGATAACACGTGATGTAAGGATGGCATTTTCGGATGCCTTACCCTCTCTTTTATTAAATCCGCCGGGTATTTTACCTACCGAATACATCTTTTCTTCATATTCTACGCTGAGGGGGAAGAAATCTATTCCCTCTCTGGGCTTTTCCGAAGCCGTAGCCGTACAGAGTACCGTGGTATCGCCATAGTGCATCAGAGCAGCACCGTTTGCCTGCTTTGCAACACGTCCTACGTCAACTGTAAGTGTACGTCCGCCAAGCTCCATTGAGTAACTTTTGTAGCTCATACATTTTCTCCTTTTCTTTAAATAATTAATACTGTTTTATAAAATGACAGAAGAAATGTCCCGAAACTACTGAGCCGGCCGCAAATGAACCAGTGACTCCGTCCCCCTGGCTCATTTGTGAGCAGCTCAGTGGTCTCGGATTTCTCTTCTGTCTGCTAAAAAGGGCGGATTAACTCCACCCTTTTTTTACAAAAATCTGCATGATCATCTTCTGAGACCTAATCTCTTAACAAGATCACGATATCTTTCGATGTCCTTTTTCTTAAGATAATCAAGAAGTCCTCTTCTCTGACCGATCATCTTATACATACCTCTTGCCGAGTGATGATCCTTGGGATTAACCTTAAGATGCTCTGTAAGCTCCTTGATCCTCTCTGTCAGTACCGCTACCTGAACCTCGGGTGAACCTGTATCACCTTCTGAACGGGCATACTCCTTCATGATCTCTGTCTTTTTCTCTTTGGATATCATTTTACTTCCTCCTTATATTTTATCCGCCATCACCACGGCCGGGTCGGAGTGTCCCAAACCCCAGTGACGGTAAGTCTGCAGGTTTTCAAACTCACAGTAACCAAAATTTTATCACAGATATGTCAAATTGTAAAGAATGATTATTCCATATCCTCTTTTGCTATCTTAATATGCACATCCTTAAGCTGCTGTTCATCAACCTTAGAGGGTGCTCCCATCATTACATCCTGTGCCATCTTGTTCATCGGGAAGGGTATTATCTCTCTTATACTTTCTTCGCCTGCGATGAGCATGATCATACGGTCGACTCCCGGAGCGATACCTGCATGAGGGGGAGCTCCGTAACAGAATGCATTATACATGGCGGGGAATTTTTCCTTTACTGCTTCCTCAGGCAGTCCCACTATCGAAAATGCCTTTACCATAGTCTTTGGATCATGGTTTCTGACCGCACCCGATGAAAGCTCCACGCCGTTACATACAAGGTCATACTGGTAAGCAAGTATATCAAGCGGATCCTTGTTTTCAAGCGCCTCTATACCACCCTGTGGCATTGAGAAGGGATTATGACAGAATTCCAGCTCTCCCGACTCCTCCCCTATCTCATACATGGGGAAATCAACTATCCAGCAGAATTCATAGCTCTCCTTATTCATATGACCCTCACAGGCCTGTCCCAGAAACCTTCTTAAGACTCCCGCTCCCTTGAGGGCATCTGCCTTTTTACCGGAATTAAGTCCCACAAAGTCTCCGGCCTTAAGCTTAAGGGTCTCTATGACCTCATCCTTCTTCTCCTGGAGGAATTTGGCTATACCGCCTACTATCTCACCGTTTTCATCTATCCTGAACCAGTAGGATTTCTGTCCGCTGACAACCTCTGCATCCTGGCATATCTTATCTATGACCTTTCTCGAAGCACTGAAATCACTTACTGCTATGGCTTCAACCGTATTTCCCTCAAACGGCCCGAAGCCGCAGTCGCCCATAAGCTCCGTGACATCCTTTAAAACAAGGTCTATACGAAGGTCAGGCTTATCCGATCCGTATATCTCCATGGCATCTCTGTAGGCTATACGCTTAAAAGGAGCCTTTGAGGCTGTCTTATAAATACCGTATTTTTCAAAGACGGGAGGCAGCACTGCCTCTATAACCTCGAAAACATCCTCCTGTGTCGCAAAGGCCATCTCCATATCAAGCTGGTAAAACTCTCCCGGGGATCTGTCAGCTCTTGCATCCTCATCCCTGAAGCACGGAGCTATCTGGAAGTATCTGTCAAAGCCTGATGCCATAAGTATCTGCTTGAACTGCTGGGGCGCCTGGGGCAGGGCATAGAACTTGCCCGGATGGTTCCTTGAGGGCACCAGATAATCCCTTGCTCCCTCAGGTGATGAACAGGTAAGTATCGGTGTCGTTATCTCAAGAAATCCCCGGGCATTCATGCTGTTTCTGAGTTCTGACACTATCCTGCTCCTGAGTACTATCTTATCCTTTACCGCAGGATTTCTGAGGTCCAAATATCTGTATTTAAGCCTTGTGCTCTCATCGGCCTCCTTGGAGTGGCTTATCTCAAACGGCAGTTCATTGTATATACAGCTGCCAAGCACCTCGATGCTCTCCGGAACGACCTCGATATCTCCGGTATCCACATTCGGGTTCTTATTTGACCTTTCTCTTACAACACCCTTTACGGACAGAGTTGATTCGTTATTTACTCCGCTTAGGGCCTCCATCATTTCTTCTGTTTCCACAACCACCTGGGTTATCCCGTAAAAATCCCTTAATATAAGAAATCCGAGATTTTTGCTGACTCTTCTCATATTATCATAGAAGCCGCAGAGAGTTACCTTCTCTCCCACATTTTCCATTCTCAGCTCGTTGCAGTTGTGAGTTCTTGACTGTGACATTTTCATACACCTCATATATTTTTAATTATTTTTTTCCTCTTGTCCCGAAAGCCTGCTTTCAAACTCATCCTTTGGCATCGGCTTATCGTAGTAGTATCCCTGTATCATATCACATCCCTGATCTGCAAGGAATTCCACCTGATCCTTCACCTCGACTCCCTCGGCAACCGTTTTCATCTTAAGGCTCTTGGCTAACTTTATGGTCTCCGACACAACGGTCTTTCTCCTGCCGTCATCGCCCTCACCCCTGAAGAATTCCGCATCCAGCTTAAGTACATCAAGCGGCATATCCTTAAGGGAATTAAGTGAGGAATAGCCCGATCCGAAATCATCCATGGATATCGCAAATCCATATTCCTTAAGCTTATTGATCGTGGCGATGAGCTTACTCTTATCATCAAAGAAAGCACTCTCCGTAAGCTCTATCTCTATAAGCTCTCTCGGAGCTCCCTCAGAATCCACGATATCCTTTATCTGATCTGCAAGATCGCTTTCTATGAAATGAGCCCTGGAAACATTTACGGATACAGGAACACAGTTCTTTCCCTCATTGAGCCATTTTCTCTGATCTCTTGCCACATGGCTTATCATATAATGGTCAAGATCCTTTATAAAGCCGTTTTTCTCAAAGATCGGAATGAATTTTCCGGGAGGTACAAGCCCGAATTCCGGAGACTGCCATCTGACCAGAGCCTCAGCTCCCTTTAGCTTATCATTTGAAGGATCGTATTTGGGCTGGTAATAGACCGCAAACTCTTCCTTGTTCAGTGCGGTTCTCTGTCTCTCCTGAACCTTATCTATCCAGATCTGGTCCTCTAGGAGTTTATTGTCAAAGAAGGCGACTCCGGATGCATCATTTTCACTGAGTGTAGCACTCGCGGCACAGGCATTGTTATATTCCATCTGCAGGTCAAGGTACTTTCTTCTTGCTATCTTATAGGAATCGTTCCTGTATACCTTTACGATATCAACTCCTGCCTGGAAGTTAAACATATGATCGGAATCTATCTTCTGTATCTGCCTCATGATATTATCAATTCTCATCAGAAAGATATTCTTCTCCTGATATCTCATAAGAAGGGCAAAGGCAGACTGTGAGCTTCTTGCGCATATCTCCTCCTTTATGATATACTGGCATATCGTATCATAGACCTTTTTAAGTACCTTCTCTCCCTCTGCGACCGAATGGCATACACAGTAATTTGTATAGTTCACAAACACGAGATTGACAACGGCATACTCGTATTTGGCGCTTTTCCTGCTCTTTAGCATTCTCTCACCCTTTATGAGGAAATACATCCAGTTATTACCCTTGGTGATGAGATCTGTATAAAAGAGCTTAAGTGTCTTCTTCTGACTGCTCGCCGACCTTATTATGCTCACAAGCACGATTATAAATATGGCGATACCTGCAAGGATGATAAAGACCGCGAAGGATCCAAGAAGTATGAACTCCCATATCCCTATGGTAAAATTTGCCTTTCCGATAAAGGCTTCGCTCCCGTCACCTATATCTATGGACATCCACAGGGGAAGTCTTATAAATGCCTCATACTTTTCCTTAAGCTTTTCAAGACCCTCTGCCTTTTCCTCCGTAAGCTCATCCTTTGGAATATAGAAAAGCTCTGCCGACTCTTCAAGATCACTGAGATCCTTTCCGTTACATTCCTTTATAAGGCCCGGAAGGTCGAATTTGATATTGCCGTTTTCATCCGGACTTATAAATCCGTTTTCAGTATCCGCATAGGTGTTAACTTTCTTTGTTCCGTGTAAGAATCTGATATCCATAAGCTCATTGCCGCAGGTATCCTTACCGCTTAAATGAACCGTATTTCCATCCTTATCCTTTATGATATAAGATCTTCCCTCTTTATCCAGGACGCTGAAAACCTTTTCACTGTTTTCCTTACCGTTATCCTCGTAGACCTTTGCCATATACGAGATTATCTCATATTCCGAGCTGAGCCTTGAATTAAGAATATATGCGGAGGTATTTGCCAGAAAAAATCCCAGAACACAAAGTACAGAAATACTTATCAACACATACAGGATGATCCCTATCCAGGAATTACTCTTCTTTAACTGCCGTAATGCTTTACTGTTCTTTTCCATTTCCGCTTCCTCATTTATTCAGTATCTTATTGATCTCATATACCATATCATAAAGCTGTTCATTTGTTATCCCCCCAAATGACCTTATGGCCCTCAATGGCATATAATTATCCATAGCCTCTGACATCTCATCGGTTATGGCTTCCTTTGAAGAGCTGTTCTCATTTTTCTCTGTCTCTTCATCCCCTGACATAGCAGGTCTTATCACCTTTTCCATGAACTCCCCAAGCTGCGGATAAGCCTTTAACTCACCTATGGTGGTCGTCACCTCTGCCTTAAAGGGAAGTTCTCTTTCCGCCTCAAGGATTATCCTTTCCCTGACGCTTATATTTTCACAGGAATTCCCGACAAGTATATCATATTCCCCGCCGGGAGCATACCAGTCAGATATCTCCGTACTGTAATATGCAAAGGATCTTTGGTCAAGCTTCATGGTAACGGTCTTACTTTCTCCGGGTAAAAGCTCGACCTTTTCAAAGCCCTTAAGCTCCTTTAAAGGTCTTACCTCTGTTCCCGTTCTGTCGGAAACATAGAGCTGTATTACTTCCTTTCCTTTTCTGTCCCCAATATTGGTCACATCCACACTTACCTCTATATCATCGGTGACCTTATTTCCTCTCCTGTTGATCTTCAGGTTATCTATCTTAAAGCTCGTATATGAAAGGCCGTGTCCGAAGGGAAAAAGCACCTTCATATCCTTTGAATCATAATATCTGTAGCCTGTAAATACTCCCTCTCTGTAATATACCTTTCCCCTCTTTCCGGGAAAGTTAAGATAACAGGGGGTATCCGAAAGCTTCAGGGGGAAGGTCTCTGCCAGATGTCCGCTCGGATTCACCTCTCCAAAGAGTACCCTTGAAAGTGCGATACCTACGGCTTCTCCCGAAAGATACGCCTCTATGACGCCCTTAACCTCATTTATCCAGGGCATCTCCACCGGTGACCCGTTATGAAGAACGACTATGACGTTGGGGTTGATCCCGGCTATCCTTGAGATAAGCCTGTTCTGGCATTCGGGAAGTCCCATATGCTTCCTGTCATATCCCTCTGATTCATAGGAATCGGGGAGTCCCGCAAATATTACCACCTTATCTGCAGCCTTTGCAGCAGAGAGTGCTTCCTTTATCTTTTGCTCATCCTCTTCATCGCTGTCACAGGCAAATCCCTCCGCATAGGTAATATCCGCTCTCTTTAAGGATTCGCTTAAGGTATCGCTTATCTTAAAGCAGTTGATATGCGAACTTCCGCCACCCTGAAACCTCGGTTTTTTTGCAAATCCTCCTATGAAGGCAAGCTTCTCATCTGCTGAAACAGGAAGGATATCCTCTTCATTTTTAAGTAAGACCATGCACTCTGAAGCTATATCCGCTGCCTTTTCATGATCCTTTTCCCTGTCGAATATTCCTCCCTTTTTGTTCTCAAAATATTTAAATACTGTATTAAGAATTCTTTCAACTGTCTCATCAAGCTTCTTTTCGGACAGGATCCCCTTCTTTACGGCATCAACGATGAGCTTATCATTGTCAGAGCCGGTGACGGGCATTTCAAGATCAAGCCCTGCAATAACCCCCCTTACCCTGTCATTGACGGCACCCCAGTCACTCATCACATAACCTTTAAAGCCCCATTCATCTCTCAATACCTTTGTTAAGAGCCATTCGTTTTCGGATGAAAAGGTTCCGTTTATCTTATTATAGGAACACATAACGGTATAAGGATCAGCCTCCTTAACAGCCTTCTCGAAGGGAAGGAGATATATCTCCCTCAAGGTCCTTTCATCAACCTCCGATGAGCAGCTCATCCTCTCATGCTCCTGATTGTTTGCCGCAAAATGCTTTATGGATACACCGACATTCTTAGACTGGACACCCTTAATATAGCTTGATGCCATTTCACCTGCAAGATAGGGATCCTCTGACATGTATTCAAAATTTCTCCCGCAGAGCGGTGATCTCTTTATATTGACCGCAGGGCCCAAAACCACGGATACGTCCTCAGCCTGACACTCATCTCCTATTATCTCACCCATTTTTCTTATGAGCTCTCTGTCAAAGGAAGAGGTTGTTGCACAGCCTGCAGGAAAACACACAGCCTTTATGCTGTCGTTAACTCCGAGATGATCGCCCTCCTCATCCTGTTTTCTTAGTCCATGGGGGCCGTCGCTTACCATAACCTCGGGTATACCAAGTCTTTCAACCCCCTTAAGATGCCAGTAATCCTTTCCCGAACACATACCGGCCTTTTCCTCAAGTGTCATCTCGCTTACAAGCTTCTTTATATCCATGATCTTTGGATCTCCCTTTTATTTTGCTCCATAGACACCATCATCCAATGCCGCCCGGATCTCTTCATATTCCTTATCAAATTTTTCCTGTACCCTCTTTACTTCATCTACGGATTCCATGAATACCTCGGCAACCCTTGGATCAAAATGGGTTCCTGCATCCTCCTTTATTATGTCCATAGCCTTTTCGAATGTAAAGGCAGGCTTATAAATACGCTTGGATACAAGGGCATCAAATACATCCGCAACCGCCATTACCCTTGCGGAAAGAGGTATATCCTCACCGGAAAGTCCTCTCGGATAACCCTTTCCGTTCCATTTTTCGTGATGGTAGCCTGCAAGATTCCTTGCTTCACCCAGGTAATCCGCATTGTTGAGAGTTGCCATCGCCTTTTCGATTATCTCTTCACCCGCCGTAGTATGAGTCTTCATTATCTCAAATTCATCATCCGTAAGCTTTCCGGGTTTATTAAGTATCGCATCCGGAATACTTATCTTTCCGATATCATGAAGGGGTGCGGAGTTTACGACATCTGATATATATTCATCTGTGATCTGATCCGCATAATATCCCTTAGCCCTTAAGGCCCTGAGTATTATCTCCGCATAGGCTGCTGTCTTTTTGATATGATTTCCTGTCGACTCATCCCTGTTCTCTACTATATCCGCAAGAACGACTAACAGTCCGTTCTGCAGCTTTGTCAGAGCCTCCGACTTAGTCTGCATATCCTCATAATATCTCTGGGCATCCTCCGTTGTCTTAACATAGGTATGGTAGAGTATCTCAAGCTCATCACCCGTCCCTATATTCAGCTCCTTAAGCTTGGATACGTTCTTATCTCTCTCTGCCTCACTGGTATATGCAAATTTGCCGGCCTGGTTGGACATGGCATTTATAGGCAGGATCAGATGATACTTTGCAAGCCAGAGACTGAAATTAAGTATCAGAAGGAAGAAGCCGAATCCGAGCGAACAAAGCTTTAGCATGAAATTCTTCCCATAGACATTGATATCCGTCATGGGAATGTCTATACCGACATAGCAGACGCACTTATCCCCGTCATATACAGGTTCGTATACCGTCATAAGCCATCCGAATTTGTCATCGGAGATTATGGGGTCTATCCTTTCACCTGCAAGGAGCTCATCAAGATAGGGTTCAAAGGATTCATCAAACTCTATTATCTCTCCGGGCTCTGACGCTTCCACTTCCTCGGTATCAAGATCAAATACCACATGGCAGCCGTCCTTCTCTATTTTATATACATACAGATATTCTACCTCATTTGCTACCGCTTTTATTCCGTAAAGCTCTGCCTCTGTCTCATCATAGCCCTCTGCCCCGTGACCCTTTTCCATAAATTCATCCACTCTTTTTGCATCTATGACATTGGCCGATGCCTTTGCTACGCTGTCAGCCATCTTTATATGCTGATCCTCTGTATAATCCTTGAAAAGACGAAGAGCTATCGTACCTATTATTACCGCGATGGAAATGCAGGCCGCAGCTATGAGTATCACTACCTTATTCCTGATGGAGATATTGCGGACATTTGTCTCCTCTATCGTATCTAAATCTTCCCTTTTGACAGGTGTCTGCATCCAGTTGGTAAGATCAAGGAAATTCCTTGTTTTTTCCGGGATCAGCCTTATGATCAAAATGGAGATGGGCACACTTATTATCTTATCCGCAATATCTAAAAGAAATGCACATATCGTATTTGAGAGAAAAACCCCAAGATGCATATGTGTATCCAAAAATACGGATATATCATGTACTATCCCGCTTTCATCAGGTCCGCTCACCGTCCAGGTTATGAAAAATCCGTATACCCCTCCGATAGTTGATATAAGCAGAATGAACAGGATCAGTTTTCCGATCCTTTTAAAATAACCTGCTCTGTAACAGTAAGTGGTACAGATGGCTATCAAAACATTAAGAATACTGAAATATGCATTATAGGAATCCTGTAACGAAGCTATAAGATTGGTTGATAAGGCCACTATGATACCGGGAACATATCCTCCCAAGGATGCGGATACAACGGTCCCTATAGTGTCCAGATAAAACGGCGTACCAAGGACTGAAGCAAGCCTGTTGAAACCCATATTTACAAGGATCCCCAGGATGACCAGCCCGCATACCGCTACTCGGTTTTTTACTCTTTCGTTCATCGCTCCTCCTAAATATTCTGTCCAAAAACATGATCCATCGGATCACCTTCCCTTGTAACAGAAAAAGGCCCTCCTTTCAGGATCTTAGATCAGTTGCTTCTGTTACAGAGATCCAGATGATCGTCCATAGTATCCTTAACAAAAAAATTATATATATTTTCGTGAAAAAAGCAATTATTTTGTATCATATCCCTGTCATAAACTCCTGTGCAGCTCCCTGAATCTTTCGCATACCTTTTTATATGCCTCTATATATACTTCAAAGTTTCTTTTTATATAAGCTATGTTTTCATCGACATCGGTATTTTCCGAATGATCCCCCGCAGATAATTCCATCTGCTTTGAAAATTCCGAAAAATTAAGGGCGCCGAGACTTGCCGACGATGATTTAAGGGCATGGGCCATTATCTTATAGCCCTCCCAGTCCTCCTTCAGGAAGTAATCTGTTATCTCCCGGATATTGCTATCCTCCGTTTCAAGATAAACCTCTATTATGCTTTTATAGATATCGGTACTTTCACAGATGTTAAGTGCAGCTCTTTTGTCTATATGATCTACATCCCCGATACCCTCTTCATCCTCCTCTTCAGGAGTCTCCATACTTAAACCGGTTGCGTTTTCTTTTCTCTCTGTTATCTCCTCTTTTTCTTCTGTTATATGATCTTCTCCCGTATCATCCCCTGTACCTTTGGAAGCTTTTGGTACTTCTTCTTTTTTTACACCCGGGATATGCCTTATTATCATCCCCATCATATCCTCAAAGGAAAAAGGCTTGGCCATATAGTCGCTGAACCCGTATTCCTCGACATACATATCCTTTATCCCGCTTGAGACATTTGCGGTCAGGACGATGATGGGTGTATTGATATTTTTAATGAATCTCTCCGGATCGCTTTTTATCTCCTCAAGTACCTTATCGCCGCTCATTCCCGGCATCATATGATCCATAAATATCAGATCGTAGCTTATACTTTCTATAAGGGGCAGAGCCTCTGCTCCCGAGGTTGCCGTTTTTATCCTGCAGCCCGTCTTATTTAAGAAGCTTTTGGCAACAGCAAGGTTTGTAAGATTATCATCAACAACGAGTATGAGCTTATCGGGGATGTTTATCCTTGTATATTCCCTTGAGATCTCATGAACGGGCTTTTCATACCCTGATATCTTCTCGTCTGACAATATTAACTGCGGGATAAAAAGAGTAAATACAGAACCCTTGCCGTACGTGCTCTCTACCTTTACTTCCCCATTCATAAGTTCTAAGAGATTTTTGACTATAGAGAGTCCGAGCCCCGTGCCCTCTATAAAATGCGTCTCCTCATTATCTATCCTGTCAAAGGTTTCAAAGAGATGGGCTATGTTTTCTTCCTTGATACCGATCCCCGTGTCACTGACCGCTATCTCGTACATGACCTTATCCCCCATTATCCGTCCGGAAACATCAACAGAGACACTGCCGTATTTTGTATACTTTATCGCATTATTTATGATATTGGTTATTATCTGGCGGACACGGAGCTTGTCACCGCTCACATATCCCGGAAGATCTCCGTCTACATGTGTGACGAACAGAAGTCCCTTTTCGCCTGCCTGAAATTTAAAGGTTTCAAAAATGTCATCAAGCATACCTTTTATATGATAAGCCGTTTTTATAATGTCCATTTTACCGGACTCTATCTTTGTTACATCCAAAATATCATTTATGACATAGAGCAGGGATTCTCCGGCGTTCCTTATATTATCCGCATATTCAAGAGCCCTCTTTATCCTGTCTTTTTCAGAAACGGACTCATCGGTAAGAGTCATGGTCGTAAGCTCGTTCATGCCCACAACGGCGTTCATCGGAGTTCTTATCTCATGGGACATTGAAGAAAGAAAGCTTGTTTTTGCCTTATTTGCATCACTTGCCCTCTTCTCGGCGGCGACCAGATTCTTATTAAGCTCCAAAAGCCTGTGGTAATCAGGTGCTTCAAGAAATGAATAGATGATGTAAAGACCTATCGTTATGGAAAAGGATACAAAAAGGATCTTATCATTGACTATCCCCTGAAGCACGGCACCCATTATGACTATTATGTGTGTTGAGAGGATCGCGGTAAATTCACGTTTGGTAAGGACGCTTCTGTTCCTTATTATCTCCACTATTCCGATCACTAAGTAAAATAACGGAGCCATATATCCGACAAGGGCAAAAAGCGGCCCCTTGACAAGACCGTTCTCATTAAAATCAGTGATATAGCAGAAAAAGAAATTTCCAAAGAGCAGGAGAGAAAATACCACGATCACGATGGTCGTGATACTTGTGTACCACCTTGTTTTCCTTTCCTCAAGAGCTCTGTAAAGATATTCATTCGTATATCTGTTAAAATAGACTGCGCTTAAAAACATAGTCAGCAGATTGAGCGAATATACTAACATCTTTGTAAACCATGAGGCCTCAATCATCCCTTTCACGCAAAGAACCGATGCAAAGAGCTCCGCAAGACATCCGACAAGAGCAAGATTGGCTGTGACCATCATCATCCTTCTTGTCCCGGTATCATTTTCGTTATTAAAAAAGGCAAGGATCAGGAAGAGCACCATAAATGCCAGTGCCGCAAATGAAAAATACAGACTTCCCGAAAAAACCGCGTCATTAAAATCCATAAATGTCCCCCGACTGTGGATTTCCAAATCATTCTTTGTCTACATAAACTGCTTTTAATATCTTCTCTTCAAGTATCGCAATATCATTCTTTAAGGTTTCAAGCTTTGCTGCTGCTGCTTCCTTATCATCAAGTATCTCTTTTATCTCATCAACATTATCAACTATATTGTTAAGCCTTCCGGTAAGGTTCCTTATCCTCTCCTCACTGTCATGCATCTTCTTCTTATCGGTTATATCGCTTATGAAAACATAGTAGACATCACCGTATTCCGGAGAATAGCTGTAGTGTCCGTAATCATCGACCCATCTTATCTCCCCGTCTTTCCTCACGATACGGTATACAACATAATCCATGCTGTCACCCTCATCGGAATCTATCTGGCTGTCTATCGAAGCCTGGATCCTGTCAAAATCCTCCTTATATACCATACCGTCAAAGGTATAGCCGGTAAGCTCTTTGAATTCGGCAAGGTTTTCACATCCGAATATCTCAAGTACCCTTTTGCTCGCATATATCAGTTCTCTTTTGTCTGCCTCTTTATAAATAAAGAAACCTCCGGGTATAACATCGGCCATCTGCCAGACTACCGGAAGTGTATACTTGGTAAGTGCAAATCCGTCAGAATATCTTTCCCTGCGTTCCTTTTTTTCTTCCATTTACAGTCCCTTCTCTTTCCTCCTGTTTTATTACCAAAAAAAGCCTTAGATATATAGTATATCACATATGCTTGGAAATGTAATCAGATATACGTCAACAAATCCCTGTCAGTTTTGAACCTCCCCCTGAGCTCAAGTGTTGTTGTCTTTGCGTTGCTCTTCTTTATACCCCTTACGGTAACACAGCTGTGGCAGGCTTCAAGCTTTACGGCAACGTCACCACTCCCCGTTACCTCTGTAAGAATGTCCGCTATGTCCTTGCCTATCCTCTCCTGAAGCTGAAGTCTCCTGCCTGCCATATCGCAGATCCTTGCTATCTTGGAAAGGCCTATCACCCTCCCGCAGGGAATATAGGCAACCGATGCCTTCATATCATACATAAGAGCCATATGATGCTCACAGTATGAAAACATATCGATATCCTTTAATACAACTACCCTTCCGAAGGCATCTTTTTCCTCATCATCTTCGCAGATACCATCCTCGAAGGTCTTGTTAAACATCTGTGCTATCTCATGGTTTGTATGATTCATCCCCTCAAACACTTCCTCATACATCCTTGCCACGCGCTTGGGGGTATCCTTAAGCCCCTCCCTCTCGGGATCATCTCCGAGTGCAACGATCAACCCCCTGATATGTTCCTCTATAGCCTTTTTATCTATCACTCAAAACACCTCTTCTCTCAATTATCTTCCAAAATATATTTCCCGACACTCAAAAGATCCGGAAGTATGGCTTCTGCGATCTCTCTTATCTCATCCGTCGCAGGGATGAGATCGGGGACCATGATCACCCTCATTTTGGCATTATATGCTGATTTTATCCCGTTTATCGAATCCTCCACCGCAAAGGTATCCTTTTCCCTGACACAAAGCCTTTTGCAGGCCGTCTGAAAGATCTCGGGATGGGGCTTACTCATCTTTACCATATCTCCGCAGATTATCTCGTCAAAAAAGCCTATGATCCCTGCGCTTCTCAGTTCCTTTTCCACCGTCACCCTTCTTGTGGAGGAGGCAAGCGCGACCTTATAGCCGTTATCCTTAAGCTTTTTCAAAAGCTCTGTAACTCCCGGTTTTAAATATTTCCTTCCGTCCCCGAAGCTTTTGGAAAAAAGCTCCCTTACCTCTGCCTTGTACTCATCATAGGGAACATCCTTTCCGTAATACTTCCTGAAGATCTCCCTTGTGACATCGGCATTTGTGCCCGTACATTCCCTGCAGGTTATCTCTATATCCGTAAGACCGTATTTACCGGCTATCTCCCTCCAGCAGTTAAGGACAAGGAGTTCGGAATCAAATATGACTCCGTCCATATCAAAAACCACCGCTTTATCATGATCCATCTATAATTCTCCCATGTCGGCTCCTTAGTAAGAGTCGCCTCCTTTTTTGTCATATTCATCACGCTTACTGTGCTTCATCCGTTAAAGAATAGCATAATTACTCCTTAAGCACAACTTAAGGCTTTCAAATAAAAGAGGCTCGAAAAGAATTATCTCATCCTCTATTTTTATCCTTTAAATAAACCGCTTAAAGTGTTATATTTATTTAAATATGAAAATTATGCTCTCATAATATTCGTTACGGATAATTATCCAATGAAGGATTAGAGCTGTCATTTTCTTCATTATTTGGATCAGGGGTTATAAACATGATAAATGCCGCAATAATAGATTGCAAACGGCTGAAAACAAACATCTCGAACATAAAAAGCTCCCTCCCGAATGGGTGCAGGATAGCGGCGGTAGTAAAGGGTGACGCCTACGGTCATGGACTGACCGGTATAGCGGGAATATTAGACCACACGGAAGATGTATCCATGCTTGTTACCTCTTCCTTTAAGGAAGCTCTTCATATAATAAGGGCGGGGATAGGAAAACAGATCCTCATACTTAACGATATTCCGACAGAGGAGATCCTTGGAGAGCTTAAGCTTTTCCCTGAGATCATCGACCTGATCCTTGGCCAGGTGATATTTTCCATGCATTCCTACAGTGATCTTTATGACTTCAATAAGCTTGGCAGGGAGCGATCATCAAAGATAAACGTACACATCCGTCTTGATCCCTCGACCGGTATAAAGGGACTTCCCGGAAAGGACTTTAAAAAAGCCCTGTCAGAAATTGAAAGCTTTGATTTCCTTAATATATCCGGAGTTTACGGCCATCTCTATTCAATGTATGTTGATGATCCCGCAAAGCAGGCGGATGATGCAGCTGCCTTTGACAGTCTCATACAGATGATCCCCGGATCACTTCGGAGCAAAATGACCGTTCATCTGTACAGCTCTTCGTTATTTAATCACTATACCGAAAACACTTATGATATGATACGTGTAGGGGTACTCATGTACGGGGTATATATGGAGCCCTGTCCTGATACCCATACTCCCGATGTGGTGGATATCATCACGATAAAGGGGCGGGTACTCAAAACCTCCTCCCTCATATCGGGTCAGAACATCGATTACTCAGGAACAGTAGAAAACGGAGTGAAAAAGGTGGCGCTTATCTCCCTTGGCAGCTGGGATATCCCTTTTTTCCTCACATGTAAAGATCCTGTCATAGGAATAAGAGGGCATCTGTGCAGAGTTATAGGAAGCCCCTGCATGGACAGTTGTCTCTGTGATATATCTGATTTTGATGATATAATGGAGAGTGATGAAGCTGTCATACTTTCCGATCAGAAAGGGCTCAGGTTCAAAGACTGGATAAAACGATCAGATCTTAACTTCGGTAACTGCCAGATGCTTTTTTCCGGAATGGAACGTATAGAAAAATACTACGTGGAATGATACAGAGACAGAGTTACCAAAAAAGGAAGCCATAGTACACCGTGCACAAAGAAAGAGAGGGGAATTGATTATGAATACGAATGAACGCACGAATAAGAATTCCTTATACAGAAAATTTATTCTCATGTTTTTCATATTTATAGCAATAGCTATAATCGTGAGCGTTCTTTCCATATATTTCGTTATGAAAAAGCTTTATAATGACCGTTATACCGAGCTTTTACAGGATATAAACTCAAGCTTTGTAACTCAGATAAATGATGATATCGATGAATTTGTATTCCTTCAGGAGTATTTTAAGGAAAACAAGGATAAGCTTGAGATCCCGTTTGAATATCCCGATAACGCCGACGAAGCCTGGGTAGAGTTCTCACGGGCCTTTACCTCCAAATATCCCGGCAAGGTCTATCCTGCCGATATCGGATTCAATGAGCTTGATGAAGAAACAAAGCTCCTGTTTGCAAGGTACAAATATCTGTACTGGATAAATATATTTGATAAGATCAAAAAGGATTACGGGCTTGATTACGCATATTATATCTATCCCATAGAGGAGGAGGGATATATGTGCTACATGTTTGACGGTCCCCGTGAGGAGACGGTTGTGGACGGAAAATCGCTGCTCCTGCTTGGCTATGAAGCCTTTGAGGACAGGGATAAGCACAAAAATATGTGGATAGCCTATGAAACGGGAAAAGACAGCGGTAAAATGGATGTTTATGACAATGAATACGGTCATGTATATACATATACCACCCCTGTTATATATAATGACGAGGTACTCGGACTGGTCCTTACCGATGTAAGCTTTAACTATATTTCATCTGAGATCTTCGGGGCTGTTTCAGGTCTGGCTATCGTTCTTATAATCATCCTTGGGATCTTCTCGGTACTTATGCTCAATCAGGTAAGATATCTTATAATCTCAAGAATATTAAAGCTGCAGCTCCTGGTTAACCAGTATTCTGCGACAAAGGATGTAGAGATAGCCGATCTGCTCACAAAGGATTCAGCGCATAATGACGAGATTTCAGCTCTTTCCGAAAGATTTTCGGAAATGATAAGAAAGCTCAAGGACTATATGGACGATCTTCAGGCAGTGACCGCCGAAAAGGAAAGGATCGGGGCAGAATTAAATATCGCCACGGAGATCCAGGCTTCAATGCTTCCAAGACTGTTTCCCGCATTTCCCGACAGGAAGGAATTCACCCTGTATGCGACCATGGATCCTGCCAAGGAGGTCGGCGGTGATTTTTACGATTTCTTTATGATAGACGAAAGTCATATAGCCCTGGTGATGGCCGATGTCTCGGGAAAGGGTGTCCCCGCTGCACTTTTCATGGCTATCTCAAAGGCACTTATAAAGGACAATGCCCAGCTTAAGAACGATCCTGCAGAGGTACTTCGAAATGTAAATGAGCAGCTTTGTGAATCAAACGGTGCGGATCTTTTCGTTACTGTCTGGCTCGGTATAGTGGATATCTCTTCGGGAAGGGTAACCTTCTGCGATGCCGGACATGAATATCCCGTACTTTTGCATTGCGATGGAAGTCATGAGCTTATAAAACCCGCCAAGAAGAAGATGCCTGTAGGAACACTCGAGGGAATACAGTACATCAACTCTGAGACAGCAATGAAGCCGGGAGACACTATCTTCCTGTATACGGACGGTGTTCCCGAGGCTACCAATTCCAAAAATGAGCTTTACGGAATGAACAGGGTAGAATCATTCTTCGAGAACAATGCGATCGACAACCCGGAAGATCTTCTGGCCCTTATAAAGAAGGATGTGAATGAATTCGTGGGAGATGCGCCCCAGTTTGATGATATGACAATGCTTGGCTTCAGACTGATAAAGTATTATGAACGATCTGATAAATAAATGCAGACAAAATAATAAAAAGATCGATGAGATGATGGGAAAGTCCGGTCTTAGTATCGATGACTGGATAGAACTCGAGGGTAACAGACTAAAATCCAATAAAAAGATCAAACCCCTGTATAAAAAGGACGATCTCATCGATATATATGCCCGGTATCTTAATACCAGACTTCCTGAAATAAACGGGGCGAACGCCTGTGATGCCCTTCTTGAGGGAGCACTTCATACGGCAAACCACTTAGGCGGCCTATACTCTCCCCAGTCCTTTCAGGGCGATCTGTATTTTGGAAGGCTTCTTGATAAGCAGAATAAAAGCCTTAGCTGCATACCGATACTCTCCTTTGGCTGTGTGCCGATAAACAGCTCTACCTATGCCAGGGGGATCATGGCTCATACAGAATCTGACGCACCGGTGAGGATACCTCTTTTCTCAAAGAATCCTCCAAACCCCGTTGCCTCACTTCTTGGTCCCTTTGATATAACAGCTGTAAAAAGAGCCGGCGATAAGGGCTATAATACTATAAGCAGCTACCTTGTGAGAAAAAGCCTCAGGCGGCTTATAAATGAGGTTTATTCAGGCGACAGAGTTCTTTCCTGCAAAAGCTTCCCGGATCAGGTGGCCGTTTTAGCCCATGAGATATACAAAAGACTTCCCGTACTTACTCTTGGGAAAGATTTTTTCCATATAGAGGCAGAGGAGATCTTTTCAGAGCTCTTTATAAAAGAAGCCTCCTTAAAGGACTCTCTTTTAAATGAGCTTTTCACAAACAGCTCCTTCCTTGATGCCATCAACAGCCTTAAGGATAACGAAGGAAGAAGGATATCGGAGCTTTTATTCAGAGGCTGTGACAGAGAAAAGCGCTACTTTGTCCTCAATCTTGACACAGATGGAGTTTTAAGGGGTATGGCCCTTGACGGAAATGCCGAAGAGATACCCTATTCACCGGAAGCTTTAAAGACAATGTTACGGGAAAGGCAGATTCTTCCCGATGTATATCTCTCCTGGTTCATGTCAGGGTTTTTGAGAGGCTTTACCTGGTATGGGGGTATATTCCAGTCTCTCTACCTTCCAAACTGGCACGAACTGACTCTTAAGGCTCTGGAGGCTTCAGGCTTTTATGATATTACAGGTTATGGAAGGGACTATGATTTCTCGGGATACATAAGCGGTCCGATATGTATGCTTTTTAAAGGAAATGAGGGGGCGGTCCCCGCAGGGCCTTTAGAGGCACTTGCAAAGACTCCCTCTGAAGCAGCTTATGAGAACCTTCTTAAAACAGATATGAAAAGTGCCCATGAAATGGGACTCTATGAATTTTATAATGATCTTATCCCCTCAAGGGATAAGAATGCTGACTGGTTCAGAACAATATCTTCTTATGAAAAGGAGCATCACGAAAGAAATGTGTTGTAGAAAAAAAAGTCTTTTTTCTCTGGTCCTTATAATGACTCTTCTGACTCTCCTGCTCTCCGGATGCAGCAAAAGAGAGATAACCCAGATCGATATCATCAAGCAGGATCATGACTTTGATCTTACTCCCTGCAGGCGTGCCGACGGAGAACCCTTCAGGATAGGCTTCATGGATCTTGGTCCCCCGATCGAGAGCTCTTATCTGTGCCTTAAGGGCTTTGCAGAGGGAATGCAGTCAATCGGTTATATTGACAGCTCCGTGAATCTGCAAAAGGCTCCGGAGGACTTCTTTGAGTTTTATGATTTTCTTATAAACTCAGACCTCGGCGATTATATCGAATTCGAACCCGAACCCTATATGATAGATGTGGAAGGTAACGAAGAGATAGGAAAGCTTATTAAGGAAAAGGCAGAGTCGGGAGAGCTCGATGTCATAGTGGCTACCGGAACGGATCCCGGTCTCTTTCTTAAAAGCCTTGATCTTCCCATACCTTTCCTTGTCTGCCTTGCTACAGATCCCGTGGCATCGGGAATAATCAGATCCGCCGAGGATACGGGCGATGAGGATATATGGGCGCTTGTGGAACCCAATCCTTACGGAAGGCAGTTCGAAGGTTATCAGTCCATGCTTGATATAAAGAAGATATGCTTTGTCTTTATTGATGAATATGATCTTATAGCCGGTAATTCCGAATACAGAAAGAAAGCGGAAGAATTGAACGTTGACTATGATGAGATAACCTTCAGCGAAGAAGAAACCTACGCTCCTGACTTTGATGATAAGCTCCTTCAGGCTCTTAAGGATCATGATATGTCAGGATGCGATGCGGTTCTCTTTGCCTACGGGACCATGAACGATGAAAATGCGCCGGAAATCTCCAAGTATTTGGCATCTATAGGTGTGCCCTCCCTTATAAGCGACGGTGACTCCATTTCCAAGAACGGAGGCATGATGTGTCTTTCATGTTTTGACTATGAGAGCTACGGGGAATATGCATCCATGGTCGTAAGTAATATATTCCATGGCAAAAAGGCCGGGGACCAGCCCTGCACCTTTAACAGCTCGCCCCACATAGTGATGAACCTAAGCTGTGCCGAAGAAACAGGCTTTGATATCACCTTCAGTCTTCTAAACAGCGTGGACAGATTATACCGCTGATCAGTTATACAAAACGCAGACAGTTCTTAATATGACTCAGTCTTTCAAAAAGGAGAGACAGACCGGACAGGTAAAAAAATGAAAAATTTTTTCCACAAATACTATGTACTTTTTATAATAACTCTTATATCGGCTGCAGGTTTATGTGCCTTAAGCTTTCTTACGATCCTTGATTATTCTTTTGATAATGAGGAACAGCTCATAGCAACCTGCAACGAGGGGCTGATAGAGGAGATAGAGACCTCTATCCGTTCAGGAAAGACTCTTTCGAACTATTATGGGATATCCGATGTTCTGAAGCGTGCAGGTGACCTTCTCAGTAAGGGGAGCATCCTTGTCATTGAGAATGATAATAACAGACCCGTAGCTTCCAATACGGATCTTCAGAGTTTTTCGATAGATTCCGAAAAGTATGGAGTTGTAGAACAGGAGATACTTGATAAAGGCGAAAATACCATCGGAACTCTTTTTACTTATTACGATAAGGACCTTGTAAGGCAGAGTATTTCTCATGTCTTTATCGTTTCCGTTATCGGAAGCCTTATAATCTTTCTTCTTATAATCATAGCCTGTTATTTCTTTTACCTTAAGAATACCGACTCAGATACGGGACTGATCATCAGGGTCATCATGGTAGGGATAATCATCCAGGGTATATTCCTTACCGTTAATTATTCTCCGGAATTTGAAAAGGCGGCAGAAAGAAGCGTGGAAAATGTGGCTTCCTATATCAATTCATCCCTTACCTCGATCCTTGATAAGGGAGTATCGATAGATGAGATATCCGATCTTGAGGACTATCTGAAAACAAAGCAGGAGGAGAACTCCTCGATAAAAAGTATCTCCCTGTCCAATACTATCCCATCGGAAAGTGCGGATAAGGTGATAGTATCCGAGTTGGAAATGACCGGTTCGAATCTGTTACTTGTATATAACATTTCCCAGAGCTACGTACGAAGAAATGTCTTAAGCATGGTACTTATGTTTGTTGCAACTATAGTACTTGCTGTGATCGTCATGAAGGAATCTCTTTCTCTTTCGGAGATCATAGAATTCAGAAAGAGCAAAAGCTTTAACAAGCCCGAAAAGGAACAGTTTGATGATGTTGCAAAGGTCATAAGATATGGAAATTTCCTTTCCGTGACCTTTGATTATATGTGTCTTTCCTTCTCTGCCCTGCAGATAAAGGAATGGAACCGGGGTATCTTTTCAATGTCACCCCAGGCTTCTGCAGCTCTCTCTATTTCAATCTGTTCTATGGCTGATCTCATAGGTATGATGGCAATGCCCTCCATAGGAAAGAAATTGAAGGGAAAGCACATAATGACTGTCTCGGCGGTCATACTTGTCATTTCAAATGCTCTCTGCTTTATGACAACATCTCCTCTTATCATCGTAATAATGAGATTTTTCTCGGGTCTTGCAACAGCAGGGATAAAACAGAGCAGAAACTATGTCATATCCCAGGGTTACTCATCCGAAAGTGAAAGAAATGCAAACTTAAATGCAAGCAATACCGGTGTTATAGGCGGTATACTCTGCGGTATGGGCCTTGGCGGTGTGGTCGCGGGCGTGTTTGGTTATCAGACAACCTTCTTAGTAAGCTGTATAGGCTACATCCTTTATCTGATCTTTGAATTCTTCTGTGTACCCTGGAAGCTTTTATCCGAAAACAACCCTGATTCCATCATAGAAAGGGAAAGCGGTAACCTTATAAAGAGAGTAATCAACATCTTCTCATCCATGAGCGTGTGGAAGGCGATATTACTGATGATAGTACCCCAGTACTTCCTTCTTATGGTAATAGTCTGTCTCATACCCGGACGTATCCAGTCCCTCTCCCTTCCGGGAGTTGTACTCACCTATGCCAATCTCCTAAACGGTATAACAGGACTTTACATAGGCGAACTGGCATATAAAAAGCTCATAACGAAGTTAAAAAGTGATGTCAAAGCCGAATCCCTCGTTCTCATAACAGGAGCGGTATCGATGATAATATTGGACATACCCTTTATTCCCTCGGCAATAATGCTCATCTCTGCTATCCTCTCAGGATTGGTCGACGGCATGGGAACACCTATCTCTACCGACATCTTTATGGGTAACATGGTAATAATGGAAAACCTGAGCGACACGGAAACCCTTATGATCTACTCGGTTATAGGAAGTGCCGTCATGTCCGTCGCTCCCTTCATACTTGAGTTCTGTGAAAAGAGCAGGATCGGTATGCTGATATGCAGTATTTTAATAGCGGCAGCTGCGATAATGTTAGTAAAGATAAGAAGACCGGGAAGAAAGCCCGTCAAAAAATGAGAACCATGACAATTTAACAGATCAGCAGCCACTCTGTCTACAGGCATTTTGATAACATCATTAAAAATACTCCGGCTTATTCAGGTCGGAGTATTTTTTTCAGGAGAGTGAATCAACCCGGATCGATATTATCACAAAGATCAGAAGTATAAAAGGATAGATAAGAAAGGGGATCAGCGACACACTTGCAATCTTAGCTATATTTGCTGCCACAAGAAGCTGTGCGCCATATGGTATTATCCCCTGCATGATGCAGGAAGCTGTATCCAAAAGCGAAGCTGTCTTCTTTGGATCGACATCATACTCCTCTGTTATATCCCTTGCGATCGGAGCCGCAATAACAATGGCCACCGTGTTATTTGCTGTGGCAACGTCCATAAAAGCAGTCAGAAAAGCAATCCCGTACATCCCTCCGCGTTTACTGTCGGCCTTCTTCCTTATAACAGAGAGAATAGCTTCAAATCCTCCGTTTTCCCTTATCATTGATGCGATAGATGCAACAAGGATGGTCACTATCATAGTCTCAAACATACCGCTTATCCCTGATCCCATGGATTTTAATGAGGATACATAGGTAAGTGACCCGGTTATAGCTCCCGAAATAACAAAGAGCACTATCCCCACCGGCAGTACCAGAAAAACGTTTATTCCGATTATTGACATGATAAGGACTATAAAGTATGGAAGAGCCTGGATGATATTATACTCAAATACTCCGATCGTAACATCCCGTCCTATAAATGCATAGCACACAAGGATCACAAGTGTGATAAGTGCCGAAGGAAGTGCAACCTTAATATTTGTCCTGAATTTATCCTTCATTCCAACGCCCTGTGTCTTGGTGGCCGCTATGGTTGTGTCCGATATAAAGGACAGATTATCCCCGAACATGGCCCCGCCGACAATGATCCCCACACAGAGCGCAAGCGGCATTCCTCCGTTTTCGGAAACCTTACAGGCTATGGGAGTCAGTACGGAGATAGTTCCGACACTTGTTCCCATCGCCATCGATATAAGACAGGCTATTATAAAGAGTCCCGGTATGGCAAACCTGCCCGGTATCGTGTTTAAGAGCATGTTTGCCGTACTTGAGGCTCCACCGGCCTCCGATGCTATCCCGCTGAAGGCCCCGGCAAGGATGAAAATGAACAGCATCGTAACGATATTGTCATCTCCTATCCCAATGGCGCATATATGTATCTTTTCATCAAAGGAAATACTTCTGTTCTGTAAAAAAGCAACTATCAGAGATATGGAAAATGCAAGTACGACCGACACAACATAAAAGCCCATCTGCCCTTCTGTGGGATTTATATATTCAAAGAATATACCGTTTCCGAGGTAGAGTGCCAAAAACACAGCGATCGGTAAAAGTGCCTTAAAGTTTGGCTGTTTCTTTGAAGCATTAGCCTGGTCCATCTTCCTTTTCCTTCCTCTTTTACCTTTTTCTATGCCTTATGCAAGGCACTGATCCTTCTGCCTTCCGGATCAGAAGTCTTCCTTCTCTCTGTCCTTCTTAACGGCCTCATCTATCTTACAGCCGTCAAGATTTACCTCCATATTTGAAAACTCATCATAGCTGTTTCCGGTGATCGTACAGTTCTTAAAGGTCACATGTGAATATTCATCAAGATCAACAAAGGGCTCATTATCCCATTCCACTCTGTTGTTCTTAATGGTACAGTCGGTAAAGGTTACGTCATATCCGCTCCTTAATGTTATCATTGACATATCACTGCTGTCTCTCATGGTACAGTCCTTAAATCTTACCGTACCAACCTCGCTCAGATATACAAGACCGTATGTACATTCATAAATATCCGTTTTATCAACATTCATGTCATAAACATTAAAGGCTTCAATGCCGTATGTGCCGCAGCCGTATAACTTACAGGAATCTATTTCGATGCCTGAAATACCGCTTAAATATACAACGCTTCCGCTGCAGTATCCGGGTTCAATGGCATGCCCCGCTGTAATACCCTTTAAGGTAATGTTTCCGCAGTTTTCAAGATCAAGTACCGGCTCATAGGGATCCTCTATGCATATTAAAACATCGGCCCCCTCCTTTGCCTCGATACTGAGATTATAAATATTGGATATAGCATAAGTGCTAAAGCCTCTGCTTACATATGTATTTTTGATCTCAGAGGGCAGGATATCCGAAAAATTGTATTCACCCTCTTCAAGTATTATCCTGCGGTTATTCCTGACACTGTTTAAAAGCTCTGCTGCATCGGATACCGTAACCGTATCAAAATACCTTAGCTCCTCAGGATCCTCAAGTCTCGGTGAATCTTCCCTTAAATAATAATTTACCGTGACCGACCTCATCCGTTCACTGTAATCATCACCCTCAGTGGAATATTCCTCGGATTCTATGAGCATATCGTCTTCACTTAAGCTTATCCTTCTTATCACAGAAGCTTCATCATTAAACGGATCTTCAAATTCGGCACACCATTCAGTGTTGGGGCTGTCGGAAAACGCTGCCTCTTCTTTATAATCAAGCTTACAACCGTATATCATTCTTTCGGATTCCGAGCCTGTAAATCTGTAATCGACCTTGTATGTCCCGTCTTCCTCGGTTACCCTTATCTTTGATTCCGGAGCATATTCATCGTTACACATGATGCTTGAATTGATAATGGTACCATCCGCATATTCCGCCATGTAATTTGAGCAGATAAATACCCAGTTATCTACTAATCCGTCCATGTTACCGGACATATCATCATTATCAGGATCACTGTTTTTGCTCTCTGCTTTATCAGTATCATCCTTTGATCCTTTTTCGTCTGCGGCATTATCTGCATCCTTCTTATCCGCACTCTCTGCTTTATCAGCCTCTGCAGCTTTACTCTCTGCTCCCTCTGCCTTCCCTGCTTCTACCTCCTGTGCTTCTTGCTCCTGTTTGGCAGATGTATCTGCATCTGCTGATTTCTTACCGCATCCTGCAAGCAGCGCTGAACTGATCGCAGCGACCATTAAAATTACCAGAAAATTCTTCTTCATCTCATCACTCCCTGTATTTATTAGATAACTGTCCGCTACCCTGCGATATCACCGCACAGCCTACGCATTGGAAAAAAGTGTCGCGGGTAATACGGCCTAAGCCGCACTCATCCCTGAACGGACAGCTGATCTCTATATAGTATACCACATTTTAAGATAAACCCACTCAAAATACCGTTGATCCTACCTGTACTGAGCTTTGGTCTTCCTGTACCTTCCTGTTACAAACCTTTACCAACCGGTGACCTGCCTGTATTTAACTATATTTCTGAGCCCAGGCATTCATTTATACTTTTGACGGATTTTTCGTAATCATCCATAAATTCATCGTAATTCTGCCTTATAAACTCTGAATCCTCACTCCCTGCTGCCTTTTCCATAGCTCTTGCTTTTTCGTAAATACCGGTTTTTCCTATTGTCTTGGACAGACTCTTAAGCGCATGAACCCTTACCTTGAATTCTACCCAGTCTTCAGCCTTGTAAAACTCATCAAGCTCCTGCTTTGTCTCCTCATAGAGTCCTGCATATTCGTTAAGGATTTCCTTATAAAATCCCGGATCCTCTGCGCAATAGGAAAGAGCTTCAGTCACATCAAAGCCTGCATTTTTTAAACCTGTCAGGATCGCCTCATCATTTTTACTTCCATCATATTCCTTATTGCCGTCTTTATCGCTGTTAATGTTTCTGTCTCCTTCGAATTCTCTGTTTTTCTCTGTTTTGACTTCCCCCCTGTCAGGCCGGTCACTGTCATTATCCGCAGCTTTCAGATATTCTTCAGGAAGCCACCTTCTTAGAATATCTTCAAGCTCCTTAAGCTCTATCGGTTTGGAGAGATAATCATCAAAGCCTGACTCAAGATATTCTTCCTTTGCACCGTTTATCGCATTTGCCGTCAGAGCTATCACTTTAGTATCCCCGGACAGAAGGTTTTCTGCCCTCATTTTATCAAGGGTCTCCTTACCGTCCATCTTAGGCATCATATGATCAAGCAAAATGAGGTCATATCTGTCTTTTTTTACACATTCGATCGCATCATATCCGGAATTCGACAGCTCTGCTTTTATACCAAACAATCCAAGCAGATTATATGCCACCTTCAGATTCATTGTATTGTCATCAACTACAAGTACCTTTGCTCCTTCTGCTCTCAGAGCTATCTTCGTATTTTCCCTTATGCTTTCGTATGAATCGCTTAAATGATCACCGATCGGAGTTTCATCCTCTATCTGCTGACGGATCACAAAGTAAAATACAGAGCCGCTTCCATACTCGCTTTCCACATGTATCTCGCTGTCCATGAGCCTCAAAAGATTTGTTACTATGGACATCCCAAGTCCTGTACCCTCGATACTGTGGTTCTTCACTTCATCGAGACGCTCAAAGGATTCAAATAGTTTTGACATATCTTCCTTACGTATACCTATACCGGTATCCTCTACCGAAACAAAAAGGTCGATATCCTTCCCCTCACGTTTTTCTTCCCTGAATATAAGACGCACATGACCTTTATCGGTATATTTGACGGCATTGGTAAGAATGTTCATTACAACCTGGAGGATCCGCACATCATCTCCTTTCATCTGTGACGGGAGATTGGGATCCACCTCTGTAATAAATTCAAGCCCCTTGTCATTTGCCCTCTCATATACTGAGGCTACGATATTGTTGATAAGGGTTTTCGTATCATACTTAACCGGAACGATCTCCATCTTCCCCTCTTCTATCTTAGAGAAGTCAAGGATGCTGTTTATAAGCGTAAGAAGAGTCTTTCCGGCATTTTTTATGCTTACGGAATAATCCAGGATCTTCCTGTCATCCGATTCCCTCAATATCATCTCGTTCATTCCAAGGACAGTATTGATGGGAGTTCTTATCTCGTGTGACATACTTGAAAGGAAGCTTGATTTAGCGTCACTTGCGGCAAGTGCACGCTCGGAGACTATGAGGAGTCTTTCCCTGTCATCCCTTGCCTTTCTTGAACGTCTTAAGATCGCAGCGATCGCAAAGACCAGTATCCCAAACACCAGCAAAAACAGGATGATATTGATAACTATGATATTTGCAAAATCCCTGCTTATCGTCGCGGGAGCGCTTCTCACGACAAGATACCAGTCAAGATACTCAACATACTTGGTTATCACGAATTCATCACTGTCTTTTGTGTGATATACATATTCATCTGATTCCTTATTGCCTGTCATGGAGATATCAAGCCTTGCCTTTTCTATATTGATATCATCTACATCGACCTGTATAAGACCGTTTTCATCGATAAGATTGATCCTGACGTTATATTCCTCCTCTGCTTCACGAAACATCTCCTGAAGATTTGTCATCTGCACACCCACACCGCATACTCCGAGAAGATTACCCTCCTCATCTTCAAGCCTTGTATTTACAAACACCGTCCACAATCCACGGTTCACTTCATCATTATCTACATCGAGATCAAGCGGTACATCCTTGTCGATAAAGAGAGAGTACCATATATCATGCTCGTCGTTTTCGGGATCTACTATCTTGTTAAGTCCCTCATAGGTATAATAGCGTCTGCTCTTTTCGGAAACTACAAAGGCAGAATCATAGTCAAGACCTTCCTTAACGCTTTTAAGATATCTCTGCATGACCTCTATTGCTTCATCCTCATCCATGGAATCCTCATTTTCAAGAAAATCCACAAGGAATTCATTGCAGGCCATTGTCTGCGAAACCGTGATGGGCTCATTGAGACTTCCCGATATCGAATCATAGATACGATAAGCCAGCATTTTATCAAGCTCTTTTGTATTCTCTCTGGCAAGCATCGTTAGAGAATAGATCGAAACTATGATAGCAAGAACAAAGCTTATGGCTACCGCCACAAAGATCGTATATACGCTCCTGTCCTCTTTATTAACGCTGTGCTCCTTTTTTATATCTTTTTCACTCATAATGTTCATCCTATGGTGTTACCTGTAACGCGTCTGTTTTCAGATTAATTTATAAATCCATTACTTTTCCGGCCATCAGTCCGGACAGCCCTTATTCATCCGGTCTGATCAATTTAACTCCTCATTTTATTATATATAACACGCGCATGATCATCAACAAGAATGACGTTTTCTGTTACGATACTTCGCTCAGTTCCTTCTCAGAAAACTCTGTTTACCTCAGGTATAAAAAAATTAGCTTTTGAGATAATCATTCCCCCCAAAAATCTCCCCTCCGGAGACAAAACAAGGGCCGGATGATCTATAGGATCACCGGCCCTGTATCTTTCCATAAAGAATTTTTTATTCTCAGATCAGATCCTGTATTTGATCACAAACTTCTTAACCCTTTTTATGTTTCCAACACGTATCTGTGCACAATGAGCTTCTTCAGTTCCGATAAGAGAGAAGTAACCCGGAAGATCATTTATGCGCATCATATGAGCCTCTTCATTTCTGCTATAGAAAGTTACATCATTATCGGCATTATACGCTGTTTCTGCCTGAAGCTCCGAACGTTTGTAAATATCGATACCCTCAACACCTGAGATCGTACCCTGAATATCCCTGTAAGCATTATGTGTCTCAAGCTTACAATCTTTGGCTTCCTTTGTGTCGTAGCTCATAACCTTTGCATAGATACGATCACCATCGATCTTATATTCTCCTTCCTCCATATCAGGATTAATGATCTTAAAGAATTTTGAATCGATCAACTCATAATCAGCTTCTGAAATATATTCTTTTAAGTTTTCAAGTTTGTCGTAAACCATTGTTATTCCTCCTTCTGTGTCAGATAACTGTAATTTTAATAATATTCAGGCAGATTTGCAATACCTCATACCCTAAATAAGAAAAACACTTTGTACAAACCTGTGTTCAAAGTGTTTTCATACAATCGTCTGTTCAGTTTAGTCTGTATTATCAACCGTTCCGAGGAATTCCAGATATTCATGCTCCTCATCATTCAGATTGAGAATCCTCATATGCTCCTCGACCGGAATATTATTTCTGTTTGATACCCTTACCGTAGATGTTTCTCCGGTTTTCCTGTCCCTTACAAGATATCTTCTGACTTCTGTCTCATTAAAAATTATATTCATTCTTCCCCCTACAGCTATTCTGCATATAACTGCCTCAAAATCAGTTCCTGAAATTAAGATCCCAAGACGGATCAGCTTAGATCATTCCTCCCACCAAAGGAATCTTTCTTCCTATATTTAAGCAGTCTGACGCCTATTTGTCAACAACAATTGGAAGTATAGTTCCCATAGAAGTGTGTTAAAATATGTCTTAGCCATTTTGTGGGGGACATTAACCAAATTTTGTATGAGAGGTTGATCACAATGATCATTTTTGATCTGAAGATAATTGGCGAAAAACTCCGCAAGATCCGTATCGAAAAAAGATTATCCCAGGACGAAGCAGCCTGGCAGGCCGGTATCTCTTCAAGAACCTATGCAGATATAGAGCGTGGTGCAGTTAATGCCCGCATAGAATCCATATTAAAAATATGCGATTTTTTCGAGATAAATCCTGACATGATCTTAACCGAAAAAAGCTCCCATGACCTTATCACCGATGAGGATATCCTTATAGAACTCAATTCTCTTTCTCTGAAAAATAAAAGGACTGCAGTAGATATCCTTAAGGCATATATAAAAAATGTAAAAGGAAACCAATGATATTATCAGATCGTAAATAAGGGTCCGGAAGCTTCCGGATCCTTATTTAGCCTTAACCTGTTGATCGATCGCCCTCATTTGCGCAATTGACTTATCTGTACCTTCTTACAGCCTGCTTATCAACCCGTAAGCTTCTGCATGGCGAATGCCTTTACTATCTTAAGTATAAGATCTACTATCCTGTCTATATCTTCATCAGAAAGCGAGAATCCAAGCTCATCAAGTATCCCCCTCACTATCTCCTCGATCTCTGATTTTGAAGCGGGATTATTATTAATGATCTCATCCTTTATCTCAGAGATCAGCTTTGCGGAATCCTCCTTGGAGCCAACCGCTTCGGCTATCTCTCCCGTTGTTATGAGCTCATCAACCGCTGCATCAACTACCATCTCCGATACAGAAATGCCCGATAACTCCTCATATGCCTTAACCGCTCCTATCAATGCTGCGGTTCCCGACAGTTCAAAAGGACCGGCGACTATGATATCCGCATCGTTAACTCCTGCTGTCATAAAAGCATTTTTATACATTTCAGGTGTACAATAATTTATGTTCTTTGTGGTTACATTGATACCGTACCCTTTTTCCATCGGCTTTACAAGTACAGACGAAAGTGCGTTTTTCCCGATCTTTGCAGGATCTATATAGCTGTCAAGAAAAGCATGCTCCTCTTCATTGGTAACATATACCACATCCATGGTATCAAGCTCTTCCTTAGAGATTCCCATCAATTCAAGAACTGTTGAGATCTGGGCATCTGTAAGATTCTTTCCGAGCGCCAGATAATTCTTTGAGGCTGCGCTTTCCTCCTTATCCTCTGTTGCATCTTTCTCTGTTTCCTTATTTGCGGCGTTGTCAGACTCTTTCTCTGCTTCCTTATTAGCGGCATCCTCAGACTCTTTCTCTGCTTCCTTATTTGTAGCGTCCTCAGACTCTTTCTCTGCTTCCTTTTTAGCGGCGTCCTCAGACTCTTCAGCTTTTGCTTTGCCCGGATCTGCAGCTTCCTTCACATCAGCAGCCTCTTCCTCAGCAGTTACTTCCTCTGAATCTGTTGTCTCCTTAGGATCTGCTGCTTCCTTTGCATCTTTAGCTTCTCCCTCAGCCATGGCCTTTTCCTTGAGCTCTTCTATCTCACTTTCGGATAATTCGCCTGCCATGTAATCCTTATACTCCTGAGATTCTGTATCAATAGAGTAAAGATCCGCTGACTGGCCTCCACATCCGATAACAGGAATAGTCAGTGCCGCTGTAAGTGCAACTGCTATAAATCTTTTCATCTTCATCATAAGATCCTCCAGGTATATTTATTATCTTATTATTTTTTTCTTATATGTTTATTTTCTTATATACTTACTTTCTGTATATTTCTGCTTTTTCGTCCCTTTTTACCCCCGATTATTGCGCATTTCTTTTTTGATCTTGCGCGCCTTTAACCCACTTATCCGCTCTTCTTCCTTTAATGTCAGATTAAGCGGATTTGTTATATAATTATCCGCTGCCTTTGCCTTTGCGACAGACTTCATGCTTAAATACATTATCAGGCCTGTTATACCCGATACCAAAAGTCCGACAAAGAAAGCTGACATAGTTGATTGATCGGTAAAGGTAACCAATGCAAGCATTATGGCAAGAAACAGGGGAATACATACAGCTAAAAGCTTAAAAGCGCTTACGGGAAGATCTCCTATCATCTTACCTGTCTGACCGTTCATAGCGAATTTGAAGGTTTTGTCCTTCCATTTTGTTACAAGGAGCCAGACCGGTAAAAGAGCATACTTTGTACTTTCCCCTTCATACCTGACATCTTCATCGGTTTCCTCTATACCGTCATGCTTTATAGTCTTTATGACCTGGTCGTGTATACTGCCCTTTGCTCTTTCATGAGCCCTTTCCTGACACTCCTCTTCTGAGACATCATATCTTTCCGCCATAAATCCCGGAAGATATACCATCGAGAAATCCTTAAGTCCGCTTAGCTCATAGGGTTCTACAGAATCCATCATGTCGTCATCCATCCTCTTTGAAGCATCTGCCGGCACGTTTTCATAATCAAGAAAGCCACGTCTTCTCACCTGAAACCTTGCGGTAATATGTTTTTTCCCGTTACTGTCCTTTGATTCGTCATAAGCAACATAATTACCGTCAAGATGAACCCTCCCCGAAAACATCCAGAAGGGAACATAAACTCCCTGTATCTCTTCTACATGGTTACCTGTCTTAAAGGATTTGGGCAAAAGAAATCTCTTATTGTAAAATGACTTGTATTTTTCCTCAGCTTCGTCCTTGGTATGCGCAAACGGAATTATATAATCAGGACGTATAGAGCCTGAGAACTGTTCTTCGACTATGGTCTGGTTACCGCAGTACGGACAACGCATGACAGCTGTTGTCTGATCTGCCAAAAGCTCTGCTCCGCAGGTTGAACAGCTGTAGGATTTCATCTCTCCCTCTTCAAATTCAACCGGATCATAGCTTCTTATAACATCCTCACTCTCATCAGATGCCTGTTCTTCGATATCCTCCTGCCCGGCACCTCCTGATTTTTTTCTCCATTCTTCTTCCACTTCCTCAGGGGTATACAACATGTCACAATACTGACACTTTAGCTTTCCCTCTGTCGGATCAAATAATAATTCCCCACCACAGGCCGGACAGGTTGATGCCTTTGTCTTAGCCGGCTCCCTAAAATTATCATCCATACTTAACCTCCCTTACAGATACAATCATCCCTATACATCTTCCTTGTCTGAATCGTTAAATGGATCTCCGCATTCCGGACAGAACCTCGGTATGTTATTTAGATCAGAAGGCTCCCATCCGCATTTATCGCATTTCCATTTAAAGCTGCTTCCCTTGGGTCTTGGCTTGCCACAGTTTTCACAGAATTTGCCTGTGTTGTCTGTACCACAGGTACAGGTCCAGACCACACCGGAGGTTACAGGCTTTGGCTGTCCGCAGTTACTGCAGAACTTACCCTTATTCCCGCTCTTTCCGCAGGAGCATGTCCATCCGTCATCAGCACCTCCTCCTGCAGCAGAATTCTGCACTGTAGGTTGTTTGGCATTCACCTGCTGTTGCTGCTGTTGTCCCATCGCATAAAGATCGCCCGCATTCACTCCTCCTGCCTGATTTGCCATATTCATTCCCGCAAAAGCCATCATGGGACCTGCTGTCTTGTTTGAAGCCGCTGCCTTCATTGCCTCTGCCTGAGCACCTGTAAGTGTTGCAGCTGCCATGGTTGGGTTCTTAAATACAGCATTTTTCTGAAGATCCTTTATCATCTTCTCATCTTCAGGAAGAGCAGAAATAGTATCCACACCAAAGGATACGACCTCTATTCCTCTTAACTCTCCCCATTTAGATGACAATACCTCATTCAGAGCATCTGCAAGCTCTGTAGTATGTCCCGGAAGAGCACTGTATCTTATTCCCATTTCGGAAATCTTTGCAAAAGCAGGCTGTAAAGCAGTCATAAGCTCTGTCTTTAACTGTCCGTCTATGGTTGTTCGCCTGTATTCATCGGACACATTTCCGGATACATTTGTATAGAAGAGGATCGGATCTGTAAGCTTATAGGAATATTCTCCGTGACAGCGTACTGAGATATCCACGTCAAGCCCGATGTTATTATCTACGACCCTGAAAGGAACAGGCTTTGCGGTTCCGTATTTATTTCCGGGTATTTCCTTGGTATTTATATAATAAACTCTCTGATCGTGACCGGTATCTCCTCCAAAGGCAATCCTTCTTCCAAACTTCTTGAAAGTCTCTAAAATATTGACACCTAAATTTCCGTAAAAAATACTCGGTTCAGTACTTGAATCCCAGACAAATTCCCCGGGCTGTGCGCAAAGCTCCACAACCTTTCCCTGGTCCACTATGATCATGCACTGGCCATCAGCTACCGCCACGATGGATCCGTTACTTATAACATTATCGTTTCCCTTTGTGTTGGAGCTTCTTTTTCCCGTCCTTTTTTCCGCCTTTTTCAAAAGTACATCCGCCGGAAGGGCTTCACAGTAAAAAAACTCTCTCCAGGTATCCGCAAGTGTACCGGAAGCTGCCTCTCCTGTTGCTTCGATCAATCCCATTTTCCCTGTCTCCTTTCTTCTTTAAAGTAGCGTATGATCGACGCTCCTTTTTCTATATAAATCTTCCTGTTTTGAAAGTCCTTTTTACCTCAAAGACCGCAAAAACCATCTCTGAGATAACCGCTTCTCTTCCAATCTTCCTGTTTTGAAAGTCCTTTTTACCTCAAAGGCCGAAAAAAACGTCTCTGAGATAACCGCCTCTCTTCCAATCTTCCTGCTTTGAAAGTCCTTTTTACCTCAAAGACCGCAAAAGCCATCTCTGAGATAAACACTCTTCTTGAAATCAGAAATTTAGAAATTTGTTATTTATCTCAGGAACCGGAAATTTTCCCTTTGAGGTATATATGCTTTCTTCGGATTTCCATTCGTAAAAATCTTGTTTGACTCAAAGCACAGAAATTTTTCTCCTTAGATAAAAACACTTTTTCCAAACGCATATTTTCAGAAATCTTGTTTACCTCAAACACCGGAAATCTTCCCCCTGAGGTAAATACACTTTTTCAGACCCCTGTTTGCTCCTCTATTTATCATTCAGGCTGAAATAATAATAATCATGACCCTCTGCGTCTGTATAAGGCGTCTCATCTATACGGTACGGTCTTGCCTCCGTCACGATATCAGAGGTCTTCCTGCTGAGCTCCCTGCTGTTATACCCGATCTGGAAGATGGTCCCGTCATACCATTCAGGACAGGTTACCGTTATCTTTCCGTACATGATGGGATATTCATAGCTCTTTTCAAATTCTGTATTTACATAAAGATCTTTTCCGGGGATACTGCTCTCTATCTTTACAAGTCCATTCTCATCTGTCTCGGTATCTTCACTGAATTCAAAATAGATCCCTGAATATCTGTCAAGTGCCGTATACCAGAAGAAAGGCTTTGCTCCTTCATCGTTAACGGCATCACTCAGATCAAAGAAGCCCTCAAGTATGACCTCCTTATAGCCATCAATGACACCATCTGTGTTTTCTGTGATGCTCACTGTTGTGGGAAGTGTAACCTCCTCAAGATCCTCTTCGGTTGTAGAATTCATGGTTGTGAATGAAAACTCTCCCTGAGGAGTGATCTTAAGATTGTTTGCGGTCATAAAGCCTAACATACTTTCACTCTTAAGATACTCATCCACTACACCTCCATCAGAATCCCTGCTCTCATCTCCCTGTGAAGCTTCTCCCTGTGAAGAGTAACCGTCTGAAGCATCCCCTTCCGATCCTTCCCCGGAATCTCCCTCTCCAAAGAAATCATCGGAATTTTGCACCTCATTAAGAAGGTTATCTATCGGAGTGATCCCGGTTGATGCACCACCCTGTTCTGCTTCTAGCGTTTCTTCTGCTTCTACCGTTTCTTCCGATTCGGTTTTATCAGTATTCATCGCAGATTCATACATATCGGGTTCAGACTCTTTATCTCTGTTTATGAGCATAACGGCAATTAAAACTATGGCTATGGCAGCGACAGGAACTATAAAGATCCACTTCTTACTCTTAGCACTTCCCGAACCATCATTAAACTGCTTTTCTTCGGCTATCTGCATAGCCCTCTGCACGGTTGCATTTCCCCCGGAACTGCCTGTAAAGCTGTCTACGTTCTGCCTCTGTGGATGCCTTATTCCCGACTGCGGAGCACCTCCTGCCGGTGGCACATCTCCATACCCGCCTGTCCCGCCCATAGGAGGTGCATGTCGGACATTCATTGTACTGTCTATATCAGGCGCATTCCCGTAAGATCCTGTTACCTGTCCTGAAGACTGTGCGCCTCCATATCCGCCTGTTCCACCCATAGGAGGTGCATGTCGGACATTTACCGTACTGTCTATATCAGGCGCATTCCCGTACGATCCTGTTACCTGTCCTGAAGACTGTGCGCCTCCGTATCCGCCTGTTCCACCTGCAGGCGGTGCATGTCGGACATTTACCGTACTGTCTATATCGGGGGCATTCCCGTACGATCCTGTCACCTGCCCGGCTGATCGTGAACCTACGTCCCCACCTGTTCCTCCTGCAGGCGGTGCATGTCGGACATTCACTGTACTGTCTATATCGGGCGCATTCCCGTAAGATCCTGTCACCTGCCCGGCTGACTGTGCGCCTCCGTCCCCGCCTGTTCCTCCCACAGGCGGTGCATGTCGGACATTCATCGTACTGTCTATATCGGGGGCATTACCGTACGATCCTGTCACCTGCCCGGCTGATCGTGAACCTACGTCCCCGCCTGTTCCTCCCACAGGCGGTGCATGTCGGACATTTACCGTACTGTCTATATCGGGGGCATTACCCCCATCGAATCCCGGATCATCCTCCAAAATCGGATATTCAGCCTCACAGGCCGGACATATCGTCGCTCCCGGAGGAATTATCGTACCGCAGTATTCACATATTCTCTGACCTTTTCCAGACATCTCTCTTCCCTCTGCATATAACATTTTATGTAAACTAATTTTATATAAAGAACCCTAATCTGTATAAGATACCTATTTTATATAAGAAACATATCCCCGTTTCAGTAAGTCCCGGATCATTCATTCAGAACTCGTATGCAAGCCCTGATCTCAAGTTCTCCCTACCCGTTCTCCTTAGCGACTGTCTGTAATACCAGTCTTGCTATGATCAGAAACAGAACTACAAATAACAGTAAAAGCCCCCAGTCATGAAAAAGATTGCTCTTTGTAAATTCAAAGCATTCCTCCGCCAGATGTTTAAGGGGCAGGCCCTGCTGCTGAAGAGCCAGATCGAGCTCATTCAGATTTGCAGTCGTTCCGTAAGCCTCCATACTCCAGCGGCAGGTCGCAAACCATGAAATGATCTTGGTCGCTCCGGAGAGCGCAAACATCATTCCCGAAAAAAGGATCTGCGGCATCAGAAGTATCGGTGCTACCGTCATAGCCCTGTCGGCATTTGTAAAGAGTGCCGATACAAAAAGTCCCATGGCCGATGCGGATACTGCAGTAAGGAAGGTTGTTAAGAATATCTCAAGGAAGGGGCTCATTAACACTCCCTCCTCAGGGAGTCCCACCGCTATGGCAAATACCGCAACCATAAGAAGGCTCTGTATGAGACACATAAATCCAAGCACGGCTATCTTTGAGATAATATAATTTGTAAGTGAAAGACCCGTCATATACTCTCTTCTTAAGATCGTCCTCTCCTTACAGACCTCCTGGATAGCATTTAGCATACCTACCCAGAACGCACAGCAGGATAAGGAGAAAAGAAGACTCTTGGTCATCTCATACTGCTTAAACTGCTCCCCGTCGGAAACAAAGGATATGAGGATGGCAAGTAAAGGAGCCTGCAGCATAAGAAGTATAAGCCTCTGCCTGTCATTCATCACAAGCTTAACATATCTCTGACAGAGTACAGGAAGCTGGTTTGCTTTTTTCTCCTTCTTCTTAGGTACGACAGCTTTCTGCTCTGTTCTCGTCTTCCCACCCTGCGCTGAAGCCACAGTTGCGTCATATCTCTGTCTTACTTCCTTTGCGTGATCGGTTATCATACCGTATACATCCACAACATCCGATACCTCAAAGAATCTGAGAGCATCATCGTAGGATCCGAAGAAACAGAGGTTTCCACCCTTCCCCATAAATACGATCTTGTCACACATCCTGAGCTGAAGGGTACTGTGTGTTACAAGGATCACGGTCTTACCGCCGTCTGCCATCTCACGAAGAGAAGTCATCAGGTTTCTCTCTGTCCCCGGATCCAGCCCCGATGAGGGTTCATCGAGGAATAACAGATTAGGATCAGACAGAAGCTCAACCGCTATGCTTGCCCTCTTCTTCTGGCCGCCACTGAGCGCCTTTATAAAGCTCTTCTTTTTTTCTGTGAGCTCCACAAGACTGATAGCCCTGTCGATAGCTGCCTCTCTCTCCTTTTGTGAGGTATCGGGCGGAAGCCTTAACTTCGAGGTATACAGGAGCATATCGTAAAGTGTGAGGTTATCATATACGATATCAGACTGTGGTACATAACCGATGAGTTTCTTTAATGAATCAAAGTTTTCATACAGATCCGCACCGTTTATATATACATGACCCGAAGCAGGATGAAGATATCCGCTCATCGCATTTAATATCGTAGACTTACCGGCTCCGGAACCTCCGATTATCGCTATCAGCTCGCCGGGTTTTATATTAAGGCTTACATCGTTGCAGGTTATAAAGGCCTTGTCACCCTTACCCCTCTTTATGATCACGTTTTCCGCATCCACGGAAATACCGCCTCCGTAGAAGCAGTAGGATATCATCTGCGAAGTAAATATAAGCTTCGAGTTTGTGATCATTATGACATCTTTTTCGTGTAGCTGCTGTCTGGCGGTTATACGCCTGTTATTTACTATCACTCCGTTCGTGCTGCTGTTATCCTCTATAAAATACTGTCCGTTAGAGAATGTTATCCTTGCATGCAGCTTGGAAACGCTGATATGGGGAAGTACCACCATACATCCGCTTTCCCTACCTATGGTGATCTCCTTCTGTCCCTGAAGCATTAAGGTATTCCATCTGTTGGGTGAATCAGCTGCGGAAAAAACAAACAGAACTCCCTCCGCGATAGTTTCCACACCGTCATCTATCCTTATAAAATCACCTTCACATAAGGACCTTTGAATTATGGAAGCGTTATTGTATATGAGACCGTTGGTACTTGGTGATGCTCCGTAAAAGGCCCTGTCCTCCATGGACCACTGTCCGTTTGCAAAAAAGAAACGTCCGTGCTCGGCTGATACAAGCTTTGAAGTAAGCACGATATCATTTCCCGGCGCACGTCCAAAGCTTATCTCATTTTTCCCAAAATCCAAAAGCCTTATATTGACGGGGGCATTACTTCCGTCAAATATCGAAACTATCAGATCAAACTTATCAATATCCATTTTTCCCTCCTCTGTCAACCAAACAGACCGCTCAGTCCGGTTTTTTTCTTTTTTACCCTGCAAAGAATGATCGTGATATTGTCCCTTCCGCCATTCTCAAGTGCAGTATTTAAAAGTGTAATAGTTGCATCCTCTATCGTATTCGTGGAAATGACACGGCTTATCTCGTCTTCGGATACCATATCCGTCAGCCCGTCCGAACATATAAGGTAGGTATCTCCATCCATAAGCTCTCCGGTCGCAACATAGGGTTCTATCTGTAATTCCTCCGGTGGTATTCCGAGATTCTGCGAAAGTGGCGGTTTATTTCCTATCTTATATGGCGCAACATGATCGACGGATATCTGCTTAAGTTCTCCGGAAACAAGTCTGAATATCCTGCTGTCACCAATATTGCAGAGTGTTATCCCGTTATTGTCAAAATATAACATGGCTCCCGTTGTACCCATGGATTGTATGTTATTATCCCGGGCATACCTGTATATCTTCTCATTAGCCTTTTCGCAAAGTGTAAGGAGCATATCGATCGGGTCTTCATCTGCCCTCTTTTCTATACCTGCGGCGCACTCTGATGCAAGAAAGGATGCCATTTCTCCGCATTCCTCTCCTCCCATTCCGTCAAACACCCCTATGAGAAGGCCTTTGTCTCCCGTCGATACTCCTTTTAAGGGTTTCTCCATGCTGCGTTCATGGTTTTTAAGATATACACCGTCTGCTATAAAATTATCCTGATTGATCTGTCTTCTTCTTCCTATGTCACAGATCAAACAATAAGATATCTCAAACTGTGTCATATGATCTCCCTTTCTGTTGATCTGATCCTATATACCAAACTCCTCCATAACCAGCAGGAGTATGGTCATAACGATAACAAAGCCAAAAAAAGCAGCTAACGCGATAAAAATTATCTTTATCACCTTTGCAGGAACAGACTCCTCTTTTCCCTTTTTTTCTTTTTTAGTCTGAGGGGCCTTCCTTACTACTGTTGACTGTCCCGCATATGGGTCAGGTCGTCCGGAGCCTTGTTGCAGAGTCCTGACATTTATATTGTTCCGGTTCGTGTTTGGCCCGGATGTATTGACCTGTTCGTTAACGGGTCTCGCCGTATTAACTCCAGCATTGTTCCGGTTCGTGTTTGGTCTGGATGTATTGACCTGTTCGTTAACGGGTCTTGCCGTATTAACTCCTGCAATGTTCCGGTTCGTGTTTGACCCGGATGTATTGACCTGTCCGTTAACGGGTCTTGCCGTATTAACTCCCGCATTGTTCCGGTTCGCGTTTGGTCCGGATGTATTGACCTGTCCGTTAACGGGTCTTGCCATATTAACTCCAGCATTGTTCCGGTTCGTGTTTGGCTTTACGCTTTGAACATCTCCGTACCCGGCATTTGTCTGTCTTACCTTAGCTGCCCTGTCCGGTGCTACTGCATTGACATCAGGCTTCACAGCAGCGGTCTTTTCTGTTTTTACGCCGTTAGCAAGATTTTCGAGAGCCCTTTTCATCTCCGATGCATTTCTGTATCGCATATTGGGATCATAGGCCGTGGCTTTTAAAATAATTGCTGCCATCTCCTCGGATGCATACCTTGGAGGCGGCAGAGGTTCCCCGTCAAGCCTTCTTCTTACGGCCGCCATTCTCTCATTGGGATTAAGATTCGTCTGCGGCGTAAGAAACGGCATGAGCTTTCCGTTTAGAAATCTGTACAGCACAAGACCGAGTGAATAAAGGTCCACAGTCTCATTATAGGATGTTCCCTTTTCAACCTCAGGAGCCATATAGTTAAAGGTTCCCTTCTGGGATAAGGAGCCTGCTATATTTTCAAGCTTCCTTGCGACTCCGAAGTCCCCAAGCTTATAATCCCCATACTCGTTTATGAAGATATTTTCGGGCTTTATATCCCTGTGAATGACCTTTCTCCTTGCGCAGATCTCAAGAGCCCTGCATATATCTATACCCAGGTTTATAACAGCCTTCTCGGGAAGATTTTCATTTTCCAGAAAGGAATTGAACGGGGTCAGAAGCTCCATTCGTATAAGGATCGTAAATCCTAACTTTTCAGTATTCTCTATGACCTTATAATCCTCAACACTGACTATGTTCTGAACACCCTTAAAGGATTCCATCAGCTGTATCTCACCGACAAAATCGTTTACTATCCCTGAAAGATATGTCCTTGTGTCATCCTCAGTAAACCCTTCAGCTCTTAATGAATCCAGCTCACCCTCATCTGAAGGAATGGTAATGACCTTGATAGCCGACTTACTTTCTACGGAATAATCGTTCCTGACAGCCTCATATACAACGCCGTAGGCACCCTTCCCAAGCTGTTTCACCACGGACCATTCGGGCCAGGTGCGTTTTATCACATCATTTTCCACTTTTCATCCCTCGCACATATATTTTTTATCTATCTATCTCCGCTTCTGACTCCTGTCAGTCATAACTCATATATACCGGGCAGCTTACTTAATGTCCCATATCTCCGGTTCTGACCTGTCAGTCATAGCTTGTATATACGTCACCCAGACCGTCCGAAGTCCACTCACTGTAGTAATCCTTCCCATTGACGGTCAGATAATAGCGGTATTTATACCAGTAAGTCTCTCCCTTCTTAAGGGAACCGAATTTACCTGTCATTTCGACCTTGTTATCTGTGGATTTTAAGGTCTTCCAATCCCCGTTATCTCCCTCTTTTACAGCATATTCATAGCCTGAGTAGTCAACATTTTTATCCTTCTTGACTTCGAAGATGATCCTTCCTCCATCAATTATCCCTGCAGGCAGCAGAGCCGGGATCGTTTTACTTAGAGCATCTATCCTCTTCCGATCAGACGGTGATATTGTCGCTTCCGCCTTAGGTGTCGGTGTAGCTGTCACTGTCTTTGTCGGCGTCTTTGTAGGCGTCTTTGTCGGTGTCTTTGTCGGTTCGGGATCTGCAAATTCCGTCACGTTGATATTACCCTCTGCGAACCAGGTCGATGTATATTCAATACCCTTATATGTGCAGGCAACGGTTACGGATGGTCCTTCAGTGTCTGCAAAGGGACTTGCGGATTCTTCGGATACCTTACTGTATTTAACGTTAAGCTCACAGCCGCCGTCACCTGTCTTTTTAAGGGATGCTGAATCAACCATATCCTTGGCCACTATCTTCCAGTCAGAAACCTTGACTTTTTTTGCTCCTGACGAATCCGAACCTTTCATCTGATACAGGTTAAACGTCTTATCTGAACGTTTAATGAAATATATAACTGATGAATCCTCCTCATTAACCTTAGCCTCCTCATCAGCCTTTTCAGTATCATCGTCTGTGCCGTTTCCGAAGTCGTCAGATTCTGTTGCCGTGATCTCATCATCGGAACTATCTGATACTTTACCGTTACTGCCTGATCCCGAAGATGAAGAACTCTCCTGAGCTTTCTCCTTATCAGACTCAGACTCTTTCTTACTCTCTGACTCCTTCTCAGTCTCTGACTCCTTTTCAGACTCTGTCTCCTTTTCGGATTCCTGCTCATTTTCGGACTCTGTTTCATTACTTATCGTACCTGTCTTTATGGACATATTACCGGAAGCACGCATCGTATTTCCCTTAATGTCATTTATATCACCGCCAACGGAGATAGTACCCGCTTCCATTAACGAAGAATTATAACTGTTTGCTATGATGTTTCCCCCTACACTCAGGGTATCCGCAGGTTCTTTCATCTGAACCCAGCCGTATACCGCCTTGTTTGTACCGTCAGAATCTAATTCCTCACTTTCTATAAGATAATCACCGTCAATTATCAGAGAACCACCGTTAAAATAGATCGCAGGATCGAGATGTCTGAAATCACCGGTTACATGAAGAGACCCGCCGTTTAGGTCAAGATCGGATTCAAGTCCCTCTACATTTCCTTTTATAGTCATGCTCTTGCCGTTCAGATCAAGGCTGTTCCATATCTTCTCCACAGGACCTGATATGGTAACATCCTCCGTAAGCTTTCTTACACCGAGAGTCTTAAACCATACACTTTTATTTACAGTCTGTATCGTTTCAAAACAGGCCGAGCTATTGTCAAATTCCACTACCTGCTTTTTATTCACTCCGCTGAACTTTGCGATATGATCCTTGCTTCCCTTTATCGTGTTACCCCTGTAGTCGTTCACATTACCCATAAATTCCATGGTTCCCGCGCTGAGGACAGAACTGTTATAGCTTCTTGCGGAAAAATCCCCGCCTACAATAAGGTAATCCTTTGGATCCTCCATACTGAGCCATCCGTATGAGGGCTTGGGAGTAACACCGTCGGAATCAGGCTCCGGACTTTCTATCAGGAAATCACCGTCAACCTTTATCGAGCCCTTGTTAAAATAGATCGCAGGATCCACAAGCCTAAGACTTCCCGTAATGTTCATCGCTCCGCCGTTCAGATCAATATCCGCAGTGATACTGTTAATACTTCCCTTAAGCGTCAGTGTCTGACCGTTTAAGTCGATGCTGTTACAGATATTCTCGATATCACCGGATATGGTAGTAGGATTTGTAAGTACCTTAACACCGAGGTTTTTAAAGGTTACATTCTGATTGATCGTTTTGATAGTCTGAAAGCAGGCTCCGCTGTCCTGAAGATCCACAACCTGCTTCTTATTTCCGCTAAAGCACCCTAAATGTTCCCCTGTGCACCTTAGGGTATTTCCTCTGTGATCGGTTACATTGCCTTTGAATTCCATTGTTCCGGCTTTTAAATTCGAGGAATTATAGCTTCTTGCCCTGAAATCTCCTCCTACAAGAAGATAATCCTCACTGTTTTCCATATTCAGCCAGCCGTATGAAGGTACCATCGACTTTCCGTCTTCACCCTTCTCTGTTCCCTCTATGATATAATCGCCGCCGACTTCAAGGCGTCCCTTATTAAAATAGATCGCAGGATCGAGCTGATGAAAGCTTCCGGTAACAACAAGCTTACCTCCGTTTAGGTCTATATCGGAGCTGACTTTTTTAACATCTCCTTCGATCCTTAAATTCCTTCCGTTGAGATCCAGCTTATCACTTATCTCTTCCACATCTCCGGTTATTGTAGCACCGTTTTTCATGGATCTTATCCCAAGTCTTTTAAAGCTTACAGGCGCCTGTCCGGTGCCGATGGTCTGGAAGGCGGCCCCGCTTGCAAGATCCACTACCAGAGGCTTCTTTGCAAGGCCGAAATTGGCAAGGTTTGTACCGCTGCACTTAAGAGTATTGCCGTTTAAGTCTGTTACATTACCGCAAAACTGAAGTTCCCCGGCGGAAATATTTGAGGAATTGTAGCTTTTGGCCCGGAATTCACCGCCTACATATATCTTGTCAGCCTCATTATCCATGTTGATCCATCCGTATGAGGTCTTCATGCTCCCGTCTTCATCCTTCTCAGTTCCCTCTATATAATAATCCTGTAAAACCTGAAGGAAGCCGCCGTTTATATACATGGCGCTGTCTATCTGGTGAAGATTCCCATTAATTATCAGCCTTCCGCCTTCAAGATCGATATCGGAATCTGCCAGGACATCTCCTGTTACAACAAGCTGCTTTCCGTTAAGCTCGAGCTTTCCGTTAACGATAAGGTCTCCCTCCACATTCGTATGCGAGCTTAATGTCATGGATTTATCGATCGTTGTAGTCTTTCGGCCGTTATTTGACTCCGTTTTAACACCGCTTACATCCAAAGCCCAGGCTTTCCTCGGACTAAACCAAAGAATAAACGCACAGACTGTAAGGACCAGAAGTATCAGTGATCCCATCCTTTCTTTTGTGATAAAACCGATCTGCTTTTCTCTTTCTTTCATATCATCCTCCGTAATCGCTTCCGACACCCGACACCCGACACCCGACACCCGACACCCATAAAACGGGTTTACGGAAAAGCAAAAAATATCATCATATTACCATAATGAATAAACATCATATACAGATAATTTTATAATTATAGTATTAGCATTGCTATAATGGATAACTTTTATTCATTGAAAATATATTATCCATAATATCCTGTTTACAAATTTATAGTACTATTGAGATAATAGAATGTAGAAAAAGCTAAGGATAATTACCATGTTATCAGGAAGAATCAAGACACTCTATGAGGTACTTAAATGTAACAATACGGATATCGCCCGGTTTGCAAGGTGTTCTAGCGGAAACATCTCCCGCTTAAAGAGCGGCAACAGGGTCCCAAAGCCCGAAAGCAGGACTATAGCACTCTTTGTCAACGGAATATATGATTATGCCGATTATGAAAATCTGCTGCCGCAGCTCCTCAGACTTATAGGTATTTCCGACAGATCGGATCAGACCTTGGAGGACCTTAACAGAGAGAATGTGACAACGAGACTTGCCGCCTGGCTTTATGATGTGGATAAGGTCGTACTTCCTCCGGGAGATATACTTCCCAAAAGCAGGAAGCTAAAGGAGAGCCGTCTTAAAAACTTCGGGAACAGGCTCGATCGGATAATGAATCTTTTGAACCTGACAAACGGTCAGCTTGCCTCCCATCTTAATATAGATCCTTCCCTTGTGAGCAGATACAGAAGCGGGATATACTCACCGTACGGCAATGAATCACTCTCTGAGAAAATGTCGGAATATCTTCTTATACGTGCGGAAAAAGCAGGGAAAACAGCCGAGCTCAATAACCTCTGCGGCACCGATATATCAGATACAGACAGCCTCTCCCGGTGGCTTTATGAAGTCTCCGAAGAAACACCCACTATGTTTGCCGAAATGCTCCTGCATTCACTCGATAATCTGCCGCAGAAGATCGATCTGCCACCTGTAGATGCCTTAGATACGGATATAGAGATAAGAGACAGATACTGGGGAACAGAGGGATTAAGAAATGCTGTCGTAAGATTTCTGTCAGATGCCGCAAAGAACGGCGGTGAGCTTCTACTGTATTCGGATGAACCGATGGACTGGATGACAGCTGACCGGAAATTCCTTGAAATGTGGGCTTCTCTGATGATGAGGTGTGTGAGTGCGGGTGTCCACATAAGGATCATACACAATCTTGACCGCGGCATACGTGAAATGGTAGAGGCCATCGTCAAATGGTTTCCGCTTTATATTTCCGGAAATATAGAACCCTATGCTTTTCCCAAAGACCGCTACAGCCGTTTCTGTTATACGAGCTTTATAAGACCCGGAAGTGCCTGTATTTTAGGGATGTTTCCTTCAGGCTCCGGCGAGGAGAGGTGGTATGAATATATAACTGACAAGGAAAGGCTATCTGCAGCAGAGAGTGAATATCATTCAATGCTTTCCTCCGCCTCACCCTTCCTTAAAACCTTCACTCTTTCAATGGGTGATGAATTCAGGGATCTGATAACAAAAAAACCGGGCACCCAAAAATATCTTGTAACCTCTCTTCCTTTATTTACGATGCCGGAGGAGCTTATACTTAATATCCTCAAAAGGTTCCCCGGTCCCGGAGCTCTTAAGGATGAGATAATGTCTGTATATAAAAAAATGCGTGGAGCCTTTCTTGAAAGGCTAAAAAAGGATCATATACATCTTATGCTGTGTCAGACAGATGAAAGGATGAATAAGATCAATTTCCCGCTCGATCTTATAGACCTTGATATCGAATACACACAGGAGGAATATTCATGGCATCTTAAAGCAGTTACCGGGCTTGTAAGGAATGAACCGAATTTTCACCTTACAATACTTCCCATTGCACCCTTTAAAGAATCGCAGCTTATGACCATGTCGGATTCGGTTGCAATTTTCCGCTGCCACAGGCCCTATACGGCATTCCGGTTCATGGATTCAAGACTTACCCGGTCTGTATCGGATTATCTTGATAACCTCATAATGCAGTATTCAAGGGACCGCGCCACGACCAGTCTTCTGCCCTGACGACCCTCGGGGATTTAAAGATCAATTTATCTGTGCTATGATAAGAATAAATATTTTTTCATAAAAATAAAAAGCATTCAAGGAGGTAGATCATGAAATATTATATTACGGTCTTTTTACTCAGTCTTGGTTTTTTGCTTTCAGGCTATAAACAGGTTGCAAAATCATCGGATCTTACTTCACCCTGGTCTAAATCTTCGGATAAGACTTCAAAGAGTAACAGGTCAGACAAAGATGAGGACGAAGATGAAGAAGATGTTCACGAGGATGGCGACCTTACCCTAAGGGAGATCAAGGTGATAAACAAAGCCCTTAACAGTCCGAAATACTATGGTTTTCTCCTTTCTGAGTACGATGAACCAAAGTACATAGACTGGAACGAGGTATTTTACATCGGAGCAGGTCTCAGTGAAGTAAAACGCACAGCCTCGATCGAGGAAGCATACCTTGATGAGACCGGCAACATGGAAGTCATCGCTGATCTTACCATACTTTCAGCCGATGATATCAAGGATTTTGTTAAAAAAACCACAGGGCTTTCATATTCAAAGATGCGCAACCCGCTCGACTGGGTATATCT
>JAILEM010000171.1 GCA_024687745.1 Lachnospiraceae bacterium
CCTTCCTATTGTTACATGTATAGGAGCGATCATTGTCCTGTCATGGAAAGAATATCTGGGATCGGCCATCTTCGTAGAGATGCTTGGCGGACACTGGGGCAATTTCATAGCAAGATGCCTTTGGATGATATTTGCAATTGCCATATATCCTGTTTTTATTAAAAAATGGTGTGATGATAAAGGCACAGGGGACATTTAGGCCAGTTGAAGCAGTGTCCGATCAAACTAAAATATGACTTCCGTATAATCTTCATAGCATTGCCTTTGGGTTGAAATCAGGGTCTATGGCCATTACAGCATTTTTAAACCGGATGTCGTGGGTGACTTCTTCTCCAAACCATACCGGGGGTATAAAGGAATCCGCGGCATCCATGGATGGAAACTCTACTTCCACAACGATAAGGGGAGCAAAGGGTTCATCGAATATATCAAGTTCGGCTTTAAGGCAGTAACCGTCTGCTTTATCAGAGACGGAAGATATGTCTGTATCTGCATGATCATTAAGCGGGATCACATATCGTTTCTTCCGGATTATCCTTCCGTCATGTTTAGGCAGCATATGCTCGAAGGCTTCTTTTGTAAGGGGAAGATTGTACTCCGAATGCGCAATGTCATTATCACTTATCCCTTTGTAGGTAAGGACATAATCATCATTTTCACGTCTTATCCTGACGGTAGGGTGTTCATTGAGATAGGCCTGCTCCATTTCGATCATTTCATAATTGTCAAGATCTTCGGGCAGCTCTTTTACACGCCATTTTTTTTCGATTTCAATATTATTCATGATTGATCTTCCTTTGATTTTTCTTTACCTTTTTATACTAAATGCCTTTGCAAAGTTCTGTCAAGTGACAATATTGTGCCGGAATTTGACAGAACAGGGCATATGTTGTATATCTATAGAGATATAAGATTTGGTTAAGAAGGGAGAAAACTATGTGGACAAGAAGTGAAGTCAAAGCAAAGGGAAAAGACAGCTTTAAGAGAAATTACTGGCCATCTGTATTCGTAGCGATCATTTATTACCTGTTTTATGTGGCTACAGGGTCAGTGTCAAGAAATGGTGCAAGCAGTGAAGAGGTAAGTCAGGAATTTACCAATGATCCTGATGCGATCAGGTTTGTTCTGGCTGTTCTTGCCGTTATCGGAGTTGTTCTTATCGTCATAAAGCTTGTGGATCTGTTTTTGCTCAATCCCCTTGAGGTTGGATGTAACAGGTTTTTCCTCGTAAACCAGGACGAGAAGGCAAGACTTTCTGAGATGGGGCATACCTTCAAGAACAATTACGGTGCAGCAGTTCTCGGGCTTTTCTTAAGAGATCTTTTTATCGGTATTGGGGTGCTTCTGTTTATAGTACCGGGTTTGATTCTTTCATATTCATACAGGATGGTACCTTATATTCTTGCCGAGGATAGGGAAATAAGTGCAACGGAAGCACTAAAGAGATCAAGGGAAATGATGAAGGGGCAGAAGTGGAGCTCATTTGTGTATGATATATCCTTTATATTATGGGATCTTCTTTCGCTCATAACCTTTGGCATCGTGGCAGTTTTATATGTCCGTCCTTATAAACTGAATGCCGATGCAGCACTTTACCAGGCGATAAAGAGAGGAAGAAATTAAAACATAAGGTTCTGTCATGCAGAAAAAAGGTTCGCAGTGCTCTGCGAACCTTTTTTTGCCCATGTTTATACTGAAAGAGTGGTTACCATGTATTTATCTGGGTTTATATACGTCATCTGAAGGATATCCCCCGGTTATCTTCTGCATGGTCCTTGGAATGGCATCCTTTGAATTTTTCCAGTCTGCATCCTTGTACCGGTAATCGAATTTGTCGCAGAACCAGGAAATATCCTCCTCTATCCTTGAAAAATTATCTGCGCAAAGTCTGTTAAGTATATCAAAGAGTTCCTTCTGCTTCTGTACGTTAAGCGCAGATGATGCTTTCTGCATCACTTCTCCTAAGTGGTGGATGCAAAAGCCTTTCGAGTTCTCAAGTTTTTTTACAAAGTCATGATCATTTTTGAACAGATGAAAGAAGGTATCGATATATCTTTCATATGTATCCATATAATATTCACATACATAGCAGTGTTTTTCGCTCTCCTTTATAAATGCGGATACAGCATTATCGGAGGAGGAGCTTTTTGAGGAAAAAAGACTCTGTTTCTTAGGCTCAGCCTTACTGAAACGGTCGAGTATACTTTGGCTTATCTTTTTAAAATGTGTTTTCAGGATAAGGCCGTTTCCGAGAGAATTTCCATAATCATACATCATCTTCAGATGATGTCTGCAAAAACCCGCATTATCCGTTGCTTCCCTGATGTCACTTTCCATATATGAGGCACCGGGACCAAGTACAAAATCTATCGCATTCTGCTCCAGTGATCTCTCGACGTAGCAGAAGGGGCATTCGTCATCTGCATTAAAAGCATCATTTAAAGGAATCGTATACAGCTTTTCTTTCATTTTTATACTTATGATATCCTTTCACGGTTGTGTGATTTCAGTATATAGAAAGGATGTTTTTTTTTCAATTGTTTTTGATGATTAAGTGGAATGTGGCTGCTTTTTAAAGTATAATAATAAAGTATGTTACCTTTTATCAGGTCAAGGAGGTATTTTATGAGTAAAGGGGAATTACCGGTAGTAACAATATCAAGAGAATACGGGGCGGGAGGCAGGTCCATAGCTATGGGACTGTCGGAAAAACTTGAGATCCCCTGGCATGACAGGGATTTTATAAAGTTAACCTCCGAAAAAAGCGGATATTCTGAGGAGGATATTGATAAGGAGGGAGAGGAATTAAGTCCGGCCGAAAGATTTCTGGATGGTCTTTTAAATAATGTTTCAGCCTATGTCAGTTCCCATGATGCCATTTTTAAAGCTCAGAAGGAGTCGGTTCTCGAACTGGCCAAATCGCCCTGCATAATAGTTGGCAGATGCTCCAATATAATCCTCAGGGAGGCAGGGATCCCGTCCTTTGATATCTTTCTCTATGCGGATAAGAAAATAAGGCTTGAAAGAGCAAAGGAGCTTTTGGGTGAAAACTGTAAGAATCCTGAGAAATACCTTGAAGAAAGGGATACGCTCAGGGAGAACTATTACAGAAAATATACGGGAAAAGAACTGGGAATATACCGTGATTATAATATATGTATCGATACCGGAAAAACAGATTATGGCAGGATAGTGGATTTTCTTGCAGATATAATAAAAGATCAGAGTGTGTGAAAAGGAGAATTGTCTTGAAGATAAAGAAGGTTTTTTATATGATGGCGGCTCTTTTGATGAGTATCTCTTTACTTGCGGGGTGCAAAGGAAGAGACCGTATGATGTTCGGAACAGGAGGAACGGCGGGTACCTATTATGCTTACGGTGGGGTCCTTGCACAGTATATCACCCACAATGCCAATGTGAAGGTGACCGCTGTATCAACCGGCGGTTCAAAGGTAAATATCCAGTCGATACAGGATGGGGATTTCCAGCTCGGATTTACCCAGTCTGATGTTATGGCATATGCCTGGGATGGAGTAAAGTCCTTTGAAAAGGATGGGCCCACTCACGATTTCAGGGTACTTGGAGGACTTTATGATGAAACGGTCCAGCTTTTTACGATGAGTGATGACATAAATTCGGTATATGACCTTAAAGGAAAGAGTGTTTCCATAGGCGATATCGGTTCGGGAGTTTATTTTAATGCCATGGATGTACTTGCTGCTGCGGATATAACTCTTGATGATATCAACCCTCAGTACCAGAGCTTTGAAGCCAGTAAGGAGGCTATGAAGGATGGAAAGATCCAGGCTGCTTTTGTAGTGGCAGGTGCCCCTACCACAGCAATTACAGAGCTGGCCACAACCAACGGGGTCAAGGTCATAAACATTGACGGAGAACTGAGAGATAAGATCATTTCGGATTGCGCATATTATTCTCCGCTGCAGATACCTGCAGAGACTTATCCGGGGCAGAGTGAGCCTGTTGAGACGATAACGGTTAAGGCAACCCTGATCGTGTCGGCTGCTCTTGATGAGGATACCGTATATAATATGACGGCAGCGATCTTTGATCATGCGGAGGATATATCGATAGAAAATGCCAAGGGTAAGGAACTGGATATAAACAAGGCCGTTGAAGGCATGGCGGCTCCTTTCCATAAGGGTGCGGCAAGATATTAAGCAGAGCATGGGATCACGGTAAATACCGAAGAGTAAGGGGAGAAGTATGGATACAAAAGATATGAACAATACAAATGATTACAGAGCAGATGTAGATGAAATAATGAAAAAATATGACAGGGAGTCAAATCAGAGGATTTGGACCGGGAAAGCCGGAGTAGCCGTTAAGTTCATTATGGCTGCCTTTTCCCTGTGGTGTATATACGTAACTCTTTTTGCGACATTTTTGGAAGAGATAAGACTGACATCCTTTATGGGGCTGATAATCCTGATGGGGTTTCTCATCTATCCCGCAAAAAAGGGCGAGATCAAAGAAAATTATATGCCATGGTATGATATTCTTGCCATGATAGTTGGGTCCGGATCCTTCTTCTACTTTACATTTAATGCAAATTCGATAATCCAGCAGGGTACAAGATTCCAGCCGTATCAGATCATCATAGGCTGTATCGGGATCCTCGCCCTTATGGAGATAACAAGAAGGTGTGTGGGTATACCGATCCTGTGCGTAGCGCTTTTCTTTATACTCTATGCTCTTACTTACGGGCTTACCAATCCCGATATGTTCGGAAGGATAAGATATTTTGTCAGAAATCTTTTTTATACAAAGGAGGGAGTATTCTCGACTCCTGTTGATGTCTGTTCGAGGTTTATAGTGGTATTTATCATCTTCGGTGCCTTCCTTGAGAGGACAGGGATATCAAATTTCTTTATCCAGCTTGCCAACTGTGTGGCAGGTAAGTATGCCGGCGGACCGGCCAAGGTTGCGGTAATCTCATCGGCTCTCTGCGGGATGGTTTCCGGTTCATCAGTCGGAAATACGGTAACCACAGGTTCGGTTACGATCCCCATGATGAAGGAAACAGGCTACAAGAGTGAATTTGCCGGAGCGGTGGAGGCGGCATCTTCTACAGGCGGTCAGATAATGCCGCCCATAATGGGTGCGGCAGCCTTTCTTATGGCTGACTTTATAGGTGTTCCGTATTCCAATATACTTGCCAGAGCTGTTCTTCCCGCAGTTCTTTATTTTACGGGTATATTTATAACGGTGCATCTCGAGGCCAAGAGACTGAACCTCTCTGGAATACCTAAAGAAAAGCTTCCAAGGTTAAAGGATATGATCAAAAAGATATATCTGCTCATACCGCTTATCATGCTGGTAATATGGGTGTCCGGGAATTATATGACTATGCAGAAGGCAGCAAGTATCTGCATCATTCTTGCCATAGTCGTGAGTCTTTTTGATAAGGAACACAGGATAAGTCCTGCTAAATGCTTTGATGCGCTTGAGGCAGGAGGAAAGAGTACCATCACTGTAGCGGCTGCCTGTGGTGTGGCAGGGATCATCGCCGGCTCCATTACCATGACGGGACTTGCAAATGAGCTGATAAACGGCATCATATCAATAGCCAATAACCGTCTGATCATAGCACTGTTCCTTACAATGCTCTGCTGTATAGTACTTGGAATGGGAGTTCCCACAACGGCCAATTACTGTATCATGGCTGCAACCTGTGCACCGATACTCATCAGGATGGGAGT
>JAILEM010000197.1 GCA_024687745.1 Lachnospiraceae bacterium
AATACCAGCATGAACATATATAAAAGATTCGTTCCGAGCGAAAGCCAGGAAGCCTGCATGGCTGAGATCCCTCTTCCGTCTGCCCTGGTCAGGAAATAATAATTATCGACGATACATTTGGTCTGGTCACTTATATCGGCACTGAATTCCTTATATATCTCATCCATTCCGTATGAGGTGCCTGTTTCGTGGTTCGTTGATGGGTCAAACCTTGTAAATATACTCGATGTAAGATCGCTGTATTCAACGCCGAGCGTATTTGTCTTTATAAAAAACAGTATGGCAAAGGCAATAAGAAAGCTTATAAGTACGGTAAGAACATTTATTCCCTTTGTATTACCGGTTCTGAAAATGATCGCATGAAGAATTATAAGAAGGATAAAGATAAGGGAGACAGGCTCCGTTATAAGAAGAATGGCCACAGACATTCCAAGAAAAACATCCATCACAATACGCATAACCTTATTCATGTCCTCCGTAATATATAAAGCCAGATAGATATCAAGACTCATAAAGATAAATAAGGCAAAGATATATTCCGAATTATATGAATACACTGCATATGACTGGGAAGGGATAAACAGGGTGGCTATAAAGGTTAAAAGGCCGATAAGCCTTCCGCCCACATGTCTGACACATCTGTATGCAAAAAATGCCGTAAGTATTATTATCGCCGCATTGAAAAACACAACATACCGGGGTTCTACTCCCGTGATCTTAAAAACAAACCCGAGAAGCTTCCCATAGGTGTAATCTATCGGACTTCTTAAGAGCTTATTTACAACATCAAGGCTGTCGGTCAGTGTATTATCCACCATGAAATTTGCGGTCTTATAGAACAGTGTCTCCTCCACGGGGAGTGAAGACACAAATCTGAGCCTTACAAACATGAATCCGGTGCTTATGGCTATAAGACCTATAGCTTCAAAGATATTCCAGATGAGGCCGGAACCCTCGGCCGGAGAAATGGCTATGAGCTTAGTTATGAGGCTAAGAAGAACAAGTACCAAAACAAGGATCCCTCCAAATACAAAAATATAGAAGAATCCTTCATTCTGCGCAATGATCTGGTTGTATAGGGTTATAAACAGGACATATCCCAGGATTATCAGAGCAATCACACCTATGCATGTCCCAAGCTTATTACTCTTTTTCCCGTCCATTAATTCTGATCCCCTGCATTTTAAATGAGCTTTTATTCCTCCCAGTTATGATAGACAGCCTGAACATCATCATCGTCATCTAAAAGATCAAGAGTCTTCTGGATACTCTTTATCGCATTTTCGTCCGTCAGAGTTACATATGTCTGGGGTATCATGGTAACCTCTGCGGATACCATCTCGATGTTTTCCTTTGCCAGGGCTTCCCTGACAGCAGAAAAATCATCCTCGGATGTAAGTATCTCGTAGCTGTCCTCTTCTTCGTTGAAATCATCTGCCCCTGCATCCAAAGCGATCATCATAAGATCGTCAGCATCTATATCCGTCTCTTCCTTATCGATTATTATCTGTCCCTTTTTATCAAACATGAAGGATACACAACCCTGTGTGCCTACAGAACCGTTGCCCTTTGTAAAAGCCGATCTTACATTGGCTGCTGTCCTGTTTTTATTATCTGTAAGTGCATCCACGATTATAGCTATTCCGTTAGGGCCATAGCCTTCATAGGAAACATATTCGTAATTGACGCTGTTGGCATCCCCTGCAGCCTTCTTGATACCTCTTTCTATCGTATCATTGGGCATATTGTTGGCTTTGGCCTTTGCTATCACGTCTCTTAATTTTGAATTGTTATTGGGATCGGCACCGCCTTCCTTAACGGCTACGGCTATTTCACGTCCGATTATCGTAAAAACCTTTCCCTTGGCTGCATCATTTTTCTCTTTTTTATGCTTGATATTCGCAAATTTTGAATGTCCTGACATATTTCACCTCTTCTGTTCTGTTATATACTGATTAATAATATCATTTTATGGACGATAACACAAGTTTCCAACATTTATGCAACGGAGAAAGGATCATCCGTTATATCATTTATATACTCTTGGAACTCTTTCGGATATATCACAGACAAATTCATAGTTGAACCTTCCGGAAAGCTTTCCTATATCTTCTGCCGTTATCGATTCATCGCCCATGGCTCCGAGGAGGATAACTTCGTCATATTCCTTTGCTTCGGGTATGTCGGTAACATCGACCATCATCTGGTCCATACACACCCGCCCAAGGATCGGGGCTCTTTTACCCCGTATGAGAACATAGCCTTTATTGGAAAGGCTTCTGGGATAACCGTCAGCATAACCAACGGGTATGGTCGCGACCCTTGTATCTTTATCTGTTATATAGGTTCCGCCGTAACTTATTGGGATTCCTGCGGGAAGTATCTTAATATAAACCACGGAGCTCTTTATCTTCATGGCAGGAATAAGCTTTATGCGGCTTCTGTCCATCTCCTCCGAGGGCCATAATCCGTATACGGTAATGCCGGCTCTTACGATATCAAGGTTGGCTTCCTTTAATTCAAGTATCCCTGCCGAATTTGATGCATGCTTATATTTTATGCTTATACCTCTCTCCTCGCATTTTTTTACAAAACCGAGAAATTTTGAAAGCTGTTCCTTTACATTGTCCTTATTCCTCTCATCCGCTCTTGCAAAATGTGTAAAGATTCCCTCTATATCGATATTTGGAAGTTTGTTTATCTCTTCAATATTTTTAAGTCCTTCTTCATCACAGGTAAAACCTATTCGTGACATTCCCGTATCGACCTTGATATGTATCTTTGCCTTTTTATTAAGTCTTTTTGCGGTTTCATTAAGCTGTATCGCTGTCTCTGATTTAAAAACAGTAGGTCTGATATCCTCCTCTATCATTTCGGTATAATTATCGGGGAAGGTATAACCAAGTATAAGTATGGCTTTTTTTACGCCGTTGTCTCTTAAATTAAAAGCTTCCTCTGCCGTAGCCGTGGCATAACCGAATACATAGTCGGTATTTTCGAGACCCTCTGCTATCTTAAGGGCACCGTGTCCGTAACCGTTTGCCTTGATGACTATGATCATCTTTGTATTTTCATCTGTCATCGAATGCATATTCTTTATGTTTTCCCTGACTGCATCCAGAGAAATCTCTGCAAATACTCTTTTTTTACTCATCCTTTTACCCCTTACTCAACAAAATATTTAATATTGTCTATAAGCTCTGAGGGCATGAGGCCGCTCTTTGACGAATCAAGAATACCCCTGTCTCCTGCAGAACCGTGTATATACACACCAAAGGAGGCTGCATCGAAGGGTTCTGTCCCCTGGGCGAGCAGACCTGTTATGATGCCAAGCAGTACATCTCCCATCCCCGCAACGCTCATACCGTTATTACCGGTCGTATTTATCCTTATCCTGCCATCCTTATCGGCAATGACAGTTCTTGCATCCTTTAATGCAATGACTGCGTTCAGTTTTTTTGCTGTCCTTGATGCAAAAGAAACAGGATCCTCCTTTATTTCGTTTATCGCTGTATCCGTAAGATATGACATTTCTCCCATATGCGGAGTAAAGATCATCTTCTTTGAAGGATCAGGCCTTACACCTGTCCTTTTGAAAAGTCTTATGGCATCTGCGTCTATTACGATCGGAAGCCTGTTATCTGAAACTGAAGAGAGCAAAAGCTCTTCGGCCCTTTTGTCTGTTCCTATGCCGGGACCTATCCCGATGACATCTGCCCATCCGTACAGCTTATCAAGCTCATCCCTGTCAGGCATATCCTCATATACACTGATCATGGCTTCGGGCAAGGTCTTTAGAAGTAATTCCCTGTTATCCTTATGTGTAAGGACTCTTATCATTCCGGCCCCTGTTTTAAAGCAGGCCCTGGCAGAGAGTATCATGCAGCCTGCAGTATCCTTTGACCCAGCTATCAATAAAACCTTGCCATATGTACCCTTATTGGATGAAGCTATCCTTTTGACCACCGGAAGATCAGTATTTTCAATAGCTTCCGCATAGATCTCATTCCTGTCAAGACATAAGTCTGTGATCCCTATATCCGTGCATTTTAAAATCCCGGTATATTCTGCACCGGGATAGATCAGCTGACCTGTTTTTTTATGCGCAAAAGTAACAGTCATGTCAGCCTTTATGGCAGTATCCTTTACAGCTCCGGTATCAGCAAAAACACCCGAGGCGATATCAACGGATACTACCCTGACATTATCATAAGAAGCTCTGTACTTATTGACACTTCTTATGACTTTTTTGATATCTTCCCTTAATTCCCTGTTAAGACCGATCCCGAAAAGAGCATCTATTATAAGCTCCTTCCCGTTAAGGTCAGCCTCCCTCGCTGTTTTAACGCCGTAAGAAAGACAGGTTTCATACTGTATCCTTGAAGCTTCACTTAAATTATCAGTATTTCCGTAAATAAAAACAGATACATTCTTACCCTTCTCTGCATAAAGCCTTGCTATACAGAAACCGTCACCCCCGTTATTTCCGCATCCGCATAATACAAGTATCTCAGAAGAGGGATATCCCATTTTTTCTATTGAACTTACGACGGAAAGTCCTGCTCTCTCCATGAGAATGACGGAGGGTACCTTATGATCCCTGATAGTTGCAGAATCAAGAGCCTGCATCTGTTCTTTATTAAGTATGATCTCCATATATATTATCCGTTGTCGTCTGAAGCTTTATTCGCTCCCCTTAGCTGTGGCTCATATTTCATATCGAAGATATCCATTACTATGGGGCCGAAGATATCATGCATAAAGGAATACAGCTCACTGTTATAGTATTCCTTTTCCTGCTTTTTAATAAGCTGTTTTTTTAATTCTATCCTGATATTGTGTATCCAGTCTGAGATCTCCTCGATCTCTTCCGTGTTTTCGGCAAGTCTGTCATAACAGAGAGCCATGGTCTTTACCATGAGTTCCCTGTTGACTTCATCAATATTTCTCGGAAGCTCTAAGAGCTCATCCTCATATGAGTCTATCTTCCGGTTTGCCTCATCAATAAGTCTTTTGTTTTCTGCGATCTTCTGCTCGGCTTCATCATGTGTCGAAGAATCCTCAACACCTGCCATATTGGACACGATACCATCCATGAGCTCTGATTTGATCTTTTTTAAACCCTTTATGTCGGTGTTGATCTTCCCCTGTCTTTTTAAAAGCTCCGTAAGCTGTTTTTCAAGTTCTATGATATCATCTGTTGTCCCCATTTTCTTAAAGAGCCGGTGCCATTTGTTATCTAACACCAGGGTGGGGATCTTCTTATCCTTCATAGCTTCCCTGAACTTTTCTTCGGAATAAGCCATTTTACTCTCCCTTACCGGTTATTGTACTGTTAAGCTTATATGACAATTCCATAAGGCTTTCGGATAAGTGAACATTTTCCACGATGATATCATCAGGAACATTAAGATCAACATGCGCGAAATTCCATATTCCCTTGATCCCGTATCTGACAAGTATCTTGGCAGCCTCAACAGCCTCTGTTTTTGGAATTGTCAGGATCGCTATATCAATATCATTTTTCTTTACGAACTGTTCCATCTCTTCCATGGGAGAAATGGGTATATCACGGATCAGTCTTCCATGCTTGGCTGTATCCTTATCAAATATTCCCTTTATGATAAAGCCTCTTTTTTCGAAATTAACATAGTTGGCAAGTGCCTGTCCGAGATTACCCGCTCCGATCAGGATAAGATTATGTTTTTTATTTAATCCGAGGATATTTCCTATCTCTTCATAGAGATACTTTACGTTATATCCATAACCCTGCTGACCAAAGCCTCCGAACTGGTTAAGGTCCTGCCTGATCTGTGAGGCGGAGGTTTTCATCTTTGCGGCAAGGTCATTTGAGGATATCCTCTCAACACCGTCATCCTTAAGCTCACCCAGATATCTGAAATATCTTGGAAGTCTCTTTATTACTGCTCTTGAAATACTTTTCTCATCCATATTAAATTACCAATCAGATATATGTTTCAAGAGTTTTTCTGACAGCCTTTATAAAATCAAGGCTTGAAAGTGTTACGATCTCATCCATTTCGGTGATCATCGCAAGATCCTTAGTCATGTATCCGCTCTCTATCGTCTGTATTGTTGACTGCTCAAGCTTCTTTGCAAACTTTATGAGCTCCGGTATATCATCAAGTTCTCCCCTCTTTTTAAGAGCTCCCGTCCATGCAAATATTGTTGCCACAGAATTGGTGGAGGTCTCCTCTCCCTTCAGATGCTTGTAATAATGTCTCTGAACAGTCCCGTGTGCTGCCTCGTATTCATATACGCCCGAAGGTGAGACAAGAACCGATGTCATCATTGCAAGAGAACCGAAAGCCGAGGAGATCATATCACTCATGACATCCCCGTCATAGTTCTTGCATGCCCAGATCATACCACCCTTGGATTTCATAACTCTTGCTACTATATCATCTATGAGTGAATAGAAATATTCTATCCCGCTTTCTTCAAATTTGTTTTTATACTCTTTTTCAAATATCTCATTAAATATATCCTTAAAATGATGATCATAACTCTTGGATATTGTATCCTTTGCACCAAACCAGAGATCCTTTTTCTGGTCAAGTGCATAGTTAAAGCAGCTTCTTGCAAAGCTTTCTATAGAAGGGGTAACATTGTGTATACCCTGGATGACTCCTCCGTTTTCGTCAAATTCATGGATAAGGCTTCTTCTTTCATTGCCATCGGCATCTGTAAATATGAGCTCTGCCTTACCTTTTTCGTCTATTTTCATCTCGGAATTTGAATAGATATCTCCGTATGCGTGACGGGCTATCGTGATTGGCTCCTTCCAGTTCCTTACACAGGGAACGATCCCCTTTACGATGATGGGTGTTCTGAAAACAGTCCCGTTTAAGATGGATCTTATGGTTCCGTTTGGACTTTTCCACATTTTTTTGAGATCATATTCTTCGACTCTTGCCGCATTTGGCGTGATCGTTGCACATTTGACGGCTACCCCGTATTTTTTTGTGGCATTGGCTGAATCCACGGTAACCCGGTCATCAGTTTCATTCCTGTATCTGAGTCCGAGATCATAATACTCGGTTTTAAGGTCAATATAAGGGGTTAACAGTTCATCCTTGATCATCTGCCAGAGGATCCTTGTCATCTCATCTCCATCCATCTCAACAAGCGGCGTCTTCATACTTATCCTGTCCATTTTTTCATACTCCTTATTTATTTTATTTCGATTTCACACTCTTCTTATCTTTCCATAAAAACAATATAAAAGCAAGAGAAAAAAGGATCACTATCACAAACCATTTGATCTCTATCCCCTCTCCGACACTTTTATTCAGGGTATTTATCATACCGTTGATCTGTCTGCTCCCCGATAAGGCTTCCTCAGAAGAAACCTCTATCACAGAATCACCTGTATCGCTTCCGTCTGAAGATACGGATATGCCCTTATTATTGCCGCTCTCTTTTAAAGTAACTGTATATATGGCATAAGGCGATAAGTGGCTTGCGATAAAGGAAATATATTTTATGCCGCTCCCCTCGTCTGTTCTGACCTCACAGGAAACAGCCTCAAAGATCCCGTTATCATTGATGGTCGCCATCCGTATATCCTGACTGTTTACAAATTTTTCGGCAAGAGGGATAGTTACCTCCATCTTGTTTGTAGCAAGTCTTTTTATCGGGATAGCGCTGTACCTGTCACGCATTTCTATAGACAAAGGTATCAGATCGATACTCTTTATATTGTCGGCACTTGAATATATCGCCTGTTTTAACTGATCCTTCAGGGAATCATCCTCTGTTATAAAAAGATCATATACTTTATTCAGATCGGATAAAGATGCTTTAGCCCCGTCTGTTATTAAGAAATCAGGCCCTGAAAGATAGACATTTACGCCTGAAGGCTCCTGGGCCACATTTCCGGAGACATTTATATTGCTCAGTAATCCTTTGAGCTCTTCACTCTGTTCACCGTTAACATCTATACCTGTAAGGTTCCTTCCGCTCCAGTCATAAACATTTCCATAATCCCTCAGTGCGGAATCCTTCATACCGGTCATGACATACTTTCTTCCGCCGGCATTGACACTTGTATCGACTATGACTCTTCCGTTCTTATCGGGAACTGTTGTAAGGTGCTCAAGGCATAAAGTACCGGGATCCGATGAAGGATCTGATATTGTAAATATCTGTCCTCTGAATCCAAACTGATCCACTGTAAGGACAGAGGATGAATTAAGATCGGCATTTTGAGATACAAGGGCATTTTTAACTCCGTTAAAAGCTGATGTCCTTAGGGACTTGGCCGACAATCTTGATGCCGTCGGTTTGGCTGTAGTCTGTGGAAGTCTGTTTCCTAAGAATACAACTGTTTCCATCGGCTTTGTTCCGGTATTGTCAAAGGCTCCTATACCGATGCTCTGAACACTTATCGGGATAATGACTTCTGAAAGACCAGTATCCATGAAGGCTCTGTCTTCTATTGCCGTGAGGTTTTCGGGCAGAGTGATCTCCTTTAGCCCCTCACAGCCAAGGAAAGCCTCCTCACAGATGGTTTCGAGTGAATCCGGCAGATTAACCCTTTTGATACCCTTCTTATCCTTAAAGCACTGGGCAGCGATGCTCTTAACACCGTCGGGAACGGTTACCGTTCCGGAATTACCCTTATATGCCAGTAATATACCATCACCTACTATAAGAAAATCATTTCCGTCTTCATTCTTCTTCCAGTCATTGAGCCATCCCGTACCGTCAAAGGCGCCAAGCTCTATTTTTCTGACAGAAGCAGGGATGTTTGCACCTGTCATATAATTGCAGTTATAAAAAGCCGCATAACCTATGCTCTCGACCGATGAGGGAATATCAGCATAGGAAAGAGTTGATCTTGCAAATGCAAAGTCTCCTATCTCACTGACAGAAGCAGGTATCGAAACAGATGTAAGGATATCATTTCTGTAAAAGGCTCTGTTGCCTATCCTGTATATATCGTCAGGGATATTTACATCCCCCGCATCTCCTTCATATCCCGCAAGAACCCCGTCAACAGATATAAAACCGTCCCCTGAATGCCTTACATTACTTTTATTGCTCTCAGACACATCATCTTCCGCCTCGGCATCATCTAAGGAAAGACCCTTTGATGCATAGGTGGGCATTATGAAAAATGCCTCTCCTCCGACTAACTTTGAGGAACCATAGGTATCACCGTCAGCACCGATTCCGGATGTTGTCATATCAAGAACAGACTTCTTATAGACTTCTGTATCTCCCGTATAAGTAACATTTCCGGAATCATCAGTATTTAAAGCATTTCCGGATACCGTTTCACTTCCCTGCGGATTCATGTTTTCGCTTTGATTTCCCGATACTGTGTTATCTGCACCGGATGGGTTTTGATCGGGAGTGACATTTTCATTTTCAAAGTCAAGAACTGCGCTTCTGCTCTTTGCAAAGGCGTTGACATCTATATATCCGACCGAATCGGGGATGGATATCTTTCTTAAGCTGTCACAGTCCGCAAAAGAAAAAGCCATTAACGATTCAACTCCATAGGGTATTACAAGGTTTGTAAGACCCGAACAGTTTGCGAAGGCATATTCGGGTATGGTCTTAACGCTTGAGGAAATACTGAGGTCGGTAAGATTTGAAGCTCCGTAAAAAGCATATTCTCCGATCTCCTTTACGCTTGAGGGCATCGAAAAAGCTGACTTTGTTCGTCCCGGAAGATATTCGATGAGCTTTGTACCATCCTTATTGTATATCACGCCGTCACTGCAGACATAATACAGATTTGAATCGGAAATATTAACGTTAGACAGAGAGCTGCAGCCTGCAAAGACACCCGAGCCAAGGGATGAAGTCTTTTCGGGGATATTTATTTTTGACAGGTTATAACAACCCGAAAAAGCGCCTGAGCCTATGCTCCTGACGCTTGACGGAAGATTTGCTTCCACTAAGTTGATACAGTTTTCAAAAGCGGAATAATCTATACTCCTTACCGAATCAGGTAAGGTTATATGAGTGACCGAAGTACATCCGGAAAATGCATCCTTACCGATCGAAGTAACCGTATTCGGAACAGATACCCTGTCAGCATTTCCAAGATATTTGACTATGGTCGAACCGTCCATTTCATAATCGCCCTTTGTGGTGGACGCATATGAATCGGGGGACGGTATCAGTATAAGCAGGATTGCTGTAACACATAACAACACCCCTATTACTCGTCTGACGATCTTTTTCATTTATACTCCTTATGCAGGCATTGCTTTTTCCTTCTCATCCCTCTTTAAGAACAGGAAAATGCTGGCGGCAACAAGACCTATTACCAGAAACCACTTGGGATGTATCATATCACCCGTCTGCGGTGTGTTATCCATCATACCTACATCCGCAAGATTGCCTGTATCCACGTAAATAACGTAAGGAGAAAGGTGTGGTGCGGTAAAGGTCATCATAGGTGTTCCGGTAACAACTGAGAATCTTGGTGTTATATCCTCAAGTGTACCGCCTATGGTACTTGCCACCTTGGCATTTCCACCATAGATAGCAAGATCATCCGGTATAGGTGTGGAAACATTGACACTTGTACCTGCCGGTATGGGACTTATCTTATTTGTGCCCGTTCCGTCATAAAGGCTTATATCCATCGGAAGATATCTTATATTGTCAAGTGATCCGTATCTTGCCGTTAATGCCTGTTTTGCAAGCTCATCCGCCTCATCGCTCTGGGTTATCTTTAATATATAATTATCCGAAGATCCGTTTACTGTAGCAGACATCTTTCCGGTATCGGAGATACCGGGAGTAGTTGACTTGACCAAAGTTTTACCGTTACCGCTTGAAACAGCACCTCCACCGGTCTGGCCTGTTCCTGATGTACCTGCGCTCTGTGTGCCGGATTTTGGTACATAACCTGCAACAGCCCCGCTTACGGCTACGGGAGTAGTCGAAGAATTTCGGTTGGAGCTTGATGATCTTGAGCTCGACGAACTTGATGATTTCGAAGAGCTTGAGCTTGACGAAGAACTTCCCGAAGTCGAGCTCGTTGAAGAGGTCGAGCTTGTTGAAGAACTTGTCGAAGAACTTGTCGAAGAGCTTGACGAGGAGCTTGTCGAGGAGCTTGAGCTTGTACTCGATGTTGATGACGAGCTTGTGCTTGAGCTTGAAGGATCCGCCGTCCACTGGGCAATAAATGATCTGTCCTGAGTCATTGTGGTACTTGCAGGATCGGGGCTCCATCCTGAGAATATATAACCCGATTTAGTGGGATTTGTAGACGGTGCTGTAGCTGTCGATCCGTCACTTACCGTTTCCGTATAATATACCTCTGTCTGAGTGGAATCAGTATAGAAGGTTGCAGTATGTGTTACCGGGGTAATACTCTCCCACTGTGCCACGAAATCCCTGTCCTTATGGATGGTTATAGTCGTCGGATCGGGTGACCAGCCAAGGAAGGTATAACCTGTTTTGGTAGGATCGGTAGCCGGAGCCGTAGCCTTATCTCCGTCTTTTACTTCCTGAGTCTCGTAAACCTGTGTCAGGTCAGAGTCCAAATAAAACGTAACATCAAAGGTTGCGGCATCTCCGGTAAATTCAAGATTATCGTTATATTTCTTTATCGGTTGGTGATCCTCGACATAGGTCTGGATTATACCTTTTCCCGATTCATAGGTGAACCCGTGAAGGGTTGCGGCATTATTATAGAATACCGAATCTTCAAAAACGCTGGGTTCTGCATTAAATATAACATCCACCTTTTTCATGGATTTAAGGGCTGTCTCCGAAAGAGGATCTGTTTCACTTGCTTCTCCCGGCTTTGCAAAAGCCTTATCGGATATTACGGTTATGGTTTCCGGAAGATCCACCTCTTCCAAAAGATCGCATCCAAAGAAGCATCTTTCGGGAATGGATGTAATAGTCGTAGAATCAGTAAGATCGACGGTGTCGATAAAATTACATTCTTCAAATGCCCTCTCCCTTATTCCGTTAAGTTCCCCGCCGCTTACAACATTGCTTATCGCAGTGGATATCTCATCTGAGGTTATGACCGTTGAACCTACTGAATAGCCTCTTCCGGGAAGGACCTGTTCAAGAATGGCCTGTGATCCGTCATAGCTGTAGATTATACCGTTGTCACACCAGTAATACGGATCAGAGGTTGATGCAGAGCCTATATCCCCTTCATTTGAGAAGTTTACGGAAGCAAGCTTATAATCATTTAAAAAGGTCTGTGCACCGAGTGATGTTATATCCGATACAAGATTTACCGATGTCAGGTCATTATTATCGGAAAGCGAGTTCTCATCAAGCTCAGAGATCGAATATAAGGTAAGGCTTGTAAGGGCATGCCCGTCTCCTGCACTGTGGGAAACCAAACCCGTTTCGTCGTCTTTACAGTTTACATTTGTAATATATGTATCCTGATAAGTATCATCCAAAGAATCCACATTGATCGCATGACTTATGGAAGTAATGCCCTCGGGAATGACAGTATTTCTGAATGACGTTATGATCTGATCTTCCAGACCCTGTGTGGAATATGCATCCGCAGCCTTTTTATCCACAAGATTATAGACAGTTATTTCCGTGGAATCATTCGGATATGTCTCAGTCCGTGTGATATTACCAAAATCCGGATAATGGGAGGAACCATCAAGAAGATTTCTGTTTATAACAGTATCCGATGTGGGATAGGTAAGAAGCTCTACCTTTCCGGTGGTCGCAGAATACCTGCAGGATAGATTTTCAGGATTTCCTGTTGTATAAAGTATATAATGATCCGTACCTGAGCTTCCTGATACAAGATTTCCGGAACTTATTGCATAATTATAAGGGGCATAATCAGTATCCATTTCTCCCACGATTATAAGATAGGAATTGTTGGTTCCGATCGTAACGCCATCATCAAAGCTATAATTTGTAGGCAGAACATAATCATCAAGAATAGCTTCGTTTACAGCAGATGTGCGTCCGGTCTTAAAAGCATCAGTTCCAACGGATGTAACATTTGTGACACTTACTCCATCCTGACTGTTATGATTGTCATCCTTAAGATTTATAACCTGAAGACTGCTGCAGTCATTAAAGCAATAATCACCTATGGATACTCCTCCGGTACTTGATACACTGTCGGGAGATATCTGAACATATTCAAGGTTATCGCATCCCTCAAAAGCTCTTGAACCTATGGTCTTATCATCATTTCCGACATCAATATATACAGAGTTAACAGAACATCCCGAAAAGGCAGCGTCTCCAATATCCGTTATACCGCTCTTTATCCTTATCTGTTTGGGGGTTCCGCTGAATTTTCCCGAGCCGAAAGCTCCGTCATCTATACCCGTTATCTTTATCGTACCTATCTGATCAAGAATGGTCAGGTAATCAGATACTCCACTGCTCTTTACATCACAGCCTATGATCGTTCCGGTTCCTGCAGTCTCGTCATCTATCCTGAACTGATAGATATATCCGCCAAGACTCCTCTGATAATAGATCTTGTCGTTATAGATATATTTATAGGTGATATCATGATCAGTTGCATAATTATAGATATTTGTGGTTGTATTGGGAGG
>JAILEM010000211.1 GCA_024687745.1 Lachnospiraceae bacterium
GATCCCCACAAATTTTCCGACATCACGGAAGGTGCTTATCAGTGGCAGCATGACTACCTGAAAAGGTATGATCATGGAAGCAATAAAAACCATATAGATCGCTATAGCCCATTTTTTATTATTGTTACGACTTATTACCCAGGCTGCCATGGCACCGAAAAGTGCAAGCAGAATGAGAGAAAGTACAGTTATAACTGCTGAAGTCCCAAAAGCATACCAGAAATTGAAATTCGAGTTATTTACTACCGAAGATAGATTTACAGTAAGCTGCTTTATTGAGGCTCCGGCAAAGTTTATCGGACTTGAAACTATAGAAGCCTGATTTTTAAAAGCATTCAAAAGTACAAGATAAAACGGAAAAAGTATGTATACGGCGATTATGATACCTATAATGGTAAATATAATAGAGCGTATTTTTGCTTCTTTTCCAACCTGTCTTCCTTCACCCATTACAGTTCAACCTCCTTCTTATTAGATATGCGTACCTGGATAAGCGATACAATGGCAAGAATTATAAAGAAGAAAACTGCCTTTGCCTGTCCAAGTGCGTAATTATTTTTTGATATTGCCGTGTTATATATATTAAGAGCAAGCATCTGAGTTCCGTTTGAGAGATAATTACCCATAAAGTTTGGAACAGAACCTGCACCGTTTGTTAAAGCCATGTTAACATCGAACTGTTTGAAGGCACTTGTAAGTGTCAGGAAGGTACAGATCGTGAATGTTGAGGCTATCATCGGTATTTTTACCATGAAAAGAGTCTGTGTTGAGTTTGCTCCATCAATTTTTGCTGCCTCTAACACATCTCCGGGTATCTGTGTAAGACCGGTTATATAGATCAGCATGATATATCCTGCGTACTGCCAAATATAAACTATAACTATAGCAAATAGTGCTGTCTTTGACTGTGCAAGCCAGGAAATATTGTTTGTCAGTCCTATAACTACGTTACTGAAAATGAACTGCCATATATAACCCAAAACGATTCCGCCTATAAGATTTGGCAGGAAGTAGGAAGCCCTGAAAAAGCCACCGCCTTTAAGGCCTGATGTACAAAGAAGAGCTAAAAGAAAGCCTACAAGATTAATAAGTACCATATTTAATACTACAAATATAAATGTTATTAAGATCGACCAGATAAAAGCAGGATCCTTGAACATAGTCAGATAATTCTGAAATCCTATAACCTGCGTAAAACGTATTCCGGTCCAATCTGTAAAGGAATAACAGATACCCAGAACAAGAGGTATTATTACGGTAACTGCAAAGGTAAAAAGAAGAGGAAATAAAAAGATAAAATAAACAATCTTTCTATGATGCTTCATGGTAGGGAAAAGATACAGTCCTATAAAAAAGGCTATTATTCCTATGACCAGCATGATCCCTCTAAAGGGTGCTTCGCTACCTGCGATATCCATGGCAAGTGAGACTATCATAAGTATCAGACCAAGTATCATCAGTACAGGCGAAAGAAATTTTTTTGTTGTTATATTCATGGATTTACCCCCGTATAAATGGATTCTTTCAATATATAATAGGTATTCGTTTGTAACTACTGACAGATATTCAAAAGATCCGGGAAATGATCTAAAATATAATCTGCTTTCCCGCTTTTGACGGCTTCTCCGTAAGCGGCAGTTTTCATTCCGCCGGCCACACCGGCGTCTATTCCCGCATCTGCATCCTCCACAACAAGACATTTTGAGGGTGCAATACTAAGAAGCTTTGATGCAAGAAGGAATACCTCCGGATCAGGCTTGGTTCTTGTGATCATCGTACCGTCTGATACTACCTCAAATTCATTCAGTAAATCTGTCTTCTCAAGAATAAATCCGGTATTTTTGCTTGATGATCCTACCGCAATATGATAGCCTCTCTCCTTTAGTACATGGAGTGTATCTCTTACTTCATCTTTTACATCTGAGGGAGTCATTTCGCTTAAATATTTTCTGTAAATATCATTTTTTTTGTTCGCCATTTTCTTCTTTTCATCATCAGAAAAAGGCTTTCCATTATAGTTTTCCAGGATGATCTCAAGGCTCTGTTCTCTGCTGACACCACGAAGTCTCCGGTTTATCTCCTCGTCAAAGTAGATTCCGAGTTCGTCACTAAGCTGTTTCCAGGCAAGATAGTGATATTTGTCCGTATGGACTAAAACTCCGTCAAGGTCAAATATTACAGCTTCTGTATCCATTTTTTCTCCCTTCCGATTTCTTCATTTTTTCCGCGATATTTGAAGATTAGATCATCCCCATTAAGGAGTTCCAATTCTATTTTTTTCTTTTCCACGGTCAATTTAAGATCTCTGCCCTGATAAGTAAAGGGGAATGAGTAACGGTTAAGTCCCTCTGGAACGTAGGGATCGATCGAGAGACCGTCTTCATTTATCCTTAGTCCGGCAAATCCGTTTACTATAGCCATGTAACATCCCCCCATATTGGCGGTATGAACTCCGTCTTTAGTATTTTCGTGCCTGTTCATCAGATCTAGTTTTGCTGAATCTCCAAAATACGAAAGAGCTTCTTTCTTTAGTCCCAGCATTGAAGCAGTCATGCTGAATACACAGGTGGACAGAGATGAATCGTGTGTAGTGATCTTTTCATAGTAACGAAAGCTTTTTTCCATTGTCTCCCTCGACTGAAGTGAGGGGAAAAGAAAGTGTGAAAGCACCGTATCTGCCTGTTTACAAACCTGATACCGGTATAAATGCAGAGGATGGTAGTGTAATAATAACGGAAAATCTTCCTTAGGTGTTGCGGAAAGATCCCATACCGGTTTATCAAGAAACGAATCATCCTGTGGGTTTATCCCATAGGTTTCATCATAAGGAAGGTACATTTCGGAGGCGGCTTTTTTCATATCCTCGATCTCGCTGTCGCTTATATCTATTCTTTTCTTAAGAGCAAGTATTTCGGGAGCATCCTTAAACTGCTCATAAAACCTGGCTGCATAATACAGATTGTGTTTTGCTGATGCATTTGTATAATAGTTATTGTTTACCATGCAGGTATACTCATCAGGACCTGTTACTTCCTGTATAAGAAAATGTCCGTTTCTGCCGTATACTCCTGTATCAAGCCATAGTCTTGCCGTTTCTATAAGGATTTCAATTCCTTTTTCCTTTAAAAAGATATCATCGGCAGTCGTAAGATAATACTGGATCACAGCATAAGCTATCGCTCCGTTTATGTGATATGCTGCGGTCCCACTAGGAAAGTATCCGGAACATTCAACACCTGTGATAGTGCGCCAGGGGTAAAGTGCTCCCTTTTTATGTCCTATAAGCAAGGCATTTTCTTTTGCTTTTGATAATGTTGCATAGCGGAAAGAAAGTATATTTTTTGCAAGCTCAGGGTCGGTAAGCAGAAAGAACGGAACTACATACATTTCTGTATCCCAGAAAAAATGTCCTTCGTATCCTTCGCCTGACAATCCTTTTGCTGCTATCCCTGAATAGGAATCGTGCGGTGCAGCCTGAAGGAGCTGATACATATTAAATCTGACCGCATCTTCAAGCTCTTTATCCCCGTCGATTTCCATCTGTGATTTCATAAAGAATGATGAAAGATAATTCTTCTGTTCACAATAAAGCTCTTCTATATTTCTTTTCATAGCCTCGGAAATGACTTTTCTTGCCTTGGCTTTTGGGTCTTTTTCTCTGATGGAGTCTGAAAAAGCAGAATACTTTATCAAAGTTACCTTTTCATTTTTCTTTATGGGAACCCGAATTCTCGTGATCAGTGCCCCGCCTTCTTCGCGGACCATACTGTCCGATTTGGAGTTTGAATTAATTATATGATCTGTTACAACAGCAATTTTGACACCGCTTTCTTTTGCTTCAGTTAAGGAGTAGGATGTTCCTTCCCAGAATCCTTTTTCTTTTGTTTTAAGATAGCAAGGACTCTCATCTGCAAGTCGGGGATCGTTAGGATCTGAATAATTACTAACTTCGGCGATGTGATATGAGTCAAATACAGCCACTCCTGAAAAATTAAGCGCTTCTAACTCGTACTCTATGGTAAAAAGCTCTTTGACTCCAAAGTGAGTCATTCGCTTTATACAGATCATCAGCTCTCTTCCTGAAGGACTCTTCCAGTGAGTCTTACGTTCAGTGAAGCCTCTCTCCATATCAAGGATGCGTTCCGCATCCAAAACGCTGCCGCTTTCTGACGGAAGAAAATCTTCTCCGTTTATTGAAAGATGGATTGTCTGTGTATCGCAGATATTAAGCATCGTCTGCTTTTTTTCTACCAGATTGCATAGGCTCTCCGCCTGTTTCATCTGGATGATCTCATAAGCTCCTGCCAGATATTGCCCACGCATTGTCGGAAAGTCCGAGGGCACGCCTTCTTCTAACGTGCCCCGGATTCCGATATAACCGTTAGCGTTGCAGAACAACGTTTCATGGAGATTTAACTCCTTCGGGTTATAATTTTCTTTTTTTATAAGTCTTGTATCAGTTTGCATAGTAGTTGGTGCAAACCTGCTGTAATGTATCAAGGAAGGTCTGGGCATCAGGGAAGTTACCCATTGCATAATCCTGGAATACAACACCTGTTGCGTTCTGGCCGATACCTTCCTTCATTGAAAGCCAATGCCATGAAGATGTCTTACCGGCTGCTGTATATTCAGCGATCGTTTTTGCAAACGGATCGTCAGGTGCATGCGTGTTTGAAGCATAAGGAGAAATAAATCCACAGTCTTCTGCAAGAATCTGCTGTCCACCGTCATCAGCTGCACACCAGGCAAGGAATTTCTTAGCCTCTTCTACATTTCCGTCCTTGAATACTCCCCACCAGTTAGGAGAATTTGTAAGTATTGTATCCTGTCCTTCTATAAAGGCATAAGGGATCATTCCGATCTCAAAATTTCCTGCTTCCGCATAAGCGTCCTTATCATCGTTCATAAGAGTTGCACCGATCCATGAACCCTGTGTTACAAATGCATATTTACCTGATGCAAAACCAAGAACCTGCGCATCGTATGTTCCTGAAACACCTGCAGGATCAGTATATTCATTAAATAAGGTAACCATTTCTGCCCAGGGAAGTGCTCGCTCCATATCAAGCTTTCCACCATCCTTGAAGAGATCTATGTATGTGGTATCATCACGTGAAAGACCTGAATCAAAATATGTTCCAAATACATGCTGTCCGGGTGACCACCAAAGCTGTGATGATTCTGTATAGTATCCGAGAACTGATGTAAGTCCGAGTTCATCCTTCTTTGCATCGATAGTTTCAAATGCTTTTCTCATGCTTTCAGGTCCTGTTATGCTCTTAGGATCAACACCTGCCTTCTCAAGGATATCTGCATTATATGCAAGACCAATAGCCTCTGTTGTTGTAGGGAAACCGTATACTACTCCGTCTCTTACGTACTCAGCTTCCGTATCATTTACCCATTCTTCTGAAGACAGATCAGCAAGAAGTCCTTCCCATGTAGGATAGTGAATATCGCCTTCGAATACAAAGATGTCGGGCATATTATCTGCCTGATAGTATCCTTTAAGAGTTGCCTGTGTGTCAATTCCGCCACCGAGAGATTCAATAACGACGGGTACACCGGTCTGTTCCTCATAAGCTGCCGCAAGTTTTTTAAGGCCTGAATCAACTTCAACCTTATTATTAACAAGACGAATGCCTCCCTCGGGCGTTTCTGCCGGAGCTTCTGCTTCTGTTGCAGCCGCTTCACCACCAGAAGCTGCACCGGTTGCAGGAGCCGTTGCTGTAGCACCACAACCTATTATAGCTGTTGATAGAGTTGCTGCTGCAATCAGAGTTGCCAGTACTTTCTTTTTCATTTTTATAATCCTCCTTATATTTCCCATAAATGAAATGGGTTACGTTTTATTTATGATCTAATTATCCGATGTTCGCCATTTTTAATTCAATCCATAGGTTGTTTTTTATGAAAATCAAACAAAAAAGGCAGTACCTATTGTGAATAATCACTAAGGCCCGCCCTTATTTTAGTAAAATCAAATAAAATTTTAGTAAAAATCTGAATTATTTTACCTCTTTTTTACGAAAAATTTTTGTGCTTTTTCTCCATTTAACCCTTGCTCCTATTCTTACGGTCTCAAAATCGCCCTTGCCCTCAATAATATTGACAAGTGCCTGAGCAGCTAAGAAACCACGTTCATAATCCGGGACAGTAACAGTAGTAAGTTCTGTATACCGGGAAATTATGATATCGTCAAAACCTGTTACTGCTATATCCTCAGGTATACGTAACCCATTTTTTTGAAACATTCTGATCGCACCAAGAGCCATCATGTCATTGGCACATACTAAAACCTCGGGCATTTCCTCTGAGAGCATCATTATTCTTGCAGTCTGGGCCCCGCTCTTTTCCTTCCAGTCTCCTTCAAAGTAATGATCTCTTCTGAAGGGAATATCATTTTCCTTAAGTACATCACGGAAGGCTGCATAACGTTCCTTGTTATCGACGGTATTAAAACCGCTCAGAAAGGCAAATTTTTGATAACCTGCTTCTACAAGTCCTTCGATCAACTGCCTTTCTGCTGCGTAATTATTGACAACAATGCTTTTTACTCTGTCATTATCAATCTCTCGATCAAGAACTATGATAGGAATTCCTTTTGAAGATATTTTTTTTAAAGATGCGTCTGTTGTCTTAACATCATTTACGATACAGCCACAGACAGATTCCGGATCGGCATATTGGGATATATTTTCTCCTGTGCAGATGAGAAGGCTGTAGCACTTGGAATTAGCAAAATCACTTATTCCATGAAGTATATCAAGATAGTAAAGTGCATCAAAATCGCTTAGATTACATATGATCGTTTGATTTCCCCTTTTCTTTTCTACTGGGATCTTATATCCTATTTCTTCTGCAATTGTCATTATCCTTTTTCTTGTTTCCTCAGATGCACTGTTTTTATTATGAAGTACATTTGAAACGGTAGAAATAGATACTCCTGCTCTTTCTGCTATATCTCGGATCCCCGGCATTATGTCCCTCCCAATGGATTTTTGGTGAATAGTTATATATATTTTACCATATTAAGAAAAAAATTGTTGACTTTTCCTTTTTATGTGATACAAATAAGAACATATCATTTATTGTGATCAAATTTTGGAGGACAGATCATTATGTTAAAAGAAACTAAAGCCTGGTGGAAAGAGGCTGTCATTTATCAGATATATCCCAGAAGTTTTTGTGACAGCAACGGGGATGGTATAGGAGATTTAAACGGGATCACGGAGCATCTTGATTATTTAAGGAAGCTGGGTATTGACGTCATATGGCTTTCTCCCATTTATGAAAGCCCAAATGACGACAATGGATATGATATTTCGGATTATCGTAATATTATGAAAGAATTCGGAACCATGGAAGATTTTGATCAAATGTTAAAAAAAGCTCATGAATCAGGGATCAGGATAGTAATGGATCTGGTAGTTAATCATACTTCCGATGAGCATAAATGGTTTATTGAAAGTAGAAGTTCAAAGGATAATCCATAC
>JAILEM010000239.1 GCA_024687745.1 Lachnospiraceae bacterium
TATGCAGACATCCGATCAGATAAGAGATATGATCATGGAATCCTATGATTCAAGAAATACTACCTATGATGTTATCTCCCAGAAAAACTCCGATGCAACCCTGGGATATGAGCGAGTTCTTGATACAGAAACGGGAGATTATTACAGGGCAGAAAACGGCTTTAGTGACTGGTATGACGGACAGAGGTATAAACCTGTGGATGATGACGATGCTTATTTAAGCCCCATAGAGGGTTATATAAACTGGAAGTGAGCAATTAAAGGAAAGGAGCATTTATATGCCAAAAAATAATTCAGTATTTAAAATTCTTATATTACTTATCACCCTGATGACCATGTCATTTTTGACCGCCTGTTATACTGCCGTACCGAATCCTTCTACTCCGGATGAAGTCTACTCCACGGATGATGAGGAGGAGGTTTTTGTTACGGATCCTGACCCCGAATACTCATCAGAGATCACTGTTGAATATAAAGGGGAAACTATCGAATTTGAAAACTATGAGGATTATACGGCCTGGCTCCTTGAACACAGGGATTATACCCAGGGAGGGCTTAATGAAACAGAAGTGACACTTCCCGTTTTCTGTAATGATCCGGAGCTTGATTCCTGGTTTGAAGGACTTAAAAAAAATCCACCGGTTAAACTCACATATGTTTTATATGGCGAGGGATCGGTATCCAAAGACTTCAATGACCCGGAGCTTTTACTGAATGTGGCTCAGGCAATGAGGACTGTCACCATAGGCCCCGAATCGTTAGAAGATCCGGATAATGTTGCGGATGCTCCCGGAAGAGATTACTACTTTTTCATGGAAGACGGGTCAAATGTAAGATTTTCATTTTTTATGGGGAGCTTCAAATGGAAGGACAGCAAGTGGCATTATGTAAATGATTACGGAGAGCTGTCAGAATATTCCGATTATCTGAACAAAAAGACCAATCCCGAATATGTCAGTATATATTCAGAGGATAATGGTTTTTATACAAGCCGTGCAGAGTATACGGATACAGAGTGGAAGCCCGAAGAGGGGTATGCGGGAGGGCTGTATATATATCCTGTTGAATCGGATAAAAGCTCATTTGTTGAGATAAAAAGATATGAAGATATTTCAGAGGAACCCTCAGATTTTCTTGCGGGCGAATATACTGATCATCTAAATTCGCTTGATGATCCTAAAGAGGGATCTGTAACTACGGATATAAAAGAACCCGCAGAATTCAAGATAGGCGGAAAGGAACTGCCCGGTATCATATGTACACTTAAGGATGATAAAGGCAATACCAGAGAGCTTCTGACTCTTTTAATGGAGGACACCGAAGATATTTTGGACGAGGAGGTTCTTATACAGTTTTGCGCACAATACGATCCTCTCGATAACGATAACAAAAACCTGGTGATGGATGCACTTTCAGTAGCTGTACATGATTTTGTATTAAAGTACAGAAGTATAGATGGTGAAAATGAATTCTTACCGGGCAATACTCTTATCGAATTCTGTAACAGTGAAAGCCTTTCAAAATGGATAGAACGCGCTGAGGAGAGACCTTTGGAACTCTCTATCTGGACAACCTCACAGGAATGGTATTCAAAGGATGACAGCGGCTGGTGGATAAGCAGTGATCCTGAGGTCATAGAAAAGGTTCTCGACGCTTTACAGACAGTAAAGATAGGCGAAAAGACAATGGCTACAGGCGGAGCTTCAAATGCAAAGATATTTGATTTTTATGACATGGAAACAGACAATCTTATTTCATTTAATTTCCACAGCAATACTTTTTCACTTAACGATGATGACGAATCCTACAAGGTTCTTGACTGGGGAGAAATGAACGATCTGAAAATCGAACTTAAGGATCATGTCATAACACTGAAATAACTATTTGGGATCGTGCTCTGTATAGGGTGCGATCCCAAGCTTTGAAAAGCTGTGTGAACTGTTATAAACATTTAAGGAAGCATCTAAAAGCGATAACATCATGACAGCCCCTGTCCCCTCACCTAGATGCATATCCGCATTTATTACAGGATTAAGACCAAGCTCTTTTACTATCCTTACAGCTCCCGGTTCTGAGGATAAATGACTGGGGATCATCGCATTTATACATTTTTCTGACAGTCTTATGGCGCAAAGCGCGGCCACAAGACAGACAAAGCCATCGATCAAAACAGGTATCCTGTGATATGCACATCCGAGATAAACCCCGCATAATGCCGCAATATCGAGACCTCCTGTTTTAGATATGACATCAACAGGATCACTTTTATCGGGTCTGTGTTTATTTATGGCTTCCATTATCACTTCCTTTTTTCTGATAAGACCCTCATTACCAAGACCTGCTCCCCTCCCGGTCATTACTTCGGGATCCTCATCCAGAAGGATGGAGGCAATGGCGGCAGATGTGGTAGTGTTTCCTATCCCCATTTCTCCGGTAAGTATTATCTTTGTCCCGTTTTTCTTAAGCTCCTTTACAAGGTCTATCGCATCCGTTATGGCTTTTATGCATTCTTCCCTCGTCATTGCCGGGGAGTATAATATGTTTTCCGTTCCTCTTTTGATATTTCTGTCTAAGATCTTTTTCTTTCCTTTAAGTATCTTATTAAGATCCTTTTCCTCTTCTATAAGATGCTCATCCCTGATCCCGACATCTACTGCGATGATGTCAACACTGCAGTTTTTTGCAAGATTGTTTACGGTACTTTTACCTTTTGCGATACTCATGGCTACTCTGGCTGTAACCTCCGCATCCGACTGGCTGACTCCCTCTCTTACTACTCCGTTATCCGAACAGAACACAAGCAGGGTTCTCTTATCGATCCTTACACCCGTACTTCCCCTTAATCCTGCCATACCGGATACTATATCCTCAAACTGTCCGAGACCATGGAGGGGTTTTGCCAGTGAATCCCACTTTTTTCTGCTTTGTATAACTACATAGTCCCTCTCATCCAAAATATTGTTTATAATCTTTTTAAGATACTCTTCATTATCCCTGTTTTCCATATCTTACCGCCCTTTCAACAAATCTTTCTGCCAAAGGTATCTCCCCCGATAATTCCAGATGGGGATAACCTGCATAGAGTGATCCGTTTATAAAACCGCACCTGTAATCAGTATTTCCCAATGCCTTTGATGCACTTAAGTCCTCACCGCTATCATCACTGTCATAATAGTGAAACTCATGTGCCGGGATCCTTTCTCCTTCATTAAAAAGCATATTTTGTTTGTCGGAATTATTTTCAAGATAAATGTATCCAAATCTTTTTAATTTTCCGCTAAAAGAAGCGTTTCCTCTTATTATTCCGACCATTTCATATTTTTCTTCATTGTTTCTGTCAAAAATACCTTCATTAAGATACATAAAGCCTCCGCACTCCGCTATAGTCGGAAGTCCTGAATCGATCGCTGTTTTTATCTCTTTTTTCATCGAAATATTATCAGACAGTTCCTTAAGATAAAGCTCGGGATATCCGCCTCCTATATATAAACCCTGTATATCCTTAGGCAGTCCCCTGTCCTTAAGAGGACTGAAAAATACGATCTTAGCTCCTGCCTTTCTCAGTGCGTTAAGTGAGCTTCTGTAATAAAAGCAAAAGGCACTGTCATATGCAACGGCTATCCTTACGGATCCATATCCGCCTGCACTTTTCCCTGATTCACTTCTCTCTGTCTGACCCTTCTCTCTGACTCTCCTGTTATTTCCATCCTCCATGATGGCGATCAGTCTCTCAATATTAACACTCTTCTTCATAGCCTCAGATATGAGAGCGATCTTTTCTGATAACCCGGTTACTTCCCCTGCCGTTATCAGGCCTAAATGCCTGCTTTCTATCACTGCTTCTTTCATATGAGGCACATATCCCAGCACTTCGATCCCCGTTTCATCCTCTATTATCGGCTTAAGATGATCATAGAGCGATCGTCTGCAGTCATTCAGAATTACCCCTTTAATTCCGGATCCTGTTTTAAATTGCGCAATTCCTTTTATAAGTGCAGCAAGGGTCAGACTTGCTCCATGAGGTCTTACTATCAGAATGACCGGTATATCCAATGTCCTTGCGATGTCATAGGCACTGTTTTCCCATCTGCCGCCAATTCCGTCATAATAACCCATTGCACCTTCAAATACGGCAGCCTCTTTATTAAGTCCGGCAACCTGATCAACCGCTTTATCTCTTCCCTGCAGGAAGATATCAACATTCATTCCTCCGGTATTTTTATCGTTAAGGACAAAATTATGGAACATCGGATCGATATAATCCGGCCCGCATTTTATTCCTGTTACATCTGTTCCCTTTTCCTTAAGCAGCCTTAACAATGCCGCTGTTATTGTTGTTTTCCCGCTTCCGCTTTCAAAAGCAGAAAGCAATATTTTCTTCATCTAGTCTGCTCCGTGGATATATTGGTTTCGTTTGATTTATTATACTATTATTCACCCCTTTTTCAAATTCCCTTATGGCAGAATATATCCCTGCTTCGTTATCCTGTGCTATAATATTAATACGATTCATGAAATTTACAGTACAGGAAATGCTTAATGATTTTTATAACCGGACCAAAGTATTCAGGAAAAAAAGAATATGTTAAAGAGCTGTTCTCAGATACAGGAGAGACTTATGACGACTGTGTATTTGACGCAGAGATGCTTGTAGCAGATACCATGTCTGATGAAGAAATAAAAATACTTGCCGATCATCTGGCTTCAAAAAGAGCAGTCACTGCTTCGGAAATTGGCTCCGGAGTTGTTCCGACAGACAAAAGCCAAAGGGAATTTCGTGAAAGAGCAGGACTCTTATCCGGGCTTCTTGCACAGAGAGCTGACACCGTTATCAGAATGATCTGCGGAATACCTCAGATATTAAAGGATACAAAATGATATTTACCATAGGTCTTATAACATATACTATTTCCTTTATAACAGATCTTATCCTGGGAGACCCTTCCTGTATCCCCCATCCTGTTGTATTTTTCGGAAAACTGATCGGTTTTTTGGAAAAACCATACAGAAATCTGTTTAAAGGAAAAAAGTCAGGCAACAAAAAGGCCGGTATACTGATGGTGATCACTGTACTGCTTATCATCTTATCTGTCATTTCCGCAATATATTCTCTTTTATTCTTTTCAAAAAACAGATTTCTGTTGATCCTTTTACTTATTCTTGATACCTTCCTCGGATATCAGTCTATAGCGATAAGGGATATGCTTAAGGAAAGCACCTCTGTTTATAACGCTTTGAAGATTTATGAAGATGACCATAGATACAGTTCCTTAAATTCAGCAAGGATAGCAGTGGGAAGAATAGTCGGAAGGGATACGGACAGACTTTCAGAGGATGATATCATCAGGGCCTGTGTTGAAACCGTATCGGAAAATTTTTCTGACGGGGTTGTTGCTCCCATGCTTTACTATGCAGCTTTTGGCGCTCCGGGAGCACTGTTATATAAGGCAGTCAACACCATGGACAGTATGGTTGGCTATAAAAACGAGAGATTCATCGATTACGGAAGCTGTGCCGCAAGGCTTGATGATATACTTAACTTCATTCCCTCAAGGATAGCATCCGTCATACTGATCCTCTCCTGCGGAATGGGACCTATGGGAATAAAAAATGCTTTCAGGATCTGGAAAAGGGACAGGCTTAACCACTCAAGTCCAAACTCCGGACAGACGGAAGCGGTAATGGCAGGAGCTCTTGGTATAAGGCTCGGCGGCGGATCCTTCTATTTCGGAGAATATTATGAAAAGCCCTATATAGGTGATGATACAAGAAATGCAGTAATCGGGGATATAATAACCGCAAACTATACTTTCCTTCTCGGTAGCTTTCTCTGTCTCTTTGCAGGCCTCCTGCTAAGGGGGATCACTGCTTTTCTTTTCATAATGATCATATTAAAAAAAGGATGATATTTCATGTTTATACTTGTCACGGGAGCAGCTTCAAGCGGTAAAAGTGAATATGCGGAAGATCTTGTCTGCAGTATGGAAGCAGGAAAAAGAATATATATTGCAACCATGGAACGTAAAAGCTATAATCTCACAAAGATAAACAGACATAAAAGCTTAAGATCCGGTAAAGGATTTGAAACGATCGAGATCTCAAAAGATCTGTCCTCTGTTCAAAAAAACAGAATAAAAGGATCAACCATACTTTTGGAGGATATTCCCAATCTTTTGGCAAATGAGCTGTTTTATGAACGTAAGAGCATCACCGGTCATAATACCTTTATAAGTGAAACCGCCGAAAGGATAATAAATGATATACTATTTTTAAGCAGCTCATCGAAAAACCTTATTGCCGTAACGGGAGATCTGACATCGGGAGGATACGATCATGATCCTGATACCCTGTCATATCTTGAGACCTTTGGTTTCATTAACCGCTCTCTGGCAAAAGCTTCGGATGCCCTCATAGAAGTGGTCTGCAAGATTCCCTGTATCATCAAAGGAGAAATATAAATGGTATTGATCAATGCTATCTTAACTGCTTTTTCAACCTATTCATCGATCCCTGTGCCAAAGGTTAAATGGGATGAAAAAAATTTAAAATACAGTATGTGTGCCTTTCCCCTTATAGGGATAGTTATCGGTCTGATCTCCCGGTTTTGGATCTTTATAAGTGACAGGTTTATACCCTCTCCCATCCTTAAAGCCCTAATCCTTACATTAATACCCTTATGGATATCGGGAGGTATCCATTTAGATGGTTTCATCGATGTTTCCGATGCACTCTCCAGTCATGCGTCAAAAGAAAAAAAACATGACATATTAAAGGATCCTCATATGGGAGCTTTTGCAGCTATACATCTTGTTTCTATCATACTTTTAAATTTTTCGGCCTTTGCATCCTTTAAATATATCGATCCCACTCTTCTTTTGCTTATTTATACCTTATCCAGATGCCTTTCAGGATACTCTGTAGTTACCTTTCCTGTCAGTAAGAACAGCACTCTTCTTAAAACCTATTCCGATAGCTCCGACAGGAAAAATGTACAGATGATCCTTACTGTTTTCAGTCTTACCGTCATCTTCCTTATGATGCTCAGAGGACCGGGCGGGATATTATCTGTTATGGCAGCCCTTATCATACTGGCTGTCTACAGACAGGTATCAGTTAAAGAATTTGGCGGTATAAACGGAGATATGGCAGGATGGTTTTTATGTATCGCCGAAACCGCAATGATACTCATAACAGTTATTTCGCAGTTTTTGTTTTAGTTGAAAAATATATTTATTATTGATATCATGAAATGTGGTTTTTCTTGTATC
>JAILEM010000245.1 GCA_024687745.1 Lachnospiraceae bacterium
TATTTAACGTAAAAGACGGAAGACTTTATACGGATGAAATAGAACTTGATATTGAATGGGATGAGACAAATCACTCTGTACTTGTCGATAACGCATATCTTTATAAACCGTTTAAGCATCAGAAAGGAACGGTGGTAACGAGATTTGCAGGGATTATCGAAGAACCTTTTGCAGATTATTTTATGAGGTTTCTTAAGGAGAATGAAGTAGAAGTTCTTGATTTAAATTCGGGAAAGAGGATTTAATATGCAGCGTAAATTAACAGCAGAAGAAAGGCAGATATTACTCGAAAATCCGGAACTTGTGATGTTTCATGCCGGTAATTATAAGGGGGATATTGTACGTGGCATCATGCCTTTTCTTATTGTTGCTGTGGTAGCAGTTTTTGAACCGATTCCGCTTTGCTTCACAACTTTCGCTGATAATCACGAGGGGCTTCTTATAGCTTTGGCTCTATTATGGGTGATTGCGGTTATTGCTGTTTCTGTACCATTGATACAACGTTATTATGGATGGCAGGATAAGAAGGATAAGGGTACAAATAACATTCGTATTCTGAGAAAAGTCTTGCCTGAAGAACTTGGGTGTAATATTGTTACGATAAAATATATAGTGCCGCAACAGGCTGAAGGAGCTTATATCGAAGATGGGGAAGAAAAACTGTTCGGTTATTTTTCTTATTTGAACTTGTTTAATCTGATTCCGGAGGAGAAGGTTGTTATAGTTTATGGTGATCAGGATTTTTACGCATTTATAAAAAGAGCTCCGCAAACCGAGAGGTTATATGAGTCTTTTTTGCAGGAAGGTTGATTATTTATGAGAAGTAATTTGAAGATATTTGGTGCCGAAGTCTTATATCTTTTGGCCTCGACCATTGTTGCCGGGCTTGCTGCATTGCTTCAGACTGTCGGCAGATCCTATGAGGGTGACTACTCAAGTTTTATCTGGAGTGGGAGCGAGTACAGATATAACCCCTTCTTTTATATGCTCGGTTTGGCTCTATTCGTTGTATTCATGATAATTGAGGAAGTATTGGTCGTGAGAAAAAGGTGTAGATTTGGGAAATGATATAGAGGGTATTCACAATGTGGTTTAGGATGCATCCATGGGTATTTCCAATAATCATAGGCGGTATCGGTGTTTTATATTTGATATACAATACCGGAGCAATCATCGAGACTAAAAAGATCCAGGCCAAAGGGTCTGATCATCATATTTCGGGCATTCCGTTTCTTGGAGGAATACATCTGCTTATTGCAGGACTAATCAGCCCTATCAAGTGGCTGGCGTTGCTCTGTGTCTTGGATTATACATTCTGGAGTTTTCTATATGCGGTATTTGTAGGAGACTGCTTTAAGAAAAATGATGCTCCTGAGGAAGAAAACCAGTATGCGACCGACGTAGAGAAAGACAGGATGGAAGTAAGACCTGTCAAAACATCCGCTGTGGGTGTCGGTGATGTAATCGTATTTTTGATGCTAGTTATATTTTCTGCCGCAGGCTTTGTAGGCAGGAATGCTATTTTGGGATATCTTGCAGGAGTACCTGCGGTATTGTTGTTTCCGTATCTGACACTCAAAAGACCGTTTTTCAAGGCTGATATCTATGGGATATTGTATAGGAAACCGACGGGCTTTGGATATGGAAAAACAGAATCTATCAAATGGGAACAGATAGAGGCAATAATAGCAGACAATCAGATTTTCAGTATAGATGAAAATCTCGGCAGTATATCGGAAAACAAATTAAATGCCCAGGCGCTTTCCGGATTGAGTGCTTTTGCAGGATATACTGAGGAGGAATACGAGGATCAGGCAGAGTGGATAGAAAATGGATTTTTCATAGTGATTAAACCTATGGAAGAAGAAAAAACAGAATTGCTTGATTTAGGGAAATTCTTTCATCAGAAGGATTATCTGAAAAAAACGGAAATGTTAAGAACATTATGGTCGTATCATTTAAAATCAATCCTAAGATAATAAATTGACTGATGATGAAAAAGGAAATTCAAGGATAACTTAGAATGGCAAATCTTGAATAAAGCTGACTAAGTGTTCTTTTGCCGAATGATATAATTACCATGTCTGAGGGAGTGATTCCTTAGTCGATAAAATTATCAGTTAGTAAATTCAGGGATTAAAAGATGAAGGGATTACTTAGAGGAATAGGATATTTTTTGTTATACATGGTATTTACCATAGTTATTCAAGTTGCGCTGTCTTTTGTTATCATTCGAATCGCAGCCGGTATAGGAATCACCGGACAGGCAGAGATAGAGGACTTTGCGAATAAGAATATCCTGGGCATGACTATCGTGTCAGGAATACTAACCATTTTATTCTTGTATCTTATATTTAAGATTCCCAAGAAAGATATCAGAAATGAATGGAAGCTGAACAGCTTTGCTTTTCGAGATGTTTTAAAAACATGTGTGCTGACTTTTTCCTTATCAAGTGTATTCTCCCTTTTGACACTAAATGCGGACATTGAGAATGCTAGACTGATTGCTTCTTCGGCAGAGTATTATTCGTCAATGGTGCCGTTTTTGGGAACAGTACTTATGATACTTAATCTTCTTGTTATTGCTCCGATTGCTGAAGAGTTAGCATTAAGAGGAATCGTTTATACCCGCATCGAAAAGAAATCAAACCATATTGTAGCAATAATTGTAAGCGCTGTATTGTTTGGTCTGATGCATTTTATGGCCGGCGGAATCATACTTGTTGCAGGTACAGCAATAATGGGATTGGTCTTCGGATTATTGATTTATAAATACAAATCACTATGGGTCTGTATAATTGCTCACATATGTGCTAACTTACCTGACTTTATCTATACCAAAGAACGCATGACTTCATACGGAGTGAAGATCGGACTGATATGTGTTTTCAGTGTTGCATTTTTAGCTGTTCTGTTTTGGATATTCAGAGAAAAAAGTGCAAATAATAAGTTTGATAACAGTTTAGAATATAAGCAGTTATGAGGAATAAGAATGGGCTTGTCTATAGGTGATGTTGAGAAGATAACAGGAATATCCAAAGACCGGTTAAGATACTACGAAGAAAAGAGGCTTATTACACCCGTCAGAGATACTGATAACAGTTATCGCGAA
>JAILEM010000017.1 GCA_024687745.1 Lachnospiraceae bacterium
ATCTGCACATAATCCTGATCCTTTGGGATTATACCGATCCTTATTTCATCAAAGCCTGCGTCTAACAGCTCGAGGTACTCTTCCAGAGTTACCTCCTCATCTCCGATCAGCTCGACCATCCTGTCCAAAAGCATCAATACATGCTCATATATCTCCCCCATCTCTCTTGCTTTGAGGACATCCCCTGCTTTTTCAAACCTGTCCGCAAACGCTTTCAGCTTGTTTTCCATATTCTTCTCATCAAGAAGCATATAGAGTCCTTCGGAAAAGGTCTTTATCGTTGCCTTTGAACCTCTTCTGAGCTTTTCGATATGAACGTTCTCCTCCATACCGTTAAAATCTCTGATTATCCTTTTTCTTATCTCCTCTATCCTTATAAGATCCTCATCCTTCAGCTTCTTCCTTTTCTTAAGAAAGATATTGTTCCAGTTCTTCCTTCCCTTAATGCCGTATGAAAGAAGATAATTATCAATGATATCGATGTCATTAAGCTCTATGTCAGTCATCAGAGACCTTAGATATCTGATCATTGAGTCATATGAATAATCATTTATCAAAACAGAATAATATGCCCTTATAAACTCGGTACAGGGATTTAACATAATGGGGATAGTCTTATCCAAAAAGTAAGGGATCTCATAATCCTGCAGCTTTTTGGCTAAAATATGCATATAATTATCAAGATCACCTGTTACAATTGCGATTTCATGGTATTTATATCCATTTTCTCTGATCAGTCCCTCTATCAATTTACAGACGTTAGTTATTTCATCGGTCATTGTGTTGGCCGAGAAAATATTAAGGTCTCCTCCCCCATTTACAGCACTCTTCGGGGTGTGCTCCGAGGTTATATTTTTTCTATTTTTATCATCCTCCGGTGACCGGTCCTTCTCTCCATAGACCTTTGAGTCTGCTCTGAAAAGGTTATCTTCAAGAAAGATCAGATGCCGGTTATTGACCGGTGTGGTAGATTCGTCACAATTCCCGTATTTATCAGTGTTTTCTCCGGTTGCTTCCATATCCTTTGAAGTCAACGTATATCTCACCGGTGGCATCGAGTCAATGGAAATATCCTCCAAAACCTCGACTTTTGACTTGTAAGCGATGCTTTTCAGAGTAGAAATCGTCTTTTTGCTCATATAAAATAACTCATGTTCTAAATTCGTATTTTTGCCATTTTTTTCTTCGATCCTATCTCTTTTCACATCAACCAGCACTGTGCATAGCAAACTCCTGCAATTTAACATCAAGGCTTCCATCAGCTTGTACTGTACCGGAGTAAAACCTGTGAATCCGTCAAAGGCTATAACACTGTTTTTAAGCTTCTTTGATTCTCCCGCTAACGCACCTGCCTTCTCAAAGAGCTCTTCACCTGTCAGGTATTTTTCCTCGGTATACTTCCTGAATGCATTGTAAAGCACCCTGATCTCTGAGAGCTTCTCCTTAAGAAGCTTCTTATTACCGCTGTATTCGATAAGCTTGGAGAGTTCCTCATCGCCGATATTATATTGCATGATCTCTGATATAACTGACTTGACTTCCGTGATATACCCGAGCTTATTTATGTTCTCTCCCATAAGAGGAAGCTCTTTTCCAAGACTTTTGGCAACATGAAGAAGTATGAGGTTTTTCCCCATATCATCTATCAGGGCTCCGTTTGCGTTCTTAAAGCCCACCTCCTCAAATATCCTGAAAGCAAGCCTTTTAAAGCTTAAAATATCTATATTCAGTATCCCGTGTCTTGGATGGAGTCTCACGATATCCTTCTGAGTCTGGAGAGTAAACTGCTCAGGAACAACGATAATGTAGTTTACTTCCGGATTCTTTATGGATTCATCTATGATATGCTTGAATAAGGTATGGGACTTTCCGCTTCCGGCATTCCCCAATATAAGTCTCAGACTCATTTATCCGTCTCCTTTATATAAAAACTGTTAACTCCCGGCTTTTTTAGACTCTTTATCTCCAATTAAGATTTTTTCAAGCCTCTTTATGCCTGCTTAGTTTCCTGCATCGATCTTATTATATCCTCATCATTGTCCTGTTTTTTGTACCCTTCATACAAATATTGTACAACATTTTGAATAAGAACATCTGATCTTAATAAAAAAGGCAAGGCTTCCGGACGATTCCATGAAGCTTTGCCTTATGTTTTAAGGGGATAAAAAGTTGTATTTTACTGTATTTTACCGTATCTTATCTTATTTTATCGTATTTTACTGTATTTTACCGTATCTTATCGTATTTTCACGTATCTTATTGCAGATTCCGTTTATACAGAGAAGAGCATCTCTCCGTAGCTTGGAAGCGGCCACATATCCTTATCACAGTTACTTTCCATCTCGTCAACGTATTTTCTGAGACTTGCCATAGCGGGTATGATCTTATCCTTGTAATAAGCTGCCTGGGCCAGTTTATCGTTTTTATCAAGATTTGAAGCATCAGCAAGCATTTTTTCAAGCTTATTTACTTCCTTATAGGCCTGATCCTCAAGCTTACTCAGAACCCTTATAAGATCTATCTCCATATTGCAGGGAAGATTTGCCGGCATATCCTTCCCAAGGAAAAGACTCTGCTTTGACTTAGCCGTCTCGGAAAGCTTTCCTATATATCTGTTTACAGCGGGAAGTATCTCCTTCTTAGTCATATCAACCGCCGTAAGACCCTCGATATTGATGATCTTTGAATAGGCATCGAGCTCTATCTCATATCTGCTCCTTATCTCTACCTCCGTATATATCTTATGTTCCTTAAAAAGCTTAACATTCTTTGGCTCAAGGTACATAGGGATGGCATCGACAGTTGTCTTAAGATTGAGAAGCCCCCGCTTCTTTGCCTCCTTCTCCCACTCCTTAGAGTAACCGTCACCGTTAAAGATTATCCTCTTATGCTTTTTTACGGTATCCTTTATAAGTTTATCAAGCTCTGAATTAAAATTCTTTGCTCCCTCGAGCTTATCCGCAAACTGCTTCAGCGACTCGGCTACTATTGTATTTAGCACAGTATTGGCACCGGCTACTGACATGGAAGACCCGCAGCTTCTGAATTCAAATTTATTTCCGGTAAAGGCAAAGGGTGAGGTCCTGTTTCTGTCTGTCGTATCCTTGGGAAGCTTTGGAAGAACATGGACACCGATATCCATCTTGGAATTCGGTTTACCGTCATATGAGCTTCCGTTCTCGATAGAATCAAGGATCGCTCCAAGATCATCACCTACAAATATTGACATTATCGCAGGAGGTGCTTCCGCAGCACCTAATCTGTGATCGTTTCCGGCTGAGGCGATCGAGAGCCTCAAAAGATCCTGATATTCATCAACTGCCTTGATAACAGCAACAAGGAAAAGCAAGAACTGTGCATTCTCATGAGGAGATTTACCGGGTTCAAGAAGATTTACGCCGGAATCCGTAACAAGAGACCAGTTGTTATGCTTACCCGAACCGTTAACTCCCTCAAAAGGCTTTTCATGGAGAAGGCAGATAAATTTATGCCTTTTTGCCACATTTTTCATAACCTCCATGGTTATCTGGTTATGATCTATGGCTATATTTCCCGTATCAAAGATCGGAGCCATCTCATGCTGGGCGGGTGCAACCTCATTATGCTCAGTCTTTGCAAGTATACCAAGCTTCCACAGCTCCTCGTTAAGCTCCTTCATAAAGGCCTGAACCCTCGGTCTTATAGCACCGAAATAATGATCGTCAAGCTCCTGACCCTTGGGAGGCCTTGCACCAAACAGGGTTCTGTCGCAGTATATAAGATCCTTTCTCCTCTCATAAAGAGATCTGTCGATTAGGAAATATTCCTGCTCAGGTCCAACTGTTGTATTTACTCTCTTTACTTCGCCATTTCCGAAAAGCCTGAGTATCCTTAATGCCTGCTCGTTAAGCGTTTCCATTGATCTTAAGAGTGGAGTCTTTTTATCAAGGCTCTCTCCTCCGTATGAACAAAAGGCCGTCGGAATACATAAAACGCCGTCCTTAACAAAGGCATAGCTTGTGGGATCCCATGCGGTATAACCCCTTGCCTCAAAGGTCGCCCTTATTCCGCCCGAAGGGAAGGAGGAGGCATCCGGTTCACCCTTTATGAGCTCCTTTCCGGAAAACTCCATGATAACACGGCCGTCATTTTGCGGAGAGATAAAGCTGTCATGCTTTTCCGCGGTAATACCGGTCATCGGCTGGAACCAATGGGTGTAATGCGTCGCACCCTTCTCTATCGCCCAGTCCTTCATGGCTATGGCAACGACATTAGCCACATTTATATCAAGATCCTTTCCATCCTGTATTGTCTTCTTTAAGGATCTGTATATGTCCTTAGGTAGCTTATCCCTCATTATTGCATCATTAAATACCATGCTTCCGAATATCTCGGGTACATTGCTGCTCATCACTTTCCTCCTTGTCGGAAAACGGATAAAATGTCCGTTATTCCATAAACATATATTTTTTGTTTAAAAAATCAAAAACAGATGATTGCGGCAAAACAATACCGTTATCCTTGAAATCAATCATCCTTAAAAATTCGCTGTAGCTTGTTATTGAATTTATTAAATCCTGTTTAATTATTTTTAACGCTATTATCGAATAAATTTATTTAAATAACTTGTTATTTGTATAATTTTCCTATTAAATATCTCCGGTGCAAACCGTGGTCGCACTGCCTGTCATGAATACATGATTGTTATCTTTATCCCACCTGATCTTAAGATCTCCTCCTAAAAGGTGGATCGTAACCTCATCATCCGTGTACCCGTTAAGGATACTTGCAACAGCCACCGCACAGGCTCCGGTACCGCATGCAAAGGTCTCACCTGTACCTCTCTCCCAGACTCTCATCTGTATATTCTTTCTATCCAGTACCTTTACAAACTCTGCATTAACTCTGTTTGGAAAAGCTTTATGGTTTTCTATGACCGGTCCGTTAACCGATACAGGATAATCATCAACGTTATCAACGTAAAATACAGCATGTGGATTTCCCATCGAAACACAGGTCATTTCAAATATCTCTCCGCCCACATCTATCGGCTGCCTGATACAGGCATCCTTTTCCTCAATGATTCCCAAAAGTGCAGTATTTACAGTGTTTCCAGCGCTTTTATCGCTTTTAATAACGCCTGTTTTATTCTTGTCTACGGGTATTTCTTCTGCCTTAAGTATCGCTTCTCCCATATCTACTCTTACAGTATCTATGACAGTACCGTCAGCCCTTTTCCCGTATGTTAAACCCGTAAGCGGATTCTTCTCTTCCTTTATGGCTGTCATCGAAAGATATTTAATCTTTCCGGCAGATATGACCGATATCTCTGTCTTATCTGTCAGGCCGTTGTCATATAAATATTTACCGACACACCTGATACCGTTACCGCACATCTCTGATCTTGAACCGTCTGCATTATACATTTCCATCTCACAGTCGGCCTCTGTAGAAGGATTGATAAAGATAGCACCGTCTCCGCCTATGCCAAAGTGTCTGTCGCTTACAAATTTCACAAGCTCGACCTTGTTATCTATTTCCCCGTCAAATGTATCAAAGTAAACGTAATCGTTTCCTATTCCGTGCATTTTTGTAAATTTCATATTTCACCCACCTGCGTTATTTTGTAAATTTCAGTTGTTTTCATGCCTTCCAACGATCCTTAATACTTTATGACTGTATTTTATCAAAAGTCTTGGATCATAATCTATAAATTGTCATTCATCTCCGTAATCATATACCTTGGAAGCATATCTGCAATGCCACAGGGCTTTTAACCCCTCGATAGGTGTTCTGAAAAGGTCAATATGCTTTCCTTCCTCATAGGATCTTGCCTTATAGCTTATGGGAATCTCAACCGGATGGTAACCCTTTCTAATAAACCTGATCACAAGCTCCCAGTCAAGACCGAAGTTTCCTCCCTTAAAATTTATACCGTACATACAATCCCTGTGAAAGATCTTATACATGGTAAAGGGATCTGAGAGCTTACAGCCGCATGCCGTATTTAAAAGCCAGGTAAGTGTCGTCTGTCCGAGATTTAAATAATCAGCGATCCAGGATTTCTTACCGTTAAACTTTCGCATACGCCAATCGTCCTTTTTGTATCTGCTGCCCAGCACAAA
>JAILEM010000132.1 GCA_024687745.1 Lachnospiraceae bacterium
GGGATCCCTCTTCCGGGAACAGGAGCCTGGACAGGAACATTAGCTGCAAGTCTTCTTGATATGGACTTTAAATCAAGTGTTATCGCCGTATTACTTGGGGTTGTACTTGCAGGTATCATAATGGGTGTAGCAAGTATGGGACTCTTTGGTGCCATCGGCGCAGTGATGTAAGGTTAGTAACGGGAATTTAGGATTTGAATTAAGCGGCGGAAAATTGATATTGAATTTAGCAGTGTGAATTTGCTGTTGAATTAAGCGGTGGAAATTCAGTGTTGGATCGTGATGCCGATAATATTCATTATAATAGATAATTACGGAGCTTAAATTTGTGAAGAATAACGATCATATGATCCGTGCCACAGCGGCCGACGGACAGATAAGAGCCTTTGCGGTAAGTGCAAGGAAGGTTTCAGAGGATGCGAGGATAGCACATGACCTAAGTCCCATAGGGACAGCAGCCTTAGGACGTACGATGTCAGCAGCTCTTATGATGGGAGCAATGTTAAAGAATGATACAGACCTTCTGACACTTCAGATAAGAAGTGAAGGATTGATGAAGGGTATAACCGTAACTGCAGACCCCAAAGGAAATGTTAAGGGTTATGTGGCAGTTCCCGATGTAATGCTTCCTCCAAACAGTCTTGGAAAGCTTGATGTGGGTGGAGCTGTCGGTGAAGGTATGCTCTCTGTTATTAAGGATCTTGGTCTTAAGGATCCCTATGTCGGACAGGTCAGATTACAGACAGGAGAGATTGCGGACGACCTGACTTATTATTTTGCCGTATCTGAACAGACACCTTCGGCAGTAGCCTTAGGCGTATTAATGAATAAAGAAAATACTGTAAGACAGGCAGGAGGCTTTATCATCCAGCTTATGCCGGGAATCAGTGATGAAACGATCGATGCCCTCGAGGAGAGGCTTAGGACTGTAGAAAGTGTTACCTCAATGCTTGATAAGGGAATGAGCCCTGAGGATATGATAGAATTTCTGCTTGAAGGAATGGATCCTGAGATCATCGGCAGGGATGAAGTAAGATTTAAGTGTGACTGTTCCAAGGAAAGGGTCGAGAAAGCTCTTATCAGCGTTGGTAAGGATGAGCTTGAGAGCATGATAGAGGATAACGAGCCGGTAGAAGTAAAATGTGACTTCTGCTCTAAGAAATACAGCTTCAGCGTGGATGAGCTGAAGGAATTGCTTGAAATGGCACAGTAGAGGCGGCGAATTTGACTAAGAAAGAGGAAAAAGTGAGTTTTAGGTAAACACCCTTAAAAAAATCATCAAACCGAGAAAAAGGTATGACTAAGAAAGAAAAAACACGAGTTTTAGATAAAAATTTGTGAGGGAGCCGGTTCAAGCCTGAAATTTTTCCAAGAAACAGTAAAAGGAGTATCTTGTATGTACGATGACTTTGCTTATGTGTATGATGAACTGATGGATAATGTTCCGTATAAGGACTGGGCAGATATGCTTGATGAGATAATAAGGGAGGAGGGTATCTCGATACCCAATTCCGAGGCTCAGGACGGGGCAGATTCCGAAAGAAATCAGGTTCTTGATCTTGCCTGCGGCACAGGAACCCTTACAGAGCTCATGTATAAAAAAGGCTATGACATGATAGGCGTGGATGTCTCTGAATCCATGCTCAATGTCGCATACGAAAAAAGAGACAGGAATAACTCCGAGATACTCTACCTTAATCAGGATATGACGGAGCTTGATCTTTACAGCACTGTCGGAACGATATACTGTCTCTGCGATTCGATCAACTATATCACGGATATGGATGATTTAAAGACAGTATTTTCGCTTGTATATAACTACCTCTATACGGGTGGTATATTTATCTTTGACTTTAATACCGTTCATAAGTACAGGGATGTGATCGGAGACAGAACGATCGCCGAAAACAGGGACGAATGCAGCTTCATCTGGGAGAATTCATATACGGAGGAAGATGCAATGAACGAGTATGACCTTACCGTCTTTGTAAAGACCGAAGAGTCAGGAAGTGGAGAGTGTCTCTTTAAGAAATTTGAAGAGACTCATTACCAGTGTGGTTATGAGTATGAGGAAATGCTTGAATATGTCAGATCTGCCGGATTTAAGATAGTAAGATGCTTTGATGATAAGAACAGTGATCTGGTGGAAGAGGATGCCGAGAGAATATACGTTGTTGCAAGAAAATGATCCGTCTTCTGCCCGGG
>JAILEM010000137.1 GCA_024687745.1 Lachnospiraceae bacterium
GATGCTTGATTATCTTATGAAGAAGGCACCAAGGACTTACGATGGGATCATCTGTCATAACAATATATCCTTTGTGGAAGGATTCTCACCATATCAGCTCTGGATAGACGGACTCTACATGGTTCCGCCATTTCTTGCTGCCATGGGCTGTATTGATGAGGCAGCAGAGCAGGTAAGGGGTTATTACAGGCATCTGTATGATGAAAAGGCAGAGCTTTTTTATCATATCGTTGATGCTGTAGATGGCAGGTTTATCCGCAAGCTTTTCTGGGCAACCGGCAATGGATGGGCTCTTATGGGACTTGCAAGGATGATAGAGGAGGCAGAAAGGCAGAAAAGAGAGGATATTGAGATCGAAATGCGTGGGCATTTTAAGGAGCTTTTAAATTCTTTGCTTAAGTATCAGCTTCCAGATGGAAGGTTCAGAGATATCCTTGATGACACAGAGAGCTTTACAGACGGGACTTCTGCGATGATGGTCGCATCCTGTATTTATAGAGGGAATGCTAACGGATATCTGGATCATGGAACTGATCCTGCAGATAAGGCATATGAAACAGTGACTTCTAAGATAGATGAATACGGACTTATTAGGGAGGTATGCGGATGCCCTGATTTTGTAAAGGAGGGCACCTCTGCGGAGGCGCAGGCATCGTATATCATGGCAGATGCGTGGAGGAATAAAGTATAGAGTCAAAATGGACCAGGGACTCCGTCCCCCTAGGTCAAGTACAGAGTCAAAATGGACCAGGGACTCCGTCCCCCTAGGTCATTCCGGTTTTAGGAGGATAGTTCTGATGAGGAGTATCGAACTAATTGATAAACTGATCGAGAATTTGGCAGAGGATAAAGAAATTGCCAATTATTATAGTGATAAGTTAAATTGGGCAAGGGAAAGAAGAGATGATTGGAAAAATGACAAAATAAGAGTTGGTGTTATAGGCGTAACAAGCAGCGGTAAATCAACATTAATAAATGCCCTGCTTGCAAGTAACATTCTATCCAGTGCCGTGGCTCCCTCATCAGGCCAGCTTGTATGCTGCTCATATGGGCCGGAATACTTAGCAAAGATACGCTTGGAGAATAAAAAGGTCATTGTATTACGGGGTAATGATTTTAGAGAAAAAAAGCTGATGAATTACAGCGATGAAAGGAAGAATCCGTTAAATAAGAAAAAAGTTCGCAGTATAGAGATACAATCTCCCAACTATGGTCTTGAAAAGGACGTATTATTGATAGACAGCCCGGGGCTTGATGCATACGGGCTGGAAATACATGAAAAACTGACACTTGATACTCTTGTTCCTACCATCGACGTCTGTATATATGTTACGACAATGAAGGCTGATAATGATGCCAAGACCAGGGAAATTTTGAATGTGGTCTCAAAATACGGATGTCCGCTGATCATTGTGCAGAACATGCTTGATACTGTAGGCGACAGTGCAAGCGGAGATAAATCAAAACAACAGAGGATAAGGGAGCATCGACTTAAGGTTGAGAAAATTGTCATTAATTCAGATATTAAGAATAAGGCTGATGTGGATATCATTCAAATATCGGCAAAATATGCTATGGAATGGCGATTAAAAGAATCAGGGATCAAGGCATCGGATATAACCAGAGAGGAATTTGATTCATCCAATTATAATGATCTGATCTATACGGTAGGGGTATTTCTTAGCAGGCGGAAACCCAGGATCGAAGCAAACAGGAAGACGAATATAAAAAAAGTTATTAGAGAGATAAAAGAGCTTAACGGAGAATACAAGGATTCTTTAATCGATTATGATCCGGATCATTACGGTAAAATAAAAATCAATATATATGAGATCAAAAGGAGTACAGAAAAAGCTTTTGAAAACATAAAAAAAGCAATAGAGCCTAACGCATCAGATATTCAAAAGAAAATCGATTCAGCAACTGAATCTGATATCAAAAATTGCGTAAAATTTGTAAATAAACTTGTAAATCAGATGGGGCTCTCAATTCATAATGAAATAGAAAAAAGTAATATGGCTTTGTCTGAGATAGCATCAGAGCTAAACATCCCCATACGTGATCTGATAAAATCCCAGTCATTAAACGTATATGAAGATTTAGATATATATAAAAAAAAGATCCTTAATTCAGTAAAGGAAAAGGATAAGGGTATAATTGCTTTTTTTATGAGAATAGGAGGCTTTTTTTCCGATAAGGACTGGGGATACCACGTAAGTAATGAAGTAACGGAAGTAATAGATCTGGAAAAAACAAAGAAAAAGCTGTACAGACGTTTGGCTGATTCATTTATAAGATATGAGGATATATATAAAAACTGGTATATCGGAACACTTGATAAGGCGTGTAAAAGGATACTGAATAGTATTGAAGAGATCGAAACGGCTGTTAATAACAGAAAAATGTCAAGGATCAGTCAGGAAAAGCTTAATATCCTGAATGAAACGCTGAATCTGCTGCTTAGGGAAATGGGTGATGAATCAGATACTGATAGTGAAATCGTAACTCAGGTGTCTCAAAGTCCAAATAAGCAGAAAACAATAAACACATTTGAAGCAGATGATTTTTTGTCTGATATGATAAAAATGGCAAGGTATTCCTGCAGGGATCAGCATAGGGAGATAATGAAGCAATATATTTTGCAGGAAAAACTCTCAGACTATGATGCGGTAATAGTTGGATGGGATGAAGATTGTATAAAAGATCTGATATGGCAGTCAGGTATATGCGATGCCCGGATATTTATTCTTCCTGAAAACGAGCCTGTCATAGATGACAGGATCAATCCCAAGTGTTTTTTTATTATGGTTAATGCGGTTCAGATAGGAGCAGCCGAAAAACAAATAAGAAGCTTAAACCTAGAAAAAATTATCAGACCTACAGACTATATTATATGGGTATTGCAGGACTTTAATGAGATGCTTAACAGTGATAATGTGGAGGAAGGATTGGGACTTTTGGCGGAATTACAGAAAAACTGTCTTGTAAACGTCCCATCAGTAATTTGGATAAATCACAGAAATCCTTTATATAATTTCTGCTATTTAAAATGCCAGCAGATCAAGAATATATCGATAAGCGAAGAAACGCGGATATTGAGCGAGTTAAAGGAAAAATTCAGAGGGTTATGTGACGATGGCATAATTATAAATGTTGGCAAAATGATCAGAAGTCGATCGATAAGAAGGGAGACAGAGCAATATGATGTTTGAAGTAGATGATACAACCAGGCTGCTTTTAGAGCAGTTCCAGGAAACGATAAAAAGCACGATCAGTTCGATAGAAGAGGGGCAGAATGTAATCAGAGAGAGCATTGATGAAGTGAAAAGCAGTATATCTGAAATTCCCTCAACAGAAGATTTTGAGGATGTCAGATCAGATGTAAATGACGGTAATAAAAGAGTTGATCGTCAATTGACTGAAACAGCCGAAAATCTGCAGGAGCTGTCTGACCGTATGGAAAAAGACTCAAATAAACTGTTGCATCTTGTCGAGAAGCTCGATCTATATGATGATTATCTGAATGAGCTAAAAAATGACATTATGACAGCGATAGGTGATATGACTAAGAAATTGGATATGATCAAAGATACAGAAAAAAGAAATAATATCATCCTTGAGAATGTAGCAGATTATATGAAACTACCCGGATATAAAAGATTTTTTAAAGGTATGGAGATGATAAATGAAGAGACTGAGTGAAGAGACGAGGTTATCCGAAATAATAAGAAAATATTATCCCGATCCGGAAAGCTCATTATGGGAGGATCTTATAGAAATTGAGAAAAAGACAGATGAACCGGATATCATAGTACCTGTACTTGGAACACAGGGAGCCGGGAAGAGTACATTGATCAATGCCCTTCTTAGCGAGGATATCATGCCAAGCGAAGTGGATGAGACAACATGTATTCCGGTGGAGATCAGGTACGGGAAGGAAAAAGCGGAAGTTTTTTACAAGGATGGAACGACTAAGCTGACGGAATGCAATAAAAAATCTTTATCTCAATATGTTGATAACACTTATAACGCGGCTAACAAAAAAAAGATATCACATATTGTCCTTCATAAGGAATATCCGATATTAAAGAGCGGACTTGTGATAGTTGATCTGCCCGGCGTTTTGAGCCTGACAAAAGAAAATGAGGAAACAACCAAAGCATATATAAAAACATTGTGTGCGGCAGTTTTTCTGATCTCGACATCCCGTCCGATCGGAGAACTTGATTCGAGATTTATAAGCATAGTTTGGCGGGGTATAAGTACGGCATATTTTGTTCAAAATGTATGGACTGATAATTGTGAAAAAGATGTAAGGGATGCAAAAGAATACAATGATAATATACTGAGAAGAATATCAGACAATATAGGAGCAGATTACTCAAATGAGATTATTCCCGTGAATGTTTATAATGCAGCAAAGGGGATATATAATTCCGATACTGAAATGGTAAACAGTTCCAATATAAAAGCGTTTAAAGAAGTATTGGAGAAATTTGCGCAAGACTATAAGGAGATAATCAAAGGTGATCATGAAGTCAGGGTCAGGAATACCCTGAGTATGATCTCAGAGATCATAAAGGAGAGGATCATACAGAGTCAGATGGACAGAGAGACTCTGCTGGAACAGTTAAAGAACGAGAGAAAACAGTTTAACGAAACATCGGATGAGATTGATAAGCTGATAAGCGATAGTAAGAATTCAATCTCCAAACAAAAAAAAGCATCCAGAAATTTTGCGGAATGTACAGCACGAAATAAAACCGGACTTTTAAAAAGTGAATTGTATCATTTGATCGATCAGGGTGTCGTTGATGGAGATATGTTAAACGATGCGTTTAAGGACTATCAGATGGAATACGGTACTCAGGCAAGTGAGGAGGCTTACGAAGAGCTTTTCAGGATATCTAAAGATATTAAAAAAAAATTCGAAGGATTAGAGGTGCTTGTCGAAAAGGAAATGATGGAGTCCTTTGATACAAAGCAATTCTACAAGGAACAGCAGTTCAAGTGGGAGAAAGCTGCAGGGATTGGAATCGGAATGGTCGGATCAGTGGGAAGTTTTTATCTGAGCAGCATCATCGCCGGATCTATTAACGGTATCTGGGCCGGGCCGGCCGGTATACTGATAGGTATGGCTATGTCTGTGGTAGCCGTATCAGTCGGAAATCAGGTGAAAAGGGTAAAGACTGATCAACGAGCAGATGAAACCAGGAAAGAAATAATGCCGTCTATCAACGAATTTGAACTCAATATGAAAAAAGCCATGATAGATTCATTTGAGAACTATTTTGCAAATCTCAGATCATCGGTTGATGATTTGAAAAAATCAAGGCAGGCTCATCTCGATAGTATTAATGACAGAATTTCAAGCATAATGAAGTCCGGAAATGATATAACTGATTCAATAGATTTGATGACGGCAGATCTTGGCTATATAAATGGATGGGAGTAGTGTATGGAATCATATATCAGGATAATGGATGAGTTATGTTCACTGACAGATGAATTAAAAAATGAACGTTTACGGACACTTGCCGGGTTTCTGGATCAGAGGATCAATAATCCGGACACTTATCTGGTCTTTTTGGGAGAATCGTGTAGTGGAAAATCTACGCTGATAAACAGTATTATAAGAAAAAAGGTTTTACCGGTCAGTGCTATACCTTCAACAGGAGCGATCACAGAGATCGATCTTTCGGGAGGTTCCGATGAAGAGGCTTTTTTTGCGATCAATAAAGACGCAACAATGGAGGAATTAAACGAAGATATATTTCAGACACTTGCGCTAAGGCCTGATGATAAACTTGAACGGCTAAGATATTCAACCTGCATTGCAGATAAAGGGTATAGCGGTGTAAGGATATTTGATACTCCCGGATACGGATCGCTGATAAGAAAACACGAAGAGGTTTTGGTGAATTTCCTTCCCAATGCAGATGCAATAGTTTATGTTGTGTCATATATAAACGGATTTCAGGAGGCGGATTATGAATTCCTGAAAGGGTTGTTGGATCTGACAAGAGAAGGGGTTCCTTTTTATCTTCTGGTTAACAGATGTCCCCCGGCGACTACAGCAGATGACAGGCGGGTTCAGGAAATATACAGTTATGTAATATCATTACTTCAAAAACCGGTTATACCTCTGACTGTAATTGAATCTTTTGGTGAAAACGAGGAAGAAGTTATTCAGACCGCTATGAGTTCTTTTGTAAAGGATATTATGCTTTATCTGAATTCGGAGGAAGAAAGAAGTAAATTAAAAGATGTATTCAGGGAATATATAGTCGAACTGATAGAGTTTATAGAAGCTGAGGTTGAACGGTTAATAAGAAATAAGGAATTGTCCGAGGAGGAAAAAAGGGGACAGGATGCTCTTTTAAATGATTTTTTAGGCAGGCTTGATAAGGCTGAAGAGGTTATCATAAGGCCCGGATTTAAAAAAATACTTGATAAATTTCCTTCAAGACTTGAGGAATGCCGTAAAAGAATAGAGGACAACACGGTTTCAGTGATCGACACTCAGGATAAGGCATCAAAAGAAGAAACAATTGCGTATATCAATCATCACGTGCTAAACAGAAATACCGGGAGGGAAGTAAGTGAGCTGCAGTTTTTTCTGGTAAACGAATTAGATATAATAGATAATAAGTTAAATGATTATTTGAATAAAGCAATAATCCAATTCGAAAAAGATCTGAAGCTTAACAGCCCGGGCGCTGTTTATCAAACCGGAATGAGAATTGCAAAAGATGCCGGAGCTAAATTTCTTAATATGGGATTACTTAATTACTTTGCTGCGTTTGGCGGGGCAGGAGGAGCAGCGGCCGGTGTGGCTAATGCCGCATCGCATGCACTGAAACAGGTCGGTGATCTGTTTGGAAAGACTTTTTCTCTTGGAACTCACAATGCTCTAAAACACTCGATGAAAACGATAGGGTTGACCTCGGTTAAAACCCTGGCCGTATCGGCAGTGGTCATCACTGAACTGGCGTTTATAACGGTTGATTATAATACCTGGAAGGGTAAATTAAAAAAACAGGTTTCTAAAGTAACAAAGGAATGGGCAGAAGAAATATTAAAGGTTACTAATGAGGAGTTAAGAAAATCTGAAGAGATCAATATTGAGAATATTAAGGAAATCAATAAACTATTTCGTCAGAGATTTTCAACCGAAGAGGAGACGGAAGAGTTTACACCGGAGTATCTGAATAATAAAATGAGAAGATTAGGTGAATTGAAAGGAGAAGCAGTATATGGCCAGGGATTTTAATTATTCTAAAGCAAGGCGGTATGAGGAGAATGATTGGGATGTTGAACACGTAAATGGTGAGATAGTAGATTCACCCAACAGCCAGTTTCTAACACCCGGAAAAGAAAAACTACTGGGAGCAGTGGCTGAAAATTTTGGAAGGATAGTAGATATAGCGTCTGCTATCGTTGAAATCGAGAGAATGGATGCTCAGACGGATGCTTATATAAGTGAGTTAGAGGAAAAACGCAAAATGCTGGCAGAAGAAGCAGACGCATATGTAAAAATACAAAATGCAAAAACAAATGCCGTAGTAAGTAAGGTTGAGATTATCAGAATGATGATGCAGGACTATTATAATTATGGCAGGGAAGGACTCTCAAATGAAGATTTTTCAAAAATCATGCAGCAGGTGATCTCGCAGATGGGAGTTTCTGATGAGTGATAAATATAATACTATTGATTCGCTGATAGATATCACTCTTGCTTATGTTAAGGACAAGGCACTCAGAGAAATAATCGGAAGAATACAAAATGCAGAACGGGAATACCTTAAAGCAGAGGCTGATGCGCGAAGAAAGGTGAGTAATGAAATAATAGAGTCTATGGTGTCAATCGATATCGAAAGGATCAAGCTTGAAAATACATATAACAATATAAAGAACACATTGACTCACGAGGGTAGGTCCGCCGTGGAAAATCTCATCAAAATCCTGAAGGATCAAAGGCAAGAACTTTTGAAAAAGAAGAACGAAATCTCAGGCCTGAGTTAATGGATCAGGGGGACGGAGTCGGTGGTTCATTTTGAGATGAGCCAGGGGGACGGAGTCACCGGTTCATTTTACACAGTCTCTTCACGGTCGTTTCTGTATGCACCATGGGGACGGAGTTACCGATTCATCATGGACAGTTTCATTTATTAGTAGAAGGGGATATAAATACTTGATAATACCTTCCATACATTTTGAGAAGATTTGCGAATATGAACATAGAGTAAGCGGGTAGGATTTATGAGAGCAAAAAAAGAAGTATTTAAAGAGTATTTTAACAACATGAATAAAACAGGGAATGAGTTCTCTAAGATTCGAGAGCTTATAAGGTCTGATAGTGGGAAACGATTTTTTCTCGGCGTGAGAGAGGATTATCTGAGCATATATTATATGGGGATGAGCATAGCAACCGTAAAGGCTTTAAAAAATGGTGGCTGCAGTTATTCCCTTAGTTACTATTATCTGAAAGGTGTAAAGGATGTAAACGGCAATTACAATTATGACAATAAAACAGAGGGGTATTTTTCCCTTCCCTCAAAGGTTTTCTGGCAGAAGGAAAACTTTGACAGAATCCTTAAGAATGTTGAGGAGCATGTGTTGGGTTTTGGAAAAGAAGGACATATCTATCTCGAAAAAGCCTGTCAGCAATGGATCATAAACACAAATAATAATGATCCTGGCTCTAAATGGTATTACGCTGACATGGAGTACATATACAAAGAGGACGGAGAAAAGAGTGATCATCCCTTTGGAAGGGCTGATATCATCGCGATCAGTAAAGAACCGGATGATAATGGTATTTTTCAACTGGCCTTTGTGGAGCTAAAGGTAGGAACAGGTGCATACGGTATTTCAATAAAGGTCCCTGACAAAATAGTGAAAAAGGAAGAGCAGGATGAGTACCGAAGGAAGGTAAAGGAATGGCTTAAAGAAGATTTTTGGGGAGAAGATGTCTTAAATGTCAAGCTGGGAAGTGGTCTTTCCAGTCATGTTGTCGATTTCCTACATTATTTTGCAGATAAAAAAGCAACGATGCAGCTTAGAAAGGAAATTGCAGGGATAATTGACATTCATAAAAAGTTTGGACTGATAGGAAAGGATGTTCCGCTCTATAAGCTTGAGTCGGAAAATGAAATCAGTAATACAGCGGATATTTATATTGTTACATATTCAGAAGCTCCGGGGATAAAAAAAGAAATGCTTTCGAAGAAAGCTCAGGAAAAATATACGGTTCCTACCATGCATGAGATGAAAGAGCAATTTGGCAAGTATTTTTATAAGGTGGAGGGTTCATCATCTATGCCGGTAGAATGTCTTATTGATCCCACTGCAATCGATGGACTTATAAGGCTTAAGGATGAATATATAGAATTCACAGATAATAACGAGGAACAGAAAGAATGCATACAGAATATCAAAAATACGGATCATCGATTTGTTTTCAGGTTTATCGATGTAAACGATAAAGAAACAAACCCGGTGCACTGCATTATCTGATGAGCCAGGGGGACGGAGTCACTGGCTCATTTTCCTCTTCT
>JAILEM010000172.1 GCA_024687745.1 Lachnospiraceae bacterium
GGAATAGCTGTAATGGCCTTCATAATAATCAGAATAATCAGTTCCCTCGGATATATCCGGAAAAACTCCGTAATAATACCAGTCATCATAGACAGGATCATAGGTATACCACTTATCATCCCTGCTGTAATATGTATTTCCTGCAATATTATAATAACCGTCCTTATTTTCCGGCTCCAACCATTTATAAGTCATGGTGAGCAGAACACATACTGCCATTATCAAAAGAGAACGGATTATAAGGGTTTTGGGATCCTTCCTTCCGTTTTTTAATGAATAATAGATATATATCCCTATTGCGATAATGCCAAGGACAATGGCATATTTTGCCAGAAAACCTCCAAAAAATGTAACTGCGGCCAAAAAACCAAATATCAGAATACCAAGACTGCTCCAGAACATACTCAGGTTTTTCTTAAAGCTTCTTTTTTTTGATCTACGTCCGTCATTATTGCCTTTCTGCCTTGCTATCTCATCCTTAAGCTTCTGGTAGATCTCATTGACGGCATAGGATTCATCCTTACCCTGATACCTGACTGCCCTTGATCCGTCTGCCTTATTCTTATATACAACGAAATCTCCGGAATCCTCATCCTTATATATCCCGAAAGCCTTCGGTTTTTTATGATCGGTACCGATAAAAAATCTTGTAGTCTCTTCAGGCGGAAGATTATGGTCAGTATACCATTTCTTTAATTCTTCTATGGTTCTTGGCACTCCTTCTCCCCTTCTTACAGAAGAATTCGGGGCCCCGCAATGGGGACAGGTATCAAGACTGTCATCATACTGGGCATTGCAAAAATCACATATCTTATCCATAATTTAATCTCTCCGGTTTATTTAATATCCTTTACCTTTCTTAAATACCTGTATTCGGTTAAGCTCCTTATCACAGATAACAAAATCGGCCCATTTGCCCTCCTCTATGGAGCCGACCATATCATCACACCCAACCGCCTTTGCAGGAACAAGTGTAGCCGAATGTACCGCTTCATTTACAGAAACGCCAAAGCTTACCGCATTCAGCATACAGTCATAAAGGTCAGTTGCCGAGGCTGCGATCGTACCGTCCTCAAGGGTAACCCTTCTCTCTTTGAGTAAGACAGTCTGGCCTCCAAGCTCATATAGTCCGTCAGGCATACCCAAACATCTTGAAGCGTCGGAAATAAGACAGATCCTTCCCGGAAAAAGCTTAAAAGCCAACCGCACCATGGAAGGATGAACATGGATCCCATCACATATGAGTTCTGCCCTTATATCATCTCTCTCTGCCCCGGCCCCTATGACTCCGGGATTTCTGTGATGAAGAGGAGACATTGCATTATACAGGTGAGTAAGCTGTCTCGCGCCCATATCAAATGCAGCCCTTCCCTGTTCATAATCAGCATCCGTATGTGCAACAGAGACCGTACAGATATCAGATATATATTTAATAAACTCTGAGGCTCCCATTAATTCCGGCGCAACAGCCACGATCCTTATAAGTCCACCGCTGATATCATACAATTCCTTAAACAAAGTTATATCAGGGGCCTTTAAGTATTTGGGATTTTGAGCACCCTTCCTTTTATCGGAAAGAAAAGGTCCCTCCATATATATACCTGCAAGTCCCGAACATGCGTCAGGTTCCCTGTCATGTATCTCTCCTGCCACTCTGTATGCCTTTGCAAGCATTTCAGCGGGAAGAGTCATGGATGCCGGTGCAAATGAAGTTATCCCATGAAGGAGCAGATACTCTCCCATTTTAATAAGAGCCTCCTGCCCTGCATCCGAAAAGTCCGCTCCCATACTTCCGTGAATATGAACATCTATCAGCCCGGGGATAATATAGGCTCCCTCAAGATCTATACAGTAGTTTCCGTCACCGGGTGCTTTCCTTTCATTTTCGGGATAAAAGAACAGAGAAGAGAAAAGGCCGTCCCTGATTTCAAATCCGCCGTGTAAAAAGCCCTCTTCCCTTCCTCTGTAGATAAAAGCATTTACATATCTCATTCACGTACCCTGTTAAAATACTGATATAAGAATCCGGCCGCTATAAGCGCTATACCAAGTCCGTCCGTCAAAAGTGACGGGATTATAAGAAGAAGACCTCCTACAACAAACATCAGCCTGATCACTATGTTCATCTTCCTGAAAATATAGCCTTCAAGACCCGCTGCCACACCGAATATGCCTAACAGGGATGTAACCGCCATCTGTATCACCTTTATCACCGTGGTATCAATGAGCAGAAGTGCCGGGTCAAAGCAGAATACATAAGGAACGATAAACACTGCAATTGCCAGTCTTGATGCGTTAAAGGCAGTCTTCATTGGATTTGATTTGGCTATGGCAGAACCCGCGTAAGCAGCAAGAGCTACCGGAGGGGTTATATCCGCAACTATACCAAAATAGAAAACAAAGAAGTGTGCAGCTATTGCAGGTACTCCCATCCTGATGAGTATCGGTGCACAGGTTGCAGCCATGATACAGTAATTGGCCGTTGTGGGAACTCCCATTCCAAGTACTATACAGCAGAGCATTGTAAGGAACAGTGCTATGATCAGACGGTTATTGGCTATTGAT
>JAILEM010000177.1 GCA_024687745.1 Lachnospiraceae bacterium
GAAATGGTAAAGAGAGTATTTTTTTTCCTGACAGGCATACTGATCGCTATGGGGCTTTCAGGCTGCAAAGGATCGAATTTGAGCCCCGAGCCTGAGGCAAATAATGAGGCGGGAGAGGTGTCAAATGCAGGGGAAGAGGCACGGGATAAGGGGGAGCCTGAATCCGCGGAGGATTTTATCACAAATGATAATCTTTTGTTTGATTACTTTGAAAAGATTGTAGCGATAGAGGGCGAGAGTGAATACAGGGAGTTTTGTTTGTACAAATTCAGTGATGAGGAACTGATCCTTGCCATGTATAATAAGAAGCAGGGTGCGAAGGAGACAATGGATTACTGCTTTGTGCCATTTGACGTGCTCGATGAGTGCATGGATATCACGGATCGGCATAAAATGAGGGAATGGAACAACGGAGTTTCGATAGACGGTATGATCTATGTGGTGAAATTCAGGGATGGTGAGGTGCTTAAAAGGGTTTCTTCGGAGAATATGCCAAAGGATGGAATGGAGGCGTTTGACGCTGTGGCAGATGTTCTTTTTGCGGAATGGAACAGTGCAAGCAGGGACATGGAGTGAAAATTCAGGTTTTTAATTTAGGAGGAGGTGTTTGAAATGACATTTGACGAATTGATTGCAAAGATAAGGAAAAAGGCATCTAAGGTTGATGTTTCAGAAGCAGATTTTCTTGCGGTACAGGTAAATATTTCGGGGGATGACGGAGGCGTTTTTTATGTTGAAGTGAAAGACGGGAAGATAAGCGTTGAGCCCTATGAATATAATGACAGGAATTGCGCCATTACGATGAATATGACTGATTTTAACAAGCTTATCGATGGAAAGCTTGATCCGATACTTGCTTTTTCTACCGGAAAGCTTAAGCTCGAGGGGGATGCCGGTAAGGCGATCGAGTTTTCGAAAATATTAAAGAAGAAGTGATCGACTCTTTTTATGAGCCAGTGACTCCGTCCCCCTGGCTCATCCACTTCATGGCGGTTGAAATGGGACGATACAGGATGAGCATGATGATGAAGTTTCCGGCGCAGTGAACAAAATCCCATGGAATTCCTGCGACCCACCATGTGAAAGCCGACCTGAAGCCTGCCGTCACGCCGCCTGTGGACATTCCTATAAAGAAATAGGGGATAGAACACAGTGCGCCAAAGCAAAGTCCGAATATTCCGGATATGAAAGCCCAGAATACGGCAGAAGTGTTTTTCCTGAAAATCCTGGTGATAAGCACAAGTAATGGCCAGGCATAAAGATACATTACCCACCATAGCTGTATGCCATATATTGCGCCCTCTATAAGAATGAAAACTATGACAACAGCAATGACTTTCCACCCGAAGAACAGAGTGAACATGATGATCCAGAAGCTTGTCAGCTCAATGTTTGGTATTGAGCTAAGAGCCAGTTTTGACGCTTCTATAAGGGCTACCATCAGTCCCATCTGAGCTATTTCCGATACTGTAAAGAGACTGTTATTTCGCTGCTTCATATGTCCAGGTATATGTTGATCCGCTTTCTACCGGCTGGGAGCCTGCACCATTCTGGGCGTATTCACCGTTAACATATAGAGCCCAGTAAGCATTGTCTTGATCAAAAATCGCTTTTTCCCCATTAATGGACTCGATAACTATTCCGTATTCACTGTCTGAGCCTGAGTATGAAAAACCTGAACCGTTTCCGGCAAGCTCATCCATAGCCTCTATCAGGTATTGAGAATCTGTAGAAATGTCGTATTCCGTACTTTTTCCATCGCTTCCCGTCACTTCGATCACTATGTCCTTGGAGCCGGCATTTGCTGAGGGCTTATTCATTTTATATACGATCGCAAATACAGCTATCAAAACGCATAATACGACTGAGGCGATAATAATCATTCTTTTCGTTGATCTTTCCATGACATTTGGTTTCCTTTCGAATCATTTGTAAATATCGGATATATTATATCAAAAAATCATATGATTTACACGGACCGGATTATGATTGAAAATGAGCCAGCGACTCCGTCCCCCTGGTTCATTTCTTGACTGAAAATGAGCTATGGGGGACAGAGTCACTGGCTCATAATATGATATGGGTGTATAATATGATTAAAAAAAGGCAGGTGTCTAATGGATAAGAAAAACGATAATTTCAGACAGGGAGCAGAAATGACAAGGCGTGAATTCTTAAAGCTTACAGCAGCGGGGACTGCAGGAATTGCCGCATCGGCGATGTTACCTGAGATGGTATTCGGTGCAGAGGCAAAGCCCGGTTCAGCATATAAAAATCATATTTCAGGTGCGGAAAGAGCTGCCAACGAAAAGATCACGATCGAGCCTCCGACTGAAAAGATAAGGTACGATATCATAGATAATCATTTGCATTATTGTGATTTTCTGGAACAGTCAGACGGGTTCCCGGCTTTATGTGAGGCCATGGATATGGCAGGTGTATCAAAGTCTGTGATCTTTGGCATGGGGATCGCGAAGCAGTGGGACTCAAGCATGCCTGTAGCACCGTCATATTATCTTAGCAATGACTCAAGGTGTTATTATTATTCGGCAACTGATTTTCTTGTCGCAGAGGATCTTTTGGCACAGCCCAAGGAAATAAGGGACAGGTTTTACCCCTTCTGCTGCGGATTTAACTGCAACGACAGATTTGCAGCGGATCATATTGAGCGGTTACTCAGTCTTTATCCTAAGTTCTGGAACGGAATAGGAGAGATAATGAGCAGACATGATGATCTTACCGCACTTACCTATGGGGAGCCGCCGCACATTGACGGGGAGGGTTTCCTTGGGATCTTTGATCTTGCCGCATCCAAGGGACTTCCGGTTCTTGTACATCATAATGTTACCGCCCAGAGTACAGAGGATATTCTTTATCTTGATGAGCTTTACAGGGCTCTTGAATATAACAGGGACTGTAAGATAATCTGGGCTCATGTGGGCATTTCAAGAAGAGTTGAAGTTAAGGCACTGACGAAGATAGCAGATGAGCTTTTATCAAAGAATAAGAATCTTTGGATCGATATATCCTGGCTTGTATATGATTATTATTTTCTGGATGCTTTTCCGGATAACTTCTATGACGGGGATTCTTTGAACGACTGGGTTAAGCTTCTTGAAAAATATCCCGACAGATTCCTTCTTGGAACCGATAAGGTAGGACATTGGGCAACGTATCCTGCAGAGGTCATAAAATATTATAAGCTTCTTGATAAGCTAAAACCCGAGACTGCAAAGCTTTTATGTAAGGACAACCTGCTCTCTCTTATAAAGGAGTACTGATATGGCAGGGATAGGCTTTGGAGAGATATTACTTATCCTTTTGGTCGCCTTTATAATAGTAGGGCCTGAGGATCTTCCAAAACTTGCAAGGAAGGTAGGCAAGCAGGTTAAGAAGCTTAAAACGTTAATGAGAGAGATTAACGATGATATCAACATAGATCCCGATAAATTTTAAGGAGGATGATCAGATATGCGTATTGGAGTACAGGAACTGGTTGTGATCCTTTTGATCGCAGCAGTTGTTTTTGGAGGAGGAAAGCTTGCAGGTGTAGGAAAGGCGCTTGGTAAAAGCATAAGGGAATTCAGGGAAGAGGTTAAGGACGACAAAGGGTCTGAGGATAAAAAGGAAGTAAGCAGGGAGAATGAAGACTGACGTGGCAGATGAATCAAAGCCCCTGCTTGTTCATCTCAAGGAGCTTAGGAAGCTGCTTATCGCAGCACTTTTGGTGATCGCTGCCGGGATCATCATCTCCTTTGTATTTCTGTGTTCTCCGGTAATTGAATACCTTGAAGCTCCGTTAAGGAGCAGGGACATAACCATAATCTATACAGGTGTCAGTGATGCTTTCGGCTTAAGGATCAAGTGCTCGATAATTCTTGGTATCATCATAACAAGTCCTGTGGTACTTATCCTTATATGGCGCTTTATCAGACCGGCCCTGTATGAATCCGAGGTAAGGCTGTTTCGCGTTCTTTTTTTTGCAAGCCTTGCTTTGTTTATCGCAGGAATCGTATTTTGCTATCTGATAGTATATTCACTTGCGCTGGATTTCTTTCTGGTGGCGGGTGAGGGAGTTGCGACTCCTTATTTTTCCATAGACAGATATCTTAATTTTCTGCTGTCGTTTTTGTTTCCCTTCGGGGTGGCATTTGAACTGCCTGTTGTTATTTACATGCTTGCAAAGCATGGCCTTGTCACGCACGAACAACTGGCATCGTGCAGGAAATACGTGATCCTTTTGATCGTTATAGTATCTGCGATACTCACACCTCCTGATGTTGTATCACAGATCATGCTGAGTATCCCTGTTTATCTTCTTTTTGAGGCAGGAGTTATGGTATCAAGGCTTGCTACAAAATGAGCCAGGGGGACGGAGTCGCTGGCTCATAAATTGCCCTTATGAAGAGGCTTATATTTTTACCCCATCTTATAATTATGTGTCTGTGAATACCAGTAGGGATTTATCGTATATATCGACAGTATACTGTATTGTAATATAACTGAGGAAAAAGATGGCAGGAACAATTATTTCCGGTGTGGTTTTCTGTATAGTTGCAATGATAATGCTTGGAATCGGAGTTAGTCAGCTAAAGAGTAAGGAGCCTGTTGGTTTTTATACAGGAGAAAGACCTCCGAAAGCTGAACAATTATCAGATGTCAAGTCATGGAATAAGAAACATGGCGTAATGTGGGTTGTTTATGGTATTTGTATCATTGGCGCATGGATTTGTTCTGCTTTTTTTGGAGAAGATAGCATATATTCCGTGATTCCGTTATGTATAGGTGTGCTTATTCCAATTCCTGTTATGGTATTTCTTCATCACAAATTTGTGAAAAGGTATTTTATAAATTAAACCCAAGGTTGTTGAATAGAAACACTTTTTGAAAAGGTAGTAATTTTGGGGCTTACCGGGCCGGATATTATATTTTAGCTGGATCTGATATTTTGCTGTGAATACAAAATTGAAACTGCATATCGAGGAAACAGATTAAGGAACCATTAGTGTACTTGGACAATACGAAGCAGTGCCTAAGAAGACGGAGTCAAAGAGATAATAAAATAGGATAAAAGGGGAAAAATGAAGGATAATAAGAAATCAAAAGTCGGAATATATATTGGGGTTGCGGTATTTGTTTGTATTGCTGCAGTCTTTTTTTTGACAAAGTCAGGTACTTTTAAGAAATTGGTGGATAGATTCAAAGGAGATAAGGCTGAAGAGTGGGCGGAAGATCCTGAAAACACTTCTGACTGGATGAGTGAGGACTATGAAAGCGGTGTTACCCTTTATGTTTTCAGGATGGACGGGGAAACCTATACGGTAGATGGGACAGAGAGGGTTGAGGTCGATGAGCAGTTGGAGGATGGCAGGTTTTATAAGCTCGTTGCGGATGTAACATTCCTTAACGGAGGTGTGGCAGGTTATTACAACTATCCACAGATAGAGCAGGTTCTCAGCTGTGATGAGATCGAGCCATCTGACCTGAAGCTCCCGGCTATTTCAGAAAAAATATATGGTCTTGTGAATATCGGTGACTATGCTGATGGGGATATCTTATTTAATAACTATTATGAAGCCTACGTCTGGGAAGATGGCGAATGGATATGGAAAT
>JAILEM010000206.1 GCA_024687745.1 Lachnospiraceae bacterium
GGAAGTATAGCCGTCTCATGTCCCGCTGCCGAAAGAATGGGAAGTGCAACTGTCAGTGAGCACTGACCAACGCACGAAATATCCTGTACCGTTAAGACCTTCCTGTAATTCATAATATTTCCTCCTGTTAAACCAAACACCCTATGGATCTCTCTTCATAAAACAGATCCAACTGCTGCCATTTACATATATCTTTTCTTTTATACTACAATTTGGCTCAGTTGTAAACAAAAACTGCAGGCTCCTGATTTTACGAACCTGCAGAATTATTGCACTGTTTCTGACCATTTTTCTTTTCGAAATACCGCTTTTCTATTCCTCATTGTTCTTTGTTGAAGGATGGAAGGTAGGTACAACGGTCTTTAGATATTCTCTTATATCATCTCTGTTGTCATAGCACATTCTCATCAGTATATTGATATCCCGCAGGAATTTGTCGTGATCAAAATCTATGGGCCTCCCTATATATATGAGCTTATTGGGAGTTGTCTTCATTCCTTCTTCCGCCATGAGCTTTTCTTCGTAAAGCTTTTCACCGGGTCTTAAGCCGGTGTATTCGATCTTGATATCTACGTCCGGACGGAAGCCGGAGAGCTTTATAAGGTTTCTTGCAAGGGTGTCTATCTTAACGGGCGTTCCCATCTCAAGTACAAAGATCTCTCCTCCTCTTGCATAAACCCCTGCCTGCAATACAAGGCTTACGGCTTCGGGGATCGTCATGAAGTATCTTATGATATCGGGATGGGTAACCGTAACAGGACCACCGTTTGCTATCTGCTTTTTAAATTTAGGTACCACGGATCCGTTAGAACCAAGAACATTACCGAATCTTACAGCAACAAACTCAGTCCTTATCGATAAAGCCTTACTCATTATATTTTCATAGAGCTCCCTAAGTTCATCCTTTTCTTCAGTTTTTTCACTTATATTTTTGTTATCTTCAGTATCTGTTTCGGCTATGTCTTTTGAATTAAGGGCATCCGTCCGGAGATTCTTTCCTTCGCCATTATTTATTGACATGAGCGATTTCATGATGTTTATATCTTCATTGCTGTGCTCATAAAGAGGAGGGATCTCATATGCTTTTCCTTCCTTTATCTTATTATCGAATGCCTGGATGACCATCTCGCAAAGTCTTTTACTTGCTCCCATAACATTTGTGGGATTTACTGCCTTATCCGTACTTATGAGTACAAATCTCTTACAGCCATAGACCATTGCTGCATATGCAGTCTTATATGTTCCTATCGCATTATTTTTGATCGCTTCACACGGACTGTCCTCCATCAAAGGAACATGCTTGTGGGCAGCTGCATGATAAACTATCTCCGGGTGATATACTTCAAAAACATGATTTATACGCCTTGAATCTCTGACAGAACCTATCAGAACCTCAAGGTCGAGTCCGGGATAATCGGTCCTTAATTCCTGTTCGATTTCATAAGCATTGTTTTCATATATGTCAAATACTATAAGCTTCTTCGGTTCCCTTTTAGCTATCTGTCTGCAAAGCTCGCTTCCTATGGAACCGCCACCGCCTGTGACTAAAACCACCTTGCCCTGTATATGTGTGGATATCTCATCCATATTAACTTTAATGGGGTCTCTTCCAAGAAGGTCCTCTATGGCAACGCTTCTCATGGAATTAACGGTCACTTCCCCGTTAACAAGCTGATACATGCCGGGAAGATTCTTTAATTCACATCCGGTTTCTTTACATATATTTAATATGTCTCTTTTCTCAGACACGGTAGACGCAGGAAGTGCTACATATATCTTGTTTATACTGTATTTTTCGACATTTGCGAAAATATCATCCCTTCCACCGACCACAGGAACATCATCTATGTAACGGTTCCACTTATTGGGATCGTCATCTATTATGCAATATACCTTATCCTGTGTTTCTCTTCCATGATTGACATCTCTGAGTATCATCTGCCCGGCAGAGCCTGCACCTATCAGCATTACACGGCCGGTCTTTTCGATTCTTTCATTATTTATGATCCCGGCAACAAATCCCTGCTGCAAAAGTATAAACCTGTATGAAAATCTTATACCCACTACGAGCAAGAACTGTATCACCATTCCGAAGGTATAATAAGAAATCGGCATACGTCCGTATAAAACCGTTATCAAACAGGTGTGGAATAAAGAAGTTATCACAGATGCTATGGTTATCCTTGAAAGCTCCCTGTAGCTTGCAAATCTCCAGATACTCCTGTATAGCTTGAGAAATCCAAAGGTCGCGATACAGAATATAGTATAAAAGGGAATGAACTTTAAGAAGGGAGTCATATACCAAGGTGGTATTTTGCTTATCTTTGCATCAAATCTCACCCAAAGAGCCAAAAAATAAGACAGGTTGACGGCTATAACATCATAGATCACCAAAAAAACCATCACATACTGCCAGTGTTCCATTTT
>JAILEM010000209.1 GCA_024687745.1 Lachnospiraceae bacterium
ATCCGAAATGCACCATCCTGTTCATATAAACGAAATGAAATCAAGCTCAGAAATGCAAACTTCGCCAAGCTCTCCCTCAAGAGTCACAGAAAATCTAACCAATTCTGTACCATTCGCATCCGTATATTTTTCTGAATATCCATTACGATACTGTCCTGTAAACTCTATAATTCCTGTACTTTCCAAAAATTCATTACACCCAAGGATAAAATCGGTATCGTCTATTCTGCCATTGAAAATCATTCCTTTGGTTAGGACATTATTGAGATCAAGAGGCTCCGCATCAATTATAAATTCCGGCATGGAATCTGCCTCACAATCAAATATCTCCACACACCATGGCAGAATTATAGAGAGATTTGTTTCAGCGGCATCTTTTATCAATTCCGCCTCAAACGGAATTCCATTTTCTGTTACCCCCTGTGCATATCCTATATTAAAATCCGAAATCCCATCAGTATGGTTACATACGGGAAACGGATAATCGAACTGCAAATAATCACACATCTCAAATCTCCTCAATAAAAATCATTCTTTCCATACAGATACAGAAGCTCTTCAATTATCCATGCTGTATTTTTCTTTCCATAGGTCTTAAACGGATCCACACGCTTTTCAGGATCTTCATGATCTATCCACGGAAAATCTCCGGTATGCGCCTCCGGACTAATCCACGGATCATATATCTTTGTTCCTTTATACTTGAAGAAAGGATGTTTACTCTTATCTGCATACATTCCCTGATGAAACAGTATGTCTATGCTCCTCTTTGCAAATTCATCCGCCGCATCTATTCGTTGGCCTACCCTGCTTTCAATCTCCATCTCCGGAATATATTCGAGGAACTGTATCCGTTTTCCAATCATATGTGCATAGCATATTTCAGACCATGTGCTTTTCCCAATGTATTCTTCAGGATTAACCACATAAATGCTGTCCGCCATATCAATCTTACGCTTATGCATATCATCTAGCATATGTTTAGTTTCTGTTCTTGTATCCTCCGGCATATTCTCCCATACTTCATCATCGCCGGAGTGTCCAAAAAGACCGACAGAAATTACAATATTGCCTTCGAGCGTAAGCTTTTTCTGTGCTTCCTCAAATTCTCTCTTAAAGCGTGTACTGCCGCATAACGTTACAACCGGATACTTTTTCATAGCCATCACCTCTGCAAAAAATCTATGTTTTTCTTTTCAAAATCATTCAATCTGTTATAGATTTCATCCATGTCCGATGTGTAATTTCCTATAGATGAATACCATTTCTTCCCATCAAAGAAAGCCTGAATATCAGCATTCTTAAACTTATACCCGTGCCTTGCATATATTTCATTCACAATCATCTGCTCAATGGACTTGCCTGCCGGAAGTTCCTCTTGAAGATTTCTCCTCGCCAACTCCACATCTCCCTCTGTCATAGCGCACGAATCGCTGTCTTTATAGATATATTTATCAGACAGGGCATTATCCTTACGTACAAAAGCAAATTCCTCGCCGTTTTTCAAGTATTCCCATGTTGTATCCGTGATAGTAAGTACGCATCCCCCGTCAGTTTCTCTTATCGTACCCGTGATAGGCTCTCCGGACGCATCAGTTCCGGTGAAATCAAGCAACTCTCCACTGTCAGGACTCTCCTCAGCAGTTCCCTCTATCTCTGTGAGTCTATACAGAGAGAGCTTAAATCGGTAATTTCTACCATTGTCAGCAACTATCAGTTCGCCACCAAGACCATCCTCGGTTACATATTCTATCCCTGAGATATCCGAAAAGGAATCATTAACCTCATTCTCCTCCCCATCACTAAACATTTCCTCAAGATCATCCCATATATCGCTTACATACGGATACACCCCTGTAACGCCATTAAAGTCGCCATCATCCGACGACACCTTTACTCCTTCTGTAGTTGGTATTATCAAGAAACTCTTCCCTGTAAGAATTTCAGAATTGTCTATATTTACTTTTGCTGTATATGATCCATCTTCTTCAGAAGTAAGATTTCCCTCTATAACCGTTCCTCCACCGTTTACAGGAAGAACGCTGAGTACATAATAGTCATGAAGTCCCTCTATATTGATACCGAGAGAATATTTTGTTCCACTCTGAGTTTTATACCCATAGTAGCCGTCCTTTATTTCCGGGACTTCATTATCAGAATCACCGATATCCACTGCTTTTGGCACTTTTTCGGATTCATCATCCGTGGCAATATCTCCAGTCTTTTGTATATTTTCATCAAGAACATTCTCGCTGACAGCACAGCCTTGAAGCATCAATGTCATCGTTACCAGTAAAGCCGTTATGGCAATGTATTTATATCCTGTCATCACAAGTCTCCATAGGTATTCATTGAACCGTTTACTCCTGCTACGGACCGCAAACTGAAATAGTATTATACCCATTATTGCGAGCCGCTCTGATCATATCTTCCATGTACCCGCAGAACCTCCCATAAAAGTCTATTAAATGAGGAATGTTATCCTTTACCCGTATACTTATGTCTTTTTCTGACATTTTCAGCGACAACCGTTCTTTGCCCGGTCTGTAATAGTGTGCAAGTTCTAATAATCCTTTCCGCATAAAATCCAGCGATTCATGTTCTGGATCATCCTCTAACTGTTTTGAAATCTGCCGTATGTCCTCTATTACCCCACGCATACCATCCAGTGTGTAAAAATTATCGGTGAGATACCACTCAAATGCTATGCCGGACTTATAATGCTCCGGCGCATATTCAACATCTCTTCCTGCATTCTCTGGTAAATTGTTATCGAAATGCCTCCTGAATATCAGATACAGGAAATCCGATATAACATCCTCCTCAACGGATATCATGTTCTCACGCATTTCCTCCTGGTTATCCATGACATCAGTGCGTTCTTCTATATTCAATACCTTGACGGGCATTATATGAAAATAAGCTCCGGGATCTGCACCTTCGATTATTTCAAGCATCGGTCTGTCCACATTATTACCATTTTCCACAACCTTTTCCAAAACTGTCAACATACCCTTTGTCACAGTTATCTGATCAGCATTCAATTCTCCCAAGCATACCGACTTGTTTTTTCCATGATAGTCACTGCCGCCGCTAATAAGCAGATTATTTTCCTTTGCATAAGAAACAAGCATTTCTATCTGCTGCTTATCATATTTCGAGTAGTAACACTCCAAACCCATAATCCCCGCTTTAACAAGGGTATCCAGTTGCTTCTCAAATTCTTCTTTTGTTCTTTCCCTCTCGCCAGTGCCTCCAAGCGGATGCGCCCACACAGGCACACCTCCGGACTCCAGAATCGCATTTATTACCATAGCTCCGTCAAGTCTATCGGTTTCAGTCCTGCACGGGTTAATGTATTTTTCAATCGCTGTACTTCTATCCGGGGCAATACCCATAGATACAAGAACGTTGGCTAAATGCGGCTTGCCTGCACTGTTATGTACCCTGAGCATTGCAAGTTCTCTCTCAGGAATATCAATCCCAAACTCCTCTTTTAGATATTCAAGTCTCCTTTCAAGCTTTGCGGCTCTTTTATTTGCGCCCAGTTCAATCGCATTGCGAAACGCCCGTTTGTTCCAGTCCATTCCATAGCCAAGAATATGGCATTTCCCGACTTCCGTTATTGCAGAAAATTCAATTCCCCGGATAAATGTCATATCCGGCGACACCTCCGTCTCCATATCCCTTGCGCCTTCTATGGTGTCATGGTCTGTGATGGAAAAGGTATCTATACCCGTAGCCTTAATCTTTTCAAGTAATTCCGGAATGTCATCCGTTCCGTCAGAAGCCCTGCTGTGTATATGTAAATCAATCATCGACATCCTCTCCGCTGAAGTTCTCATTGTATCTGGATCTTTCATACATTATGCACCCTTTGCTCTCATATTCTGAAAGTTCATTCTTCAAAGTTTCAAACCCTGCATCAGTATCCCATAACTGGAATATCACAACGCTTTCGGCGGCGCAGGCGATTTTTACCAGTTCAGCAATAATCCTCTGCTCACGTTCCCTGCCTCTGTACAGATCAATTCCCATAATGATAAGCGGATTACAATAAGAATACTTATTCTTAAAGAAATACCACTCAAGGTCGCTGTTTGATTTACACAAATCATAATCAGAAACCATTTTTTCAGCCAATAGATATTCTTTTGTCGGTATTTCAGGCTTTTTTATGCGTTCGTCTCTTGTGGCAAAATCCAACGGTCTTAATTCTCTATCCATCATTTTTTTCTTGTCCCAAAGGGCAGGTGGAGTATGGAAAAGGTCAACTTCCCAGTAAAACTCATGCAGAATATGTACCTTGTTGAGCTGGTAGTTCCAGTCAATGTAATACTCATAACCGGGATATGTTTCCTCTGCTCTTACTTCATCCCACTTATCATCAGGCGTGATTATGCACAAATATGCATCCCCTGGAAAGAGAGGGTCTACTGTTTCAACAAAACGCACATCGCCTTCATTCCACATATTCAGGATAATGGAATCATTTTTCTGAATTCGCAACATTACTATAAGAACATATTCTTCATATGTCAGCTTGTCCGCATATTCTTCAAGCTTTCTGTCAAATGCGCTCACACTCACATTACTACGCATTATCATCCAACCTCTCCCTTATCATAAACCAAGCGATTGTCATCATTATTTTCATCTGTTGTTCAAGCTCATAGTCCCCCGGCAGGAAGTTGATTTTTTCACAATACGATGTCAGCCAGTCCGGTGCGAAATCCATCCATAGTTCATCACGCATTACATCCGACAAACCATCTCCGCATGACAGTCCCTCAACCAGAGTAAAAGCTGTTGCTCCGTTCATTTTAAGCCCTCTAAATCTTGCATAAAGTTCTTCCCTCGTTACGGGCAGATCCAACAAGGTAATGGCCGAACGGCTTATAAGCTCATGTAGAAATGACACAGTGATGCCTTTATCCATGCTTAAACCGACAATTTTTCTTAATTCATTCCTGTCCGATACATCAAACTCGCTTATCATCCTGCACAGACTGTTTCCAAGCTTATATTCTATTTCATGTTCAATACAAACGCTGGTTTGATCCACCCCTGCAAGTTCTCTTATTTCATTGAGTAAGCTTTCAGCATCTATGCTTACCTCCGGTACAGTCTCATAACTTTTCACAAATCTTCGGTATAAATCATAGTCCTTGATCAGTTCTGTACTACCCATGATAAATACCGGCATATATTCTGATATGATTTCTTTGGCTTTTTCCATAACTGATACCCTATAATCTTTCTCTTTCACAATATCAGGGTATCATATTAGGTGTGCAAAAAAATGTACATTTCAAGTATAGCTATGGTCTTTCCACCTTTTTTCTATTTTCTTTTTTCTTTTCTTCCTCTCACTTCCTGTCAAGTCATGCACTTTCAGACCAGCTATGCCTGCAAGCTCTAATTCCTCCTCCGTGTACCAGTTCGCCAGGGAATTGTAGCCCAGATCGTGCATTATAAGTACCCTTTGTGCATGAAGAAGCAATTCCTCCGATATTTTCCCTTTGACATAATTACTGAGAGCAATAAGAAGTCGCTCCTGTCCTGTAAGATGTCCCTTGAAAAGCTCCAGATCCATGTAATTGAACATCACCTCATTGTATATGGTTCCGTTTTCCTCCTGAAACCATCCATATGCCACCATATCTGATGAATCCTGGTTCTCCATGTTCTTTTCCCGGTCTTTCGGATCATTGTTGATACCATTTAGGACAAAAGCACCCGTACAATAGTCCCTTAAATGCGGATCATAATTGCAGTCATACACAATGTCTCCCTTCTTAAATGGAGTAGGAAAAAAATACCAACGAGATTCAAATGCGTCTTTGAATAAATCTTCATCCGGAACTTGCATATGCTTTGGAGCCTTGCCCTTCAGTATCCTCTTTTTATGTTCATTCCTATAATTCATAAGCTCGGCAAGATATCCATGAAGGCTTGGTCTTGATACTGAATATCTTCGCTCCGGCATTTCACAGTCAGGCATATTGTCTATGATCCACTGCCACGCCTCGTGCTTTTCCTCAAACGACTTATACCTGCTTTGATATACAAGCCATGCTGCCTGCATGGAATCGCACTGATACTCAATTTCATGCAGATAATCCCTTATTGTCTTAGAATTGATGAAATCCAGTATGTCCATCTTCCCTCCGCGCACTTATTCCCACATACGACAGTGCTTTTCAAGTCTTTCCATGTTTTTCTTTATCTTCTTTTTTGACAGTTTCGGAAGATTGTATATTCCTGCAAGCTCTATTCCCTCATCCGTGTACCATCCCGGCATATCATAGTCAATCCCATAATCCCGCATCATCAGAACACGCTGTGATAAGAGAAGCAAGTCCACTTCAAGCTCTCCTTTCACAGTATTGCTCAGAGCAATCAGAATCCTCTCCTGTCCTGCAAGGTCATCCGTACAGTATTCGAGATCCATGTAGTTGTGCATGGCTTCCTTGTAAACCGCACCATCATAATCAGAAAACCATCCGTAACCGTTCATGTCGGTTACATCTCCATAGACCGAGCGTTTCTCCATATCAGTTTCGGAATTGCTGATATAATCCAACACAAATGCACCGCTGCAAACATAATTATGATTATGTGGCTTATCATAACAGGCACAAACAATATCCCCTTTTTTGAAAGGTGTAGGGAAGCAATACCATCTGCCCTCAAAAGCATCACAATACAGATCCCACTCATCAGCGCTCATCTTTTTTGCAGGTTTAGGAGCTTTGCCCTTCAATATACGTTTTTTATGATTATCCCTAAACTCCATCAGTTCCTTAAGATAGGCGTGAACACTTGAACGAGCTATACAGCGTCGTCTCTCAGGCATTTCGCAATCCGGCATATTGTCAATTATCCATTGCCACGCTTTATGTTTTTCTTCATATGTTTTGTCATAGCTCTGATAAACAAGCCATGCCGCCTGCATGGAGTCGCATTTATAGTCGATCTCATGCAGATAATTCCGTATGTCCTTTGAATTGACAAAAGAAAGAATATCCATTTCGCACCTCAGCAAATCATATTTCCAAATTCGCTAATATAGCAATAAAGTCATCTGTGATCCGATTGACATCTTTGATAAGCTGTCCGCCTTTGCTATTCCAATCTTCAAGATAACCGGTAAGCACAATCCGCAATAAAGATGATTCTTTATACCCGCCTCGATATCCGTCATATAGCCTGTCTCTTTCCCAATCCAGCGTAATCTCATCCTTTGAAACAATAGATTTTATCGACTCTAACATCTTTTCATACGCTTCTTTATGCCTGCTCACTTCATCCGTATTGCTCTTATCCATATCATCGTAAAATCGTAGTGACAGGTACGGTCCATCTCCATCAGAATCTATTCTCCAGAAAATGCTGTACTTGTCATTGCTTCCCATGAATCTCTTATCCTCAATAATACTTGCTTCAGTCCATGGTCGTCCTGCACTCGATCCAGAATCTACGTAAAAAATATCTGTATCTTTATCCCACTTTTCTTCTGGAAAAAAAGTACGCATCAATTTATACTGCGCTATATGTTCCCATCTTACATACCATTCGCCGTCATCATACTTTTTAGTAAAATCCCCATATATGTCATACCATTCAATCAAGTCTCTGAGATATTCCACATAGCTGTCCAATATTTCCGAATGACCACAATAGGGCTTTATAACATTTAAAAATGCCTCTCCATCTATGATGACATCAGCCTTTTTATAATATCTTATGAGTTCATCTGCATCATAAAAGAATCCCGTCTTAAAATATACAGTCCTTATCTCCGGTTCTGATAACCCAAGTTCACCTGCTGCCTCATAAACATCCTTTTTATATTTGGCAATCTGATCATCATGCTCAGATGTAAATGTTTTATCCTCAAGGATAATAACCCTGTTTTCTTCCGGAAACACAAAAATGACATCTGCCTTTTTGAATTGCCGCTTTATCACAATTTCCCCGTCGATCTTTTCCTGTCCAAGAAGGTGCAGGATATCAGCAGCTAACTGATGTAGCGGCTCTCCCGGATAGTTTATCCAATTAACGCACCAACAGATAAAGGCATCCTGTGATAACTCTTTTGTTGCAAACTTAAAAATATTATTTGAAGGCATACATTATCCCTCCTGGTGTTCTAATATCCTCTTTATATCGCATCCCCTGTCTCTTGCTTCTGCAAGGATATACAAATTGCGAAGTTCTTCCCGTTCGTCATAGGTAATCTCATCATCCATTTCCATGTGCATGATCAACAAATCCAACATATCAGGTTCTCTCCTAATCTCATTAGGTATCTCCTTATAACGCAGGACTTCCTGATAAAATTCCTGTGGGTAATATAGCTTATAATATGCAAGTTTCCATGCCATTTTGACATAGCTAACGGTATGTGCTTTCGGAAACAGATAGGCTATTTTCCTGGTAGAATCAATGTACCATTTCGGAATACCTGCCTCCTTCATCAATGAATCCCCTTCTTCGTCCGCAAGATGCCTCCTTTTCCCTTTACGGGTATTCTCCATCATTTTGAAGGCCGTGCCTTGATCTATCCCTTTGCTTTCAAGATAAAGCATGATATCATCCCTATATGTGATCATATCTTTTAATTCCCGACCATCTTCTGCAAGTATTTCCGCATTATCCTCCCAGCAACCCGTTCCATGCTGAAGTGCAGATACTCTCATAAGATCCGAAAATCTCTCCACACCTACAGATGCAAGAATTTCCCATGCGAAAACAGAACCAAACTCAGGAATCCCAAGTGTCCCAAAACATGATCTTCCATTTAGCTTCCTCTCTCTGAAGCCAAGGACTTCCGCGCTTTGAAAAAGGCTCAAAACCTTTTCATCATCATAAGGGATATCAACAAGGCCAATTCCTGTCTCCCTTTCAAGTTCATGAAGTATTGTAGGTGAGTCATGTCCCAAAACATCAAATTTCATGACGTTCCAATCAATCGCATGATAGTCTAAATGGGTAATCTTAACATATCTATCCAGTATCCTCTTATATTGAACAGGGGTTATCTCTGTCATGTCCGTACCATCAGGCACTACTATAATGCCGCCAGGATGGACTCCCATGCTCTTTCTTGTCCCGGATACCTTCTTTACAAGTTCTTCTTCATCACTTTCCCATTCCCTGTAGCTTTTTATAAACTCATCCCTATCTATCCCTGTCATCTCATCATGATAATCATATACGAATCCGTAAGAATCAAAATGATGTGTTCTTTTATTCCTCATTTGGAAGAAGCAGGCATATCTGTTATTACCTGTTTTTTCTGCATACTCATACAGTTTGTATGCCGCTGTCTTTTCCGTAATAGTAGAAATAGTTCCTGCCCGGACAACGTTATCCTCACCGAAATACTCACCCGCATACTGAATAATCTTATTCTGTATATTGCTTGCAAAATTAATATCTATATCAGGTTCCTTATCGTTATTCAAGCCTGAGAATAGCTCAAACGGAATATTAAACCCATCCCTTTTCATATCTGTTCCGCAATTAGGACAACTTTTCACCGGAATATCATATCCCGTGTACCAGTAGTCCTCCGGCTTACTACTGAATAGCTCAAACCTGTGACATTTAGGGCAGTAATAGTGTGCTGGCAAAGGATTAACATCAGTAATTCCGCTAAAGCAGGCAACTAACGACGCTCCAACGCTTCCCCTGCTTCCTGTTGGATATCCCATTTCTTTCGATTTATCCGTCAGAAGCTTCCAAAACAGATATATACATGAATATCCATTCTCACGAATGGCAGACAATTCGGCAATCAGGCGTTTCTCCACGATATCCGGCAGAGGTTTCCCGTACTGTTTATATGCCGATTCATAACATATCTTTTCAAGCTCCTTATCTTCGTTTGTAAACCTCAGTATATATTTCTTCTCGGTAATTGGATTGTATTCCTCACATTCATCCGCAATTCTATTCGGATTATCAAGTACAACTTCCCTTGCTCTGTTCGCGCCAAGAAACGCAAACTCCTCAAGCATCTCTGACGTGCCTCGTATATATAACGATCTCTGATCGCATTCGGTATGCGGATCCATATCAGTCAGCACTTCGTGGCAGAGCTGATCTTCGGGATATATAAAAGCAGCATTTGACACAGCTACTACTAACTTATTCTCCATATATGCCAGTTTTACTATCCTACGTGTCATATCCTCAGCATTGCCGGATTCATTGACATATAACATGTTCTCACAGGGCTGTATCTCAATATAATCGTAACCCGATATTATTTTTTTTATTTCATCATCAGTCTTATCTTCGCATACAGCCTTGGTCACTTCTCCATCGCATGATGCTCCTATATATACCCCCTCTTTATGGCTCTGGAGATAGTCCCATTCTATTACTGGATTCCCCGCATTATCTTTTTTATATGCCTCCGTAACTATCCTAAAAAGGTTGTGTTTCCCAGCCTCATTCCTTGCGATAAGCACACATGGCGTTGTGTCCCCGAAATGATATGCCGTTACCGTCATTCCGTAAATAAGCTTAATATCACGGTCTTTCCCGTAATAAGCGGCATCAGGGAACGCCTGGACGCTGTTTATATCGGTTATAGCTAATGCAGCAATATCATCCCACCCCTCAGTCTCTTCAAGGATTTCTCTGATTCCGGATACACCTGCATATTCAGACATCTCCGTGAGCATATGAAGTTCCGTGCGCCTTTCCATTGCTTCATTAGTTTCCGTCATAGCTTTAGCCTCCTCGGTTTATTTTCCGTTATACTTTTTGTTCATATCTGCTATGGTCTCCGCAAGCTCTTTTCTCAGTTCATCCGGCGCAAGGATTTCCACATATGCCCCATACTGCAAAGCCCAGTAAAACATAGCATTATAATTACATTTCAGCGAAATGGTGATTTCACCGTTCTCCTTGTTTTTCTCAATGATATGAAAATCCTTGCCAAACCAGTCAATCAGATCGTCCATCATCCCCGATGTTGCTTTCATAGTCACTGATACGCTGTCCCCACAGAACATATATATATGCTCCGCCATATGCTTTGGAAGGTTCAGCCCGTTTTCAAGCCCTTCAACCTCCTTCATCGGCTTAACCGGAAGATTGGTCATTTCAATATCAGTAATTCTGTCTATGCGATAGTGGTTAAGGTCATCATATTTATCCACGTTCCCGATCAGATAGTACCTTCCGTTATTTGCCACCATCTGATACGGATTGACAAGGTACTTTTCCTCCCGTCGCGGATGGAGCTTAAAGTCCGTTCCATATGAGTTATACATGAATCTGACCTTTTTACCCTGATCTATTGCATCGTTCAAGGTATCAAGGACTATCAGCACCTGCTTATTCTCCGTCCTGTTAAGATCTGGCAATGCCCTCACATGAGACACTTTCGCCTTGAAATACTTATTTGACTGCTTTTCCAGCTTTTCAATGAGCCGCCTGCCCTGTGTCAAAGATATATGCCTTGAAAAAAGTACGCTGTCTATCAGCATACGCAGCTCTGCATCTTCAAACTCACGACTGGCAAGATAATATCCATCATCCATGTTGATGTCATAACCCATGTCGATAAGGTCAAGAACATTCGCCTTCACAGACCGCCTGTCACAGACAATGCCATATTCCGCCTCAAGAAGCCGTAAAATCTCCTGCTGTGTCAGATGATGGCTTTCATCGGAGTTTCTCTGCAACACATCAAGTATCAGGAGTATGAGCAGTTTCTTTCTGTCATTACCGTACATAAGCGCACCTCCATGGTTTCGACGATTTTTCTTTATAAAATTTTAACACATCCGTTTCCATGATGGTACATTTTTTTGTACATACTTCCCATGTCAGACCGAAAAGCCTATCGTAAGTTTTCTTTTGTTATCAAACGCCTCGGCAATATTCACATCAAAGTCCGTTTCAACCAGTTTTGCGGCGCTTGCTTTGGAAATTTCTCCCTTTTTATTCCCGGCTATAAGCCTCTGCGCCTGCTTCAGCATCGCCTGCTCAATCAGATTCCTGACAAATCTGCCATTCCCATATTCTTCTTCCTTACAGGCTCTTGCAAATATATCACGACACTTCGACATTGATTTCTCGTCAGTCCTCAGCCCCCGTTCTTTAAGCATAAGATCAAGGATACTGATAAGCTCATCCTCCTTGTAATCAGGAAAATCCAAATGAAACGCTATCCTGCTCCTTAGTCCCTCATTTCTGTTCAGAAATTCCTTCATCTTGTCCGGGTATCCGGCAAATATAACAATCACACTGCTCCTGTGGTTTTCCATCTCCTGCACAATCGTGTTAATTGCTTCATCTCCGTATGTTTTGCTATCATCGACCAAAGAGTATGCTTCATCAATGAAAAGAATGCCTCCTTCAGCTTCTTTGAACTTGTCCCTTACCTCTTTAGCCGTCCATCCAACATACTTACCCACAAGATCTGCCCTGCCGCACTCCACAAGGCAACCAGATTTCAGAACACCCTCGTCTGTAAGAATATCCGCAAGAAGTCTTGCTACAGTGGTCTTGGCGCTACCCGGATTACCTGTGAATACCATGTGCTTTGATATAGTGCAGTCCTTGAATCCATAATTCTCACGAACTGTCTGCATTTTATAGGAAGCGATGATCTGATCCGCCAGTTTCTTGACCTCTGTCAACCCGACCATTTTCTGAAGTTCATCGTATGCACTTCCCTTTTTGCGGCTTTCCCTCTTCTCTATGCCCTTGCATTTCTTATATGCACTATATGCCTTATTGCGAAGTACATCCCGGCTCCATCTGTTGAAAGCACTGTGTATGTCATGACACTTGAAGGTTTTTCTTCTTTTGGGAAGATAATCTCCTATGCTATCGTCCGCAAGGTCAGTATAGGAATACTGCTTGATAAGATGCTTAAAATACTCTATCGCTTCATCCCTATTGCCTGTACCCTCGCTGATATCCAGTATGTCAATACAATCCGTAACCTTTGCCATAAGCTCCCTAGTAAAGCCCGGCCTTGCAATATCCTCCAAAAAGAAGAAGAGTGTATTAGTATGATACTTTTCAACCAGATCTGCGAGATACCTTATAACAGCTTCATAACTCGTGGCGTAATTACCGTGATTCTCTTCAGATCCTTTCATTTCTATGACAACAGCAGCCCCATCCGCATGTCTGCATATACGTTCAAGGTCGCTCTCGTCATAGCAGTTTTCACCTATCTCACTTATGAAATTGATTCTTGAACTCAGAATCCGTCCCTGGCTATGCAACATCTGGATCAGCAGATTAACGATGGTCATGCCCGCTTCCCTGTTGCCGGTCTGAATGCGGTAATGTACGGGATATCCATAAAACTTTTTACTATTTTCCGAAGCATAGATCCTGTCTATTTCCTCGTAAAGACTCTTATCCGCCATAATTAATTTAGCCTTCTCAAGAGCCTGCTTTTTCGTTAGCTTTTCCGCCGGAGACATCTCCTCGTTTATCTTGAAAAAACTATTATCAAAATAATCAAGTTCAAGATCCCTGCCTGTTCGCCTCGTGCTTCGTTTCAGGTACTCTCTGTTATCTGACTCTTCCAGCATCATGATAAACTTCTTCGCCGTTATCTCCGATAAGCTTTGAACTTTTGCACCTGATACACCATATAAGCTGTTTACAGCCCATTCGAGCTTTTTACGGATTTTTGACACAGATATCTTACCGGGCCATGCAGCAACAGCAAAATCAAGGAAGTCATCATCAGTCCTATAAACAGCAGCATAAAAATCATCCTCTGAAGTTAATGCATATACACCTGCATTCAGTTTTTGCAGTTTTTCCTCAAGCTCGGTTTCCTTATTATCCGCCGATTTCTCAAAAACTGTTTTTTCTTCTGCATAACGTAGTCTTATGTCGTAACATAACATGATACCGTCACCTCCGGCTTACTATCGGTCTTTGTTGACGGTATCATAATATCATAGTCCATGTGCAATTATTTGTACATC
>JAILEM010000026.1 GCA_024687745.1 Lachnospiraceae bacterium
GATGATAAGGACAGAAATCCCTCTGTTGCACTGTGTTATTCCGATGACAGCTTCAAGGCAGAATATGTTCTTGATATCGCAAAAAAAGGCAGCTGGAACATAGAAAAACCCAAGCAACCCGTAAAGCATGTTGAAATCAAAAAAGAAACACTGCTCAAAGAATTAAATCAAATAAGAAACATTTTTTACAATTATGATATGAATGACGCTTATTTGGCCATGGAATTGGACAACCTTATCCAAAAGCTAACTAGTGAATATGATACACAGTATTCGTATTCCACCCACAGACAACAGATCAATGCAATTATTTCAAAATGTTCTGTCGTCAGCCCTAAGCCATACAACAACCATCATCTTATTTGGAATGCCATACAGAGTTCGGGATTAGGTATTTATCAAGATTGGTTGGAATCTGGCCCATGCACTGACAAAGAAGTTTTAAAGGACATTCTTCCAGATTACACCAATGCTATGGAAATGTTTAAGTTAGCTAAAAATAGTGACTTTGTCAGCGTTCACAATCTTTCGGAAATCTATGCTGATGCAGAAACCGGAAAACCAGTAAAAACGATAGAAGATTTGTTCAGCAAAGAAGATAAGCAGAAGTATCCTGTAATAATGGAAAAGAAGGCCCTTGGCGCTTCAGAGCTCAAGATTCACGCTAAATTAGAAGATTTCAGCGAGTCAACTATAAGCAATTTCAAAAAGCTCTTCGAATTACTGCAAGAATAACCAATACACCTCCCGTCAACGCATCAAAAAAGCCGTTACAGTTCAATCCATTGAGCTGTAACGGTCATTCTTTATTTTGCAACAACGTAACACTCTACGTTGTTATCACTTGCCAAAACATCTATAAACCTACACGCCGTGTTCCATCATCAACCTTCTTGATTATATGTCAAATATACTCATCTGCTCATATTTATCCGGTAACTCATTCATAAATCCGAAACATTCGTCGGGTTTACAAATTATCTCATTTTTCCGGCAGATATCATAAAAAATCTTATTAAGTTCCTTTGCTTTTGGACTTGTTAGCTCATAAGAATTGCCATATATTTTGATATAGCGTTCTTTAAGACCTGGGAAATTTTTATCAAGGGCGGCAAAGTAGTATTCCCTGTCACCTTCTCTAAGTGTCAGTCCCATTCCAAAGTCGATAATACCTTTTACCCCCACCTTTACGCACTCATTTAAAATTGCTGTGATATTCTCTTTTGTATCATTGATAAAAGGCAAAATAGGCGTCAGCCATACAACAGTCGGTATTCCCCTTTTCTGCATTTCTCCCAGTACCTCGATGCGTCGTTTGGTATTACAAACATTGGGCTCAATGATTTTACACAAGTCATCATCATATGTTGTAAGTGTCATTTGAACTACGCATTTAGCTTTTTTATTAATTTCATCAAGAATATCTATGTCTCGAAGAATACGGTCAGATTTGGTTTGAACACAGGCTCCGAAGCCATACCGTAAGATAATCTCAAGGCATCTTCTTGTCAACCTTAATTCTTCCTCGCAGTGCATATAAGGATCGGACATGGATCCTGTTCCGATCATGCACTTCTTTCTTTTGGACCTTAATGCTGTTTCCAAAAGTTCAGGTGCATTCTCCTTTACTTCTATATCTTCGAAGGGATGAGTGAACTGGTAACAACTGCTTCGGCTGTCACAATAAATACATCCGTGACTACATCCTCGATATATATTCATTCCCACAAAACCTGAGTTCTTTGTGAGAATTCCTTTTGCCTTAACAAAATGCATTTTTTCTCCTTAAACATGCGGATAGAACAATCGAGAAGAGAAAAATCCCTTCCCGATTGTATTTTACAATATTACTCCACAGGAAAACATGCTTCGGTAACAAATTCTTCCGGGTTCTGCGTCTGTACAGGGCCAACATGGTAAATATTAAACATTGGACCGTTCATCTTATATCCGTTTTTCTTGATCCATGAGACAACCGTTGCGTAAGCATCTCCCATTTGATCGTAATTGCCTTTAACAACACAGCTTGCAACCTTGATGGCAGGAATTGTTTTAAACTTTACATGCTCAGTATCCTCATATTTTCCTTTTACTGCCATCGATACGATGATCTCAACATTTTCTTCCCTAAACTCATCATCAAGAAACTCTGCAATGGCGTAACAAGGTTCTGCAGGAATAAGAGGTTCTTTGCATTCCCCCATCATTCCCCATGCCATACCTTCATCCTCATAATGCGGAACGACCATATGTACCGTGGCTGCATATCTCTCCGGTATTGATTTTACTGTGACATCAAAACTCATTTTTTGCTCCTTTCTCAGCCTCTTTCGGGCTGTATCCAGAAGCATCAGCTTATACTCCGTTTCCTTTGCCTGTTTGGATAATTCTTTTTGTCTGGCAACAAGGAAATCTTCCATTTTTTCCTTATCATCATATATTTCAAGAATACGCACGATATCAGCAAGGGCAAAGCCCATATCCTTCAGTGCCGTAATCCTGGCAATAACAAATAACTGATCTTCACTATAATATCGGTATCCGGTAAAGTCATCCGTCCTAGCCGGTTTCAAAAGTCCGATATCATCATAGTGGCGAAGCATTCTGATACTTACTCTGGATAGTTTTGAAAATTCTCCTATTTTAAGCATTTCATTCACCTCCATGGATGTTTTATTGAGCTCGCCACTACATTAATCCCTACCATAATGTCAGAGTCAATATATTTTTTATGATTTTACATCGTGCGTAAAACTGATATTTAATATCATCACGCCCGTAATTATAACATATTCATCCAAGTAAATCTCAAAAAAATACTCCGATCTTACTTTCTACTCATTAAATCCTTGTCTGTCTTTTGTAAGATTATTAGGCCGTATTGTTCAGCCCGAATACTGCTTTTTGTACTCATCACTGAGTTCATTTTGAAGCATGGTAAAAAACTCAGAATATCTAAGGGCTGTGCCGCCTTCATAGCGAACTGCCTTAACGTACATTGACATCGGGACTTCTTTTCCCTCCCATACTATGCACTCTTCATTGTGATTTAAGATTTCCTCACAGGCTTTCTTGGCATAATTTTCATCTGATGAGTTTGTAAGTATGACAAATTCATCGCCGCCAATCCTGAAAACAACGTCATCAGGTCCTGCTGCCTGCTCCATTCGTTTCATGGCGGTTATTATTGCAAGGTCACCAGCTTTATGGGAGATCTCGTTGATAGGTATAAGGCTTTTGATGTCTCCAAGGATAAGGAAGCATCCTTTTCTGCCTTTTATACAGTCATATAATTCACTAATATCAATTTTCTTTCTATCTGCCATCGTCTTTTCCTCCATTAGCTCCCGGTCAATTCTGTATCCGGGAAAAAGCTCAAATAAAGAGGGATTCTTTCGAAACTCCGAAGGCGATACCTGCCACACACTATAAAAAGCTCTTGTGAAGGCTTCATTACTGCCATATCCGTACTCTATACCTATATCGAGAAGTGTTTTTTCGGGACTGTGGACAATGTCTCTTGAAGCCTTGCTCATACGCCTACGGATTATGTAATCCCTGATACTTATGTTGTTAATGTACTTGAAAAGCTTTTCAATAGTGGATTTAGAGCAGTGCAGATGATCAGCAATGGCTTCCGTTTTGATAGGCTGCGTCAGATTATCTTCGATATATTCCAAAGCCTGTATAAGGAGTCTTAAGTTCTCCATGCTCTTAATCCTTTCTATTACGATATCGTAATTTCA
>JAILEM010000033.1 GCA_024687745.1 Lachnospiraceae bacterium
TGTAAATTCCTCAAATATCTTATATGCATCTTCAAGAGACAATACGGAAAACCTGTATACGGTCTTTCCCTCTTCATTGATCTCCTTAAGAAGCTCATGCATCCTCTCTTTATGTCTCAAAGCCGTAGCCGTTGTTATCTGGGGTATCCTGTGAAAGATCCTCTCATAATCCTTAAGAAACAGTTCATAATCGGGATTATCAAGAGGCTCGGATGCAAAATACATGGTTCCGCAGCCGGCACTCTCACCTATGAGTTCCTTAACTCCTTCAAGAACCTCATTAAACAAAACAGCGTTTTCTTCCGTATACCTGAACACACTCTTGAGCCTTCCGGCATTAAGTCCGCAGAAGCTGCATCCCACCGAGCATCCGTCGGCTAACTCTATCGCAAAGGGAACATGAACCAGAGCATCACATCTTGCCCCAAGCTCTGCAAGACTTCTTCCCTTCTGCCTCTTATGCCACCTTCTCATGGCCTCATTTTCAGGTGTATTGATCTCCTTGAGCTCGTCCCTGAAGGCGATCTTATGCTTCATATATTCTGCATATTTTGCAGCTGCCGTCTCGGGATATACAGGCCTCATCGTATAGCGATCCGCCGGATCCGTCGGGTAAAAGGAAACCTCTTCCGGCTTTAAAGGAAACCCGTATTTTTTAAGAGTTCCTACAGGATCAGCCTTTTCTTCCTTACTAAAGCCCGGGATCATAGTTTCATATTCCATAAACCGTTTGATCCAGCCTAATTTATATACATCTTCTTCCTTTGCCAATCTTTCGTCCATAAGACCACTCCGCTGCCTGTCGATCTGTCATTGATATAATACGAAACAGTTATTGTCTGAGTCAGAAAAATTTAGTGTCCTTAATAAGTCCCTGTTTCCACAACTGATTTATAAGCCAGTATATGTTTTCGGGAGGTGCTCCCGTTTCGCTCATGACAGCTTTTACAAGTTGATTCTTATTATACACTCCCCGTAAAAGTTTTTCTACTAAATTTACTGCCATATTGGGACGGTTTTCCTCAATATCCCTTTTATCGTATTTATCTATGGGAAGTCTGTATCCGCTTATGTCACTGATAAGAAAGATCCCTTCTTTAGATTTCTCAAGCCTCAGGTAATCATATAGCTCCAAGGCTTCCTCATCGGGTACGTTTTCCTTCATATACTCATCTATGAGAAGAAGTAGCTTATCCCTGAAATCATTTTCATCATTAAAGGATACCTCTTTAGTTTCCGAGATACCGTTTGGATACTTTTCATTCTGATGACAGGGGGTAAGGATGTTGATGGTCTTTTTGCACATATTGACCCTGAAGCCGTCTACACAGCATATGGTCCCCGGATCAACATGCTTAAGGCCCTTTAGCCTCTTTATCTCATTCTTAAGGACAGGGGCATCGAGAGTTTCTGCAAGAGCCTCATCTAAGAGCCTTGCGTTCTTTCTCGTCTTTTTTCTCTTATCCTTATTCTCTATCTCGCTTCCGACAACCGTATACGGAAGGAAATAGGGACTCTCCTCATACTGGGTTATAAGCTCGACATTTACCATCTCCTCAGGGGTAAATTCCTTAAGGGCAGTCTTTGCCATCTCAAGGCTTCTTAAGCTGAAACGGTGTATGAAGCCCTGCTTTTCATCTAGCTCATGCACAAAATACCTTGTTCTCTCGATATTTCTGTCAAAAACCGCTGTCGTTATCTGAGGAAGCATATGGAATTCATTGAAATAATCCTCTTCAAATTTTTCATAATCGGGATTATCAAGGGGTTCTGTTGCAAAATACATCATTCCAAAGCCCGCCGCATCCCCAAGCACTTCGTGAAGAACCTTTAATACGCCCTTAAACAGGGCAGCGTTTTCATCTGTATATCTGAATACCGCCTTGAGTCTCTCTGCTCCAAGGCCGCAGAAATCACATCCCACCGAGCACCCCTCTGCGAGCTCTATTGTCAGTATCGCATGTATAAAGGAAATATTTACGCCGCCAAGTGCACTGTCACAACGCTTATTGTTCCTGTCTCTCCATATGCTCACTGTCTTATTTGAGGGCGCACATCCCTTATCTCTCAAAAAATCCCTGAAAAGGAGTTTATTCTGCACAAATTGTGCATAACGGAACATTGATTCACTTATCCTGTCAAGGACATCCTCTGACTTAAAGAGCTTTGCCTTATATTCATTGTCTTCGGAGAGAAAGATAAGACGCATTTCCTTCGCATCAAGAGATTCTAAGGAATATTTTTTTAAAAAGCCCTCCGTATCCTCTTCAAATTCCTCTATGGCTCCGGGGATGCAGGTCATAAGATCCGCCACTCTCTTCATATTTCCCGTAAGGATCTTTATCCTTTTATATTCCTCTTCGCCCATCTGCTCCCTGGTCATACAGGCAAGCTTTTTCTCATGTTCGTTCATGATAGACTCTCACATTCTGCCGATATCACGGCCATCTACTTTAATTTTACCCTTACTACCGTCAGTATGGCCGAAGGCTCGAGATGATCTATAGTAAAGGTTATAGAGCCGTCCGGTGCTACCGTTGGTGTAACAAAGTCGTAATCACGCTGCGGAAGCTTGTCTGAAGAAGTATAGATTATATAAACATTATCCTTAAACTCGGCTCCCGTATTCTTCCATATATAGGTTTG
>JAILEM010000042.1 GCA_024687745.1 Lachnospiraceae bacterium
GAGCTGGATAAACTCTCCGCAGAATGCGGCATGATCTTTGAAGATTTTGAATTAAGAAACACGAACAGCCATCTTTCGGTATCCACAGGCCAAAAAGCCCTGTTTCTCGAAAGTGGCACATTAAAAAAAGAAGATCTCACCCTTCATCTTGTTACCCATTACCGCGAAGAGACCGTAGATGATACCACACCTTCCTCTCGATCCGGATCTGAGATCATCACAGAAGATCACTATCTTGATCCGGACAAGGATATAATAATAGAAAAAAATGAGGACGGTTATACCTATTCCATAGAGAATGCAGACTGGGATTATGGTTTTTATATTTATGCAGAGGAGGGCTCAGCGGCGATAAAGAATGAGTACGTTCATATTCCCGATATTAAGGACGGATATTTTAATCCTAAAGATAAAGAAAACGACAGAAAACTTTTGATGACATGGGTAGAACAGGATGACGGCACCTATGCTCTCTCCGAAAGCACGCACAGGACCATCCCGTTATTTACAGACAGTGGAATGCTTCTGATATCAGAATGATCTGCGTGATCAAGACTCGCTCGCGAGTCCCCGGCTCCGGATTCAGGTCTGCTTTGCAGACATATTTCTGCTACATTAATACGTCCCCTCAACATTCTTCGGCCAATATTTGCCAACTAATTCAGATGAGTGTTCCGACAGGGATAGTTTACCGTTTTTATAATCAAACAGGAATACATCCAGATCAAATATCTGATTCGCTCCCAGCTTGGAACCGTAGTCTATAAGCATGGCAATACCATCATCTGTAAGCTCAACAGAAACCAGCATGGGTTCATAATCTGATCCGATTGTAAAATCACATACATCCGCTATGTCCTGAATCTGAATATGCTCATCTTTTATTGTTATTTCTTCCCATATATTTTTATCATTACAATAATACAAATAAACATCCCATGCTACAGGGCCACCTGTACCATCAGTATAATGAGTTATTAGGATTTCATCTTTATAGTCCCCATCCATATCCTTTAATTCAATGATCTCTCCTTCATTAGGAGAGTCAGAGAAAGTAGGTGTTTTAAGCGTATTTCCATTACTGAAAGAGAACGAGTAAGCGTATTCTGAATTTGTATTTTCAAATCTCTCGATTGTATCTGTTTCCCCATCTCCATCAATATCAATATCCTTATATTCACTTAGAATATTTCCGATATCACCTTCAAAATCACGATATTTCCCATTCTCAACAAGATTTACAGCATATAAATACATTTCACGCTCAAGCTCGTATTCCTTAGAAAGATTGTAGAACTCATACGGCTCTGATACATCACTTGTTCTTTCAAATGAAAATACTTCAGCAGAATAATAAGAGTCATATGCCTGTGTTTGGTCAACCTTTTCCACATCCTCCATATTTCCATCCGTAATCTTTAAATATCCGGTATGTTCCATTACAGTATTAATCACATTATCCTCAAACCCATACCAAAGGATCAGCTTACCCTCCTTATAATCAGGTATGTACTGAAAAACATTATGATCGCTGGCAGCAAACAGTCCATCATCAGATCCGGCAAGAGGATATGCGGTTGAAAGAGCCTTCATATTACCGATTTCTATCACCTTCATTCCTTTATTCGGATCAGCAAAATACACTTTACAGTCATATGCTGATCCATGACCGAATAGTTCAGCATCTTCTCCGATGACACAATAATCTGTTATAAGCAATAATGGGATTTCAAATTTGGGACTATCCCATACATAATAGTACTTGCCCAGATCAGCTTTGGTTTTATCATATGCATCAAGAACAGCCGATTTATCTATTTCGGTTTTCGAAGCTTCTTCAGCAGTATCTTCTTTAACTGTTTCTATCTCCTCTGCTTCTTTCGTTTCTCCCGATTCTGTGCTCTCTTCTGTTATGTTGGCTGTAACATCAAAGTTGTTGCCGGCATTTGAACATCCTGAAATACCAAAAATCACCAATCCGATTGATAAAAATGTTACTACTGTTCTTCTCATGTTATCATCCTTTGTTTTTCAATTTTTAATACTGAATTTTAACTATATATCCAATTTCCCATCCCTGATCCGTAACTCTCCCTCTCGAAAAATGTTGTTTTTCATCAGCATCTCTTTTGAAGTTGCATAAATAATGGATGTGGATCCGGCGTTTCTCTTCTTCTCTTCAGCTTAAAACAAAACCTTGTCACGTTTTCTGAATTTATCAGAAAACATGGCAAGGCTAAAGTCAAGTGTAAAAGCCACAATATAAACAGGACTGCTCTCCAAGAGTTGATAAACATATACTATATCCTCGCTAAAGGATATGGATGCAGATTAATTCATAAGAAGCTTATCGATCTCTTCAACAAGTCTTCCTATCTCGGGCTTTGACAGCTGGGCATTAGCTCCAAG